>JBMOKS010000060.1:20011-36288 GCA_049324355.1 Bacteroidota bacterium
TTAAATAGCTGCTTTGAGCCTTTGTGCTTAGGAGTAACGTCCACCATAGAGCCTGAAGATTTTCAATATTCCTAACAATTAAAATACCACATACAAATTTATTACTAACACGGGTTTCTCAAAAAAAATGGAGCCTATGAAGACGATTTGGCTGCTATTTTCTCGATAACCTGCTGATAATATGATTCGTAAAGGGGAAGAATCTGCGAAATATCAAATTCCTTGGCTCTTTTAAGAGCATTTTCCTTAAACCGCGGAAGATTATCTTTATCTAAAACATACAATGCTCTTTGGGTCATGTCTTCCACATCGCCCACAGGGCTCATGAAACCTGTTACACCTTGTACATTAAGCTCGGGTAGTCCGCCGGTATCGCTTGAGATCACCGGAACTTCGCAAGCCATGGCCTCTAAAGCTGCCAGACCGAAACTTTCTTTTTCTGATGGCATAAGGAAAAGATCGGCAACACTGAGAACTTCTTCTACAGCTTCGAGCTTTCCGAGGAAACGCACATCGTCGCAAATGCCAAGTTCGCGGCACTTGGTTTCTGCTTTCACCCGCTCGGGGCCGTCGCCGATCATCAGTAACTTGGCGGGTATCTCTTTCAGAATGTTGGAGAAGATCCTGATCACATCGCCGACTCGTTTCACTTTTCGGAAGTTGGAAGTGTGAACAACCAGGGCCTCGCCGTTGGGACAGATTGCTTTCTTAAAGTGATCTTTCTTTTGCTTTTTGAATTTTTTGAGATCGATGAAGTTGGGAATAACTTCAATATCGTTCGTTATCTTAAAAGATGCGTAGGTTTCTTTTCTTAGATCTTCGGATACGGCGGTGACTCCATCAGACTGGTTGATACTAAATGTTACAACAGGTTCGTAGGATGCATCTTTGCCCACCAGCGTAATATCGGTCCCGTGCAGCGTTGTTACCACGGGAATAATAATGCCTTGTGATTTAAGGATTTGTTTAGCCATAAAGGCAGCCGAGGCATGGGGAATGGCATAATGAACGTGCAGTAGATCGAGTTTTTCGTTCTGAACCACGCTCACCATCGTGCTGGCCAACGCCAGTTCGTAGGGAGCATATTCAAAGAGGGGGTACGACTGAATGTTCACCTCGTGGTAGAACAGGTTTTCATTCAAAAAGTCGAGCCGGCTGGGTTGCGAATAAGTAATAAAATGAACTTTGTGACCCTGTTTAGCAAGCGCTTTACCAAGCTCTGTTGCCACCACGCCGCTACCACCAAAGGTTGGGTAGCAGACTATTCCTATTTTAATCCGATCCAAGAGTGGAGATTTATTCATCGATATTTGAGTCGATTAAGTAACCGATTTTATTGCTTCCAGACTTCTCCAAATCGATATTTATTGTGCTGCCGGGACGATGGGCTCCCTTTCCTGGGCCTTACAATAATTGAATATCGATTGATAGATAACGTCTTGTATGCGAGAACGGATATTGGCGTTTAAAAGTTTATTATTTGTCATATCCGGATGCACCCGATTGGACAGGAATACATAGACCAGATCAAACTCGGGGTCAACCCAGATGCAGGTTCCTGTAAAACCGGTATGGCCAAAAGTTTTGGGCGATGCAAAGATAGAGGTAGGGCCGTTCCAATCACTGGGCGTGGGCTTGTCCCAACCCAGGCCTCGTCGACTGGTTGCGAATTGCCTTTGGGTGAATAGCCTGACGGTCTCCGGTTTGTAATATTGATACCCTCCATAGCTTCCCTCCTGTAGTAGCATCTGGCCGAGTTTGGTCAAATCCAGGGCGTTGCTGAACAAACCGGCGTGTCCGGCGATGCCCCCATGCATGGCGGCGCCCTGATCATGCACGGTGCCGATCAACAAAGTCTTTCTGAACAATTTGTCACTTTCGGTGGGTGCGATCTGAGAGGCCGGAAATTTAAGTAACGGCAGGTATCCTGTAGAAAAAGAGCCAAGGGGTTCATATAGGTTTTGTTGAATGAAATCTTCCAGGGGCTGATTCAAAATTTTCTCTGACAGATGTTGCAGAATATAAAAGCCCATATCGCTGTAGCGATAATCAAAAGGTGTTCGCAAAGGTTTCTCGCGGATTTTGGCGTTGACAATCCATGTCCACAGGCTGTCTTTCATGCTCGACGACGCATACAATTTGTCTGCAACCATGAATGGATATTCGGTGCTTGGCGTATGACTGTAAAATTCCGGAAGGTACAATGAGTCCTTCATGGTCTGAGCCCAAAATGGAAGGAAGGGCCAAAGACCCGCCTGGTGTGTGAGAATATCTTTTAATGTGAAATCCTTTTTGTTCGAATTCTTTAATTCCGGCAAATAGGCCGATGCTTTTTTATTGAGGTCGATCAAACCCCTGTCGTGCATGAACATCACCGCCTGCAGCGTTGCCGATACCTTTGTAACGGAAGCGAGGTCGTAAATTGTTCGATCGTTCACAGGCGCGCCCTTGTCGTACGTGAGATAGCCAAATGGTTTTTCGTATACTACCTTGCCCGCCTTGGCCACAACGACGATGCAGCCAGGCGTAGCGCCGGAAGAGATGGCCTCATTGGCGACAGCTTCAATCCTGGTCAGGGTCTTACCATCCATGCCCACTTCTTCAGGAAAGGTATAACCCAGCCTTTGCAAGTATGGTGTTGAAATTCCGGTTCCCTCGGGCGATGAGCCCTGTTTATAAGGAAGTACGCCGTAGGCCGGCAGCGCTCCAAACAACACTTCGGGCACTGCCTTGAGCATAGGTTCCGGATCGTGGTATGCCGATATGACTGCGGGAAATTCGCCGGCAACATTCACAAAACCCGGAAAACCAAAATCGCAGACAATGATCTCTTTCGAATTGTCAAATTTCCTCAGGATCCCCAGCAGTTGGTCAAACGCTTCAGGCGAGGTTTCGGGAAAAAGTGCCACGATGATGGTCTCTTTTTCCTGAAGGCTGCTTTGAAGTTTTTCACTATTCACTTTAGCGCCTACCCGAACGCTGTCTGCGTGAACATATTTCGACACCATGTTGTAAAAGGCCATGTGGCTGGTTGTGTTGCCGGTCAACACGCACGCAAAGTCTTTATTTTCCAGAATTCTTATGGGTAGTGTATGGTCTGCGTTGCTAGCTACCGTAACGGCATGCTCATACATTTTTTGACTCAGCCTCTGTGCCTCGAGCGTAACTAGTTTGTTTTGCAGATCGGTTGTAAGGAGGGTAGTCCTGTTATGTAATCCAGCATCATACTTCGCCGCCAGAATTTTTTTTACGCTATTCTCCAGTTGGAGTTCGTACTGTTTCTGTTTCTTGAGTAGCTTCCTGATCTTTCGCACAGCGGCGCTCATGTTCTGAGGCGAGAGCAACACATCGTTGCCAGCCTGAAAAGCGAATAATTCGGCATCGCCAATCCGAAATCTTCTGACGGCGCTCCTCATTTGGTGAATGTCTACAATAACAAGTCCCGTGAAGTTCAGTTGATTTTCGATCCAATCGCCCGTGAATACTGATGATAATGTGCTGCTGGTAAACTGATTTTTTTTTGCGATGTTCTTCTTGTCATAAAACAGCGGGAGATCGGTTGATGCTGGCATAACCGCCGGCAGGCCATTTTCAAATAGTTTTTTAAAAGGGAACGCCTGCGTGCTGTCGATGAAGGGTTTAATGATCGGTAAACCTTTTTGGATGTCGGTAACCGTAAGGCCACGGATCGGAAAATATTTCGCGCAGGCTAAAATTCCTTCCTGTTGAAGCCCCTTCAAATACATCAGTGACTTGGTGGCGACTTTGTTTTTGTTTTCACCGAAGGTTGGATAGAGATAAGGTTCGCTCGTATTGGTGAGGTTAGCGGTGGGTGCAAAATTCATTTGAACACCCATGATCTTTAATTGTCTGGCGATCTCGCGGCTCATATAATAGACAAGTGAGTCATTGATCAGCGCGCCCTGCATTGTGGCTTCCGGGAATGTGATTGTGCTGTCGAGCAATGAACCAAGGCCATGCGCCGCGTCCATGGCGATCATAAGGGGAACTTTCGACAGGCCTTGAAAGTGATTGGTAAGTTTTATCTGACGTACCGGTCCACCGTTGGTAAAAACGATTCCGCCGATGCCATAACTCTTAATTCGGCTTCTAACCTCGCCTACATACGATTCATCGTGCTCGGAGGAAATTGTCAACATAAAAAGCTGACCGATCTTTTCGGTCTGGTTCATGGTACTAAAAACGCTGTCAACCCATTGTTTTTTCGAGGGTTGTGCCTGGGCGACTACGGCGAGACTCAGGATCAACCACGACCAGAATACTCTTTTCATGTATGTGTGTTACGTTTTCTTTGTTATAACGATCTGGGATACAATTTTATCAGTCTTACATGACAAAAGTTGCATGAGTTTGATCAATTCAATTTTTTTCAGGCCAACTGGTTCCTATTTGGTATACGCTGACGTCAAATGATTAATTTGCAGCCTTAGAAATCTCAATCTCAATGCCCGATATCATTCAACTGCTACCCGATTCGATTGCCAACCAGATAGCGGCTGGCGAGGTGGTGCAGCGCCCGGCATCGGCTGTCAAGGAGTTGATGGAAAATTCTATTGATGCGAAGGCCGGCAGTATCCGGTTAATTGTGAAAGACGCGGGCAAAACCCTGATCCAGGTCATTGACGATGGTTTGGGTATGTCAGAAACCGATGCCCGGATGAGCCTGGAGCGTCATGCCACATCCAAGATCCGTAAGGCCGAAGACTTATTCACGCTCTATACCATGGGTTTTAGAGGTGAGGCGCTGGCCTCCATTGCGGCGGTGTCGCAGTTTGAGATGAAGACACGCCAAGCCGATCAGGAGTTGGGTACCTGTTTGGTGGTGGAAGGATCGGAAGTGAAGAAACAAGAGCCTGTGGCTTGTGAAAAGGGTACGAGCGTCAGTGTGAAGAATCTCTTCTACAACATTCCGGCACGACGCAATTTTTTAAAGTCGAATCCTGTAGAGCTCAGGCATATTATAGACGAATTTCAACGGTTAGCGCTGGCTCACCCGGAGCTAACTTTTTCCTTTTTACAAAGCGATGAAGTGGTATACGACCTTCCGCCCGGAAAGCTTGGTCAGCGTATTATCAATCTCTTTGGCAAGTCGTATCAGGAGCAACTGGCGGCATGCCAGGAAGAAACCAATCTTGTGAAGGTTACGGGATATATTGGGAAACCTGATTTTGCGAAGAAGACGCGAGGGGAGCAATTTCTTTTTGTGAACAAACGGTTCATCCGCAGCAACTATCTTCACCATGCGGTGATGAGTTCGTTCGAAGGGTTGCTTCCGGAGAACAGTTTTCCTTTCTACGTGCTTTTTATCGAAATGAACCCTAAGCACATCGACGTGAACGTACATCCTACAAAAACAGAGATCAAATTTGATGACGAGCGCGCGGTATATGCTGTAGTACGATCGGCGGTGCGGCAAGCATTGGGCGCGCACAATTTGACACCGGCATTGGATTTTAATGCCGATGTAAACATTATCTCCAAACTTAGCCAAATGGCCACACCGTCGAAAGATATTTACTTCGAAGAGCGATTCTCGCATTCCCTCAACCGGTCGAGTCGTGAGGCCTGGGAAAAATTATTTGAAGGAATGGAGCAGAAGGGTAATGAGGTGCAGCGCGAAGAAAAACCACAGGAACTTCAAATCCTTCGTTTTGAGAGTGCGCTGAACAAGCCTGACCACGAACAACGCCTCGAAGAGAAGCTGTTGTTTCAATTGGATCAGCGGTATATTGTGCGAGAGGCGAGAGCAGGCCTTATGATCATCGACCAGCAGATCGCGCACGAGCGGGTATTATTTGAGAAATTCTTATATCAGTTAAAGAATAAATCGGCGGAAAGCCAGCAAAGTTTATTTCCCCAGGCTATCACTTTCAGTGCTTCTGATTTTGCCTTGATTCTAGAGATGGAGCAGGAGATCAAAGGGCTGGGATTCCGGTTTGAAGTTTTTGGAAAAAATACCCTGGCGATCCACGGCGTGCCGGCCAATCTTCAGGCCGGGCGGGAAAAGGAATTGTTTGAAGGGTTAATTGAGCAGTTTAAGATCAATCAATCTGAGCTTGCTTTGCCTCTGCAGGAGAACCTTGCACGGTCGCTGGCCAAGCGGGCATGTATCAAAACCGGACAAAGGTTGGTAAAGGAGGAAATGCACGCGCTGTTAGACAGCCTTTTTGCGTGTTCTGTGCCAAATTATTCTCCTGACGGTAAGCCGACATTTTTTATTTTTGAGTTAAGTAAAATTGAAAGTTATTTTAACCGTCAATAGGAGCAGTACGTTTTAGGATAAGTTAGTTTTAAAAAACCGCAGATGTTTAGACTCACACCGACTGTCAGGAATCTGATCATGATCACTTCCCTTGTGTATTTGTTGCAAATGATTATTGGTGACTTCGTAACTGTAAACCTCTCGTTGTGGAATGTACGGACACCGAATTTCAAACCGTATCAGTTGTTTACTTACATGTTTGTGCATTCGCCTGATAGTTTTATGCACATTTTCTTCAATATGCTGACATTGGTTTTTGTGGGGCCGATCCTTGAAACCTTCTGGGGTTCGAAGCGATTTTTACTTTTCTACATCATATGCGGGATTGGCGCCGGCGCGTTTAACATTATCATGGATCTTTTCCTGACCGGTGGGAGCATGGGCATCATGCTGGGGGCTTCGGGCGCGATCTATGGCGTTTTGATGGGTTTCGGCATGCTGTTCCCGAACATGGAAGTGATGCTTCTCATCCCTCCCATTCCCATTAAGGCCAAATACCTTGTTTTTGTGCTCGGTGGGATGACATTTTTAATGGACCGGAGCGGAAACGTAGCGCACTTTGCGCACCTTGGTGGAATCATATTCGCTTTTATTATAATTCGCTTGTGGCGTAGCCAGGGTGGGAGTTACTTTTGAGAGAATAAATTATGTTTGACGAATTTAAGAGTGCGTTTCAACGGCATAACAACGCCCATGTGCAGTTGATCATCATCAACGTACTGTTGTTTGTTATTCTTGGTACGCTATTCGTTTTGTCGAGATGGACGGGCCTTGAGACATACTTTTTTATTCTTCATGACCAGTTTTCCATACCGCCGGCGTTTGGCGAGTTTCTAACACGTCCCTGGACCATCGTCACCTACAGTTTTGCTCACAGCCTTCAGCAACTTTTGCATATCATTTTTAATATGCTGGGCCTGTACTGGTTCGGAAGGTTGTTTGTAGAATACCTGGGAAGTGATAAGTTGATTGCCTTGTACGTGTTGGGCGCGATTGCCGGGGCCGTGTTGTATCTCCTGGCGTATAATGCTTTGCCCGTTCTTCCGGATTTTCTGGCCAATTCTCCCTCAGGCATGGTAGGTGCGTCGGCAGCTATCTTTGCCATCCTAACGGCTGTGGCTGTGCTGTTGCCCAATTATACTTTCTTTCTTTTATTTCTCGGCCCCGTCAAGATCAAGTATATCGCTATCGTTTACATTTTTATTTCTGTTCTGGGATCTGTCGGTTCGAATGCAGGCGGCGAGATCGCCCACCTCGGGGGCGCGCTTATCGGATACATTTATATGAAGCAGCTTCAGGCCGGTACGAATATAGGTGGCTGGGTGACGGTAACATTGGAATTTCTGAAAAACCTATTTAAGCCCAAACCCAAAGTAAAGGTGACGTATCGGAAGGAGAAAAATGCCGATGTTAAAAAATCCGGCAAACCCGCTGTCTCGCAAGACGAGATCGATGCCATCCTTGATAAGATTTCCGCTGGCGGTTACGATAGTTTGACGCAGGATGAAAAGGAAAAACTTTTCAACGCCAGCAAGAAACAGCAAGACCGCGACCGGACGTCATAATATATATCCAGCCAATATCGGCTCTTAAGCAATCAATTTTGCAATCGAAAATGCTGCAGCCGCCGCGATGGCGCCCACCAACGTCACGCGAAGGGCTCCTTTCATTAACGGTTGCCCCGTAAGTTTACTTTTGATCAACCCAAAAACAATCAGACACAGGAAGGTGACCATACACGAGTAGATCAATCCTTGCGATGCTGAGTCGGTGAAGAAATAGGTGCTGAGCGGAATCAATCCGCCGATGACATATGACATGCCGATGATAAAAGCGCTTTGGTGCGCGCGATTCTTGTCGGGTCGTTCGAGCCCCAGTTCAAAGCGCATCATGAAATCGACCCAGTTCTTCGGGTTCTTGGCCATTTCGCGCGCAATTTGTTCCTGGAGTTCTTCGTTCAATCCATAAGCGGCAAAGATCTCTTTTGTTTCGCGTATCTCTACTTCGTGAAGTTTTTCAATTTCCACATACTCTCTTCTTTCTTCTGAGTCATAGTGTTCAATTTCTGTTCGGCCCGCGAGGTAGCCCCCCAGACCCATGGCGATAGAGCCTGCGGCGATCTCGGCCAAGCCCGCAGTGATCACAATGTCGGTAGAGTCAACGGCGCCGCTGAGACCCGCTGCCAGGGCGAACGGAACCGTGAGGCCGTCACTCATGCCGATAACAAAGTCGCGTACTTTTTGTGAGCTCTGGAAATGTTCTTCCTGGGTAATGTGCACCATTATTTTCTTGAAATATGTTCGCCAAAAAATATAAACAATGCTGAAATTAATTCATTGCGGTCGGGTTCACTCATCATGTCGGGATTTTTTTCGCTGAACAAGGCTAACAACCGATGGTATTCATCCTCGTCAATGGAATAATGTTTCATCATATCGGCTTTCACTTCTTCGGAAGCAATAATTTCGGTGTACGCCTGTGATTGCCGGTGTTGCGCCTGAACTTTTTTCAGCTTCCGTTTTTCTCGTTCCGATTTTGAGAAGTAGGAGAACGGACCGCCAAGCACATAGCCGGGTCCGAAAGTTTGAATGCCATGGAAACCCGGCTGAGGAGGCAGCGGCGTAAAGTTCGGATTGCGGAAAGGGCTTTGTTTGGGAAGATCTTTTAATCCGGGTATTGTGAGGCCATGAATAACAATCGGTCGCAGCACCTGCTGATCTTCTTTCAGGTAAACGAGAATGTTTTCTTTGCTGCCCAACACCGGATATGCTGCGGTTTGAAATCCGATCCGTGAAAATACAAGTGTGTCGTTGTATGGAACGTACATAGAAAAACGGCCAAGCGTATCAGAGACGGCAAATTCACCTGTGATTTTTGACTTTATGTTTACGTTGGGTAGTGGTGCTAAGGTGGAATCTGAAACGAATCCTCGAATCATTTTCTGCGACTGTGCTGCAGTAGTGAGAGCAAGACCCAGGGTGAAGAAGATAATAATTCTGGTCACAGGTGAGAGGGTTTCTTATGCAAACGTGCTTTCAGTTCAATCCGTATATATTCCGCCGAAAAGCAGCGATTGACTTTTGCTTTGAGTGCAGGATGCAACAAGTGCCCGAATAGTTCTATCTCGCTTCGGCTTTGTTGGCCAGCTGGCCGCAAGCTGCGTCGATGTCTTTCCCACGGCTTTTTCGCACGCGGGTGGTAATGCCGTGACGCTCCAGCAGGTCCATGTACATATTCAGCGCCTCGGTTGAAGCCTGTTGAAATTCACTATCGCCAATGGGGTTGTATTCGATGAGATTTACTTTGCAGGGAACGATCTTACCGAATTTTAAAAGGGCCTGCGCGTGTTCTTCGGTATCGTTAATATTTTTCCATACCACATATTCGTAGGTGACCTTCCGTTTGGTTTTGTTGTACCAATATTTTAGAGCTTCCGCCAGTTCTTCCAGTGAATTTGAATCATTGATGGGCATGATAGATGAGCGAACATGGTTGAGCGCTGAATGCAGTGATACGGCGAGGTTAAACTTAACTCCATCGTGAGCCATCTTCATGATCATCTTGGCAATACCAACGGTTGACACCGTGAGTCGCTTGGAAGCCATGTTCAGGCCCTGTGGTGAAGTGATCTTATCGATAGCCGCAATCACGTTGTTATAATTCAGCAGTGGCTCGCCCATGCCCATGAATACGATGTTGGTGAGTGGCCTTCCGAAGAAAAGTTCGCTTTGTTGTTTGATGGCCACCACCTGGTCGTAGATCTCGTCGGCATTCAGATTTCGCATACGTTTGAGCTTCGCCGTAGCGCAGAACTTGCAATCGAGGCTACATCCGACTTGGGAAGAGACACATGCGGTGATCCTTTTTTCTGCAGGGATCAGAACCGATTCCACCACCAGTCCGTCGTGGAGCGTTACGGCGTTTTTAATCGTACCATCGGTACTTCGCTGCATGTGATCTACCTTGATAAAATTGATAGTAAAATGAGCCTTCAGAAGTTCCCGGGTGGGAAGCGAAAGGTTGGTCATTTGGTCAAACTCCTTGGCCGATTTCTTCCAGAGCCACTCATATACCTGCTGGGCGCGAAAAGGTTTATCGCCATGCTGAATAAAAAACTCCTTCAGCTCGTCCAATTTCAGCTTCCTAATGTCCCTTTTCGCCGTTGTTTCCACCATAAGAATGCAAAGGTAGGGAAACTACTTCACTCCCTCAACCAAGCATTCTACAAACAAAACGGCGCAAGATCAGTTTGATTTGCCTTCCTTAATTTTCAGAAAAATTTTGGTTTCGCAGGCTCGCGAAGCGTTGGAAAGAATAAGCGAATCGGCGGTAAGTTTATCGACTATATAGCTGTCGGAAATGGTCTGCGATCTTTTGTCAAGGATCATCAACATTTCGCCGCTAAACTTATACAGAAAAGATTTGGAGTTGGCGGGTTTCTTTTTGCTGAGGATCCTGGTGGTTTCTTCGCCGCTGGCTTTGTCTTTAAAACGAACTACCTGTGGTGCTGCCGAACCCATACTTTTCATTTCGTCCACCAGATCTTGCACACTATCGGATTCGGCTGTCACCTCATCTTCCAGGCAGGTGGTTTGTTTGGTGAGCTGCCAGGTACCGAGGATGGATTGAGCCTGAGCCGTTAATGTAAATCCGCATAAAACCACCAAACCTACCAGGTTTTTTACTTGCCAGGCTAACGGGTATTTCATAGTTTTAATCTTTGGTAACTAAAGTTACTCAAAAAACAGGCCAGATGAAGAAGTTATTTCATTCGGATTTACGGCTATAAACTTAACCCTTATCCCGTCTTTTTGAATGATGAAAAACTGAGTGTATATAATATACATTCAGCTAAAGTTTCATTGTAAAAAAAACCAAAGTTTATTAGTCGTAATTTTTTATCCTTTACAACATTCAAAAACTATGAAGAGTAATGCCATTGTAATCACCGGAGGACTTCTGGATACCATCAGTGCCAAGACCGCACACGGGCTCATTCGCGGAACAGACAGGTTTAACATTGTCGGTGTTATCGATCAAAAGCATGCGGGCAAAGATGCCGGCGAAGTGCTCGATAAAAAGACGCGGAACATTCCCGTGTATGCCTCCATCGCAGACTTTAATAAAACTTCTGATGACAAAGCCACCTATTGTATTGTGGGCGTGGCAACAAAGGGTGGTGTGATACCCGAATCTCTTAGGGCCATGCTGAAAGACGCACTCGAACATGGCTACGGGCTTGTGAACGGATTACATGAATATGTTTCAGACATTCCCGAACTCGCCGAACTGGCGAAAAAGAAAGGACTCGAGATTGTCGACGTGCGCAAACCGAAGAAAGTTAAAGACCTCCACTTCTGGTCGGGCAAGATCAAGGAAGTGAAGTGCCCGAAGATAGCGGTGTTGGGCACCGACTGTGCTATGGGTAAACGTACGACCACGCGTTTTCTGGTAGAGGCCATGCGCAAGGCGGGATACAAAGCTGAGATGATCTACACCGGACAAACCGGATGGATGCAGGGGGCGAAATATGGTTTTGTGTTTGATTCGACGTTGAATGATTTTATCTCCGGCGAAATGGAACACGCGGTGTATCAGTGCTACCAGGAAGTAAAACCCGATATCATTTTTATTGAAGGACAATCAGCACTAAGGAACCCGAGCGGGCCGGCGGGAGCGGAGTGGATTGTTTCAGCCGATGCCACGGGCGTTGTGCTGCAACATAATCCGCCTCGAAAACAGTATAAAGACATGGAGTTTTACCCGGCTTATATTCCGGACCCTAAAGATGAAATAGAACTGATCAGGATATACGGGGCGCCTACGGTTGCCATGACGATCAACACCGCCAAGATGACCGAAGCGGATGCGCGAGCCTATGCGAATCAACATCAGAAAGAACTTGGTATCCCTGTGATCCTTCCATTGGAAGATGGCGTATCGGCGTTGGTGCCGGTTTTCGAAGAACTGATCAAGAACACACTGGCCCAGGTATAAATATGACCAAAATAAAGAACATCAAAGTCTGGAGTGCCGACCTTGGCAATACCAAACCTTATACAATCGCTTTCAAAACTGTAGACCAGGTGCGCAACGCATTTGTAGAAATTGAAACCGCCGATGGTCAGGCAGGCACAGGTTCCGGTAATCCAAGCGAGTATGTTGTAGGTGAAAATCTGAACCAATGCCTGGAAGCGTTACAGGAAAAAAATCTGGAGTTTCTGATCGGTCGGGATATTCGTGAGTTTCATCAGCTCACCTATGAAGTTTGGCAGCGATTTCCGAAAAATCCTTCTGCACGCGCAGCTTTGGATATCGCGCTGCACGATGTGTTTACGAAACATTTAGGCGTGCCGCTGGTGAAATACCTCGGCCAGAAAATAAAGACCCTGCCCACATCTAACACCATCGGTATCAAAAATGTAGAGGATACACTTAAAGAGGCGAGTGATTATATCCAGGCGGGATTTAAAGTATTGAAAGTAAAATTAGGCAAAGACCTGTCTGAAGACATTGAGAGGCTGGTGAAACTTCGCGAAAAGTTTGGTTACGATATCGTGATTCGCATCGATGCCAATCAGGGTTACGATGTGCCTCAGACGCTGGAGTTCTACCGCAAAACAAAAGATCTTGATATTGAATTGATCGAGCAGCCTTTGCCCGCCAAAGCGGTAAACGAAATGAGAAGTTTGCCGGAAGAGATCAGAAACAAGATCGCCGCCGATGAATCATTGATATCGCCACAAGACGCCGTGCATTTGATCAGCGCTCCTCGTGCGGCAGGAATTTTTAATATCAAGCTCATGAAGTGTGGTGGGGTGAGCCAGGGCTTGAAGATCGCCGACGTGGCCCAGCATGCGGGCATAGATCTTTTCTGGGGATGTAACGACGAGAGCATTGTGAGCATCACGGCAGCGCTGCACGCGGCGTTTGCATCGAGCAAAACAAAATACATTGACCTCGACGGAAGTCTTGATCTAGGCAGAGATGTAGTGAAGGGCGGTTTTATCCTCAAGGACGGATTTATGTCTTGTTCCGATAAACCCGGCCTGGGTGTGGAACGGATTGATTAAAGAAATGAAACTTATCGCGACGACTGTTATTTTTTTAATGAGCTCTATTGGGCTCCCGAAAGCTTTTGGGAGGGCGCCAGGCATTGGGTTTACGCATTTGCCTTCGATGGTCAATAGTTATGGGTCAAAGGCATTCGCTATTCATCATATAGGTCAAGATCAACCAATTACCGTTATTGTATTTATTGGTATTGATTGTCCGATCTCGCAGAAATACATCGGCGCGTTAAACGACATTCAGTCCCGCTATCGCAATCAAGTACGGATAACGGGATACGTTCCGCAGCAGGTGTCTGAAGGGGAGATCAAAACTTTTATTAGTGAATACCAGGTAACGTTCGACCTCCGAAAAGATCCACGAAAGAAAATAGCCAGGCGGGTTGAGGCGAAGGTAACACCTGAAGTTTTTGTTTACCGGCATCCCGGTCCGTTTTCAAAAGACAATCTCATCTATCGCGGGGCCATCGACAACTGGTTCTACGAATTGGGTAAATACCGCCAGGCACCCACCGAGAATTTTCTCATCGACGTCCTCGATGCCGTGATCAGAGGAGAATCTGTAAGAATTAAAGAGACAGAAGCTTTAGGATGCCCCATCCCGCTGTCGAAGAAAAAAAGAGTCAATAGTCAATATTAGTCAATGGGCATTGGTCAATAGTCATTAGTCATTAGTGAATATTAGTGAATGGGCATTTGTAGGCGCCTGTCGGCAGACGGGGATCTCGTTTTCGTAGTCCACGTTCGGACTGTGATAGGGTCTCGTGTTCAGGTGTGTTTCTTTTAAGCAATATTGCCAATAATCATTATTATCTTTTACCCTTCATCTTAATCTTCTCAACCTCTTCTATCGGAAGCCCTGTTGCCTTAGAGATGTCTTCGATTCCTACTCCTACTTGTTTTAATTTCTTAGCAATAGCTTGTCTTTCGGTTGTCACTGCGTTTGAGACAGCCTCCTCTCTCAATCTTTTCTCCTCCTTCTTGATCCTCTCAACCAATTCAAACTGCGGAACCCATTTTGTGCTTTTCTCAAGTTGTTCAAACAAGCCTGTGTCGGCAAAGCTCATGTAAGAGCGAGTGGAGATGATGAGATGATCAATAACTTTTATGTTGAGTATGTTGCCTACTTGTATGAGGCGGTCGGTCACATCTTTGTCTTGGTCGCTGGGTTTCAGCTCGCCACTGGGATGGTTGTGTATGACGATCACTTTTACGGCGCCTTTTAGTACGGCCACACGAAATACGTTCATTGGCTCTACCGTTGTAGCATTTACACTGCCGAGGCTTACTAGTTCTATATAAAGTATCCGGTTGTTGTTGGCCAGGCCGATCATCCAGAAGTGTTCTTTCTCCTGGTCTATCTGCTCTTCGCGTAGCAGTATGTACTGCATTACTTTGTAGACATCGTCTGAGTTGAGAAGTTTTATTTTTTGGTCGTCAGATAAGTGTATGGTCATTGCAGGATGTTTGAAGCTAAAATTTACATTTTATCCGCATTATTATGCGTGATCAGCGGTGAAAATAAATACAGGAATAGGATACAAGGATTGAGAAGAAATAATAACCCCGATCAGAGTCACCGGTTTTCCGGGACTCTGATCAATTCGCGCTCGTCGCTGAATTATATAAATATCTTTTTGTGCAGGTTGACTGCGAACATTTTTTGCATCCCAGCCGTGTTGGTGTTCTCACCAACACGCGTACGCACGATGAGTTTGCACGCACCACATGTTCGTTGGTGAGCCCTTTGCTACTTCCTGCGCGCAACACTAACGAGGGCTGGGCTAAAATTTTACATTTCATCCGCGTTATTATGCGCGATCAGCACTGAAAATGATGAAGGAACAGAACCAAGGATTAATGAAATTGCCAGAACCACGCCTAGTGTGAGAACCCCAGAGGGGTGACATTATTCTAGAACATTTGGCATTTGTATTTTGAACCCGCTTGCGGGTGACATTGGTTGTTTGATGATCGTTGATGAATGGTGCGTTCGCCCGGGAGATAAAATGCAAGACGAGCCGCAGATTTCGCAGATAACACCAACGAGTGCTAGGGAACCACGCGTAGTGTGAGAACCCCAGAGGGGTGATATTATTGTGGAATTAAAATTTACATTTCATTCGCATTATTATGCGCGATCAGCACTGAAAATGATGAAGGAATAGGATACAAGGATTAATGAAATTGCCAGAACCACGCGCAGTGTGAGAACCCCAGAGGGGTGACATTATTCTAGGAACATTTGGCATTTGTATTTTGAACCCGCTTGCGGGTGACATTTGTTGTTTGATGATCGTTGATGAATGGTGCGTTCGCCCGGGAGATAAAATGCAAGACGAGCCGCGGATTTCGCAGATAAACGCTGATGAATTTTAGAAGTTCAGGCAACATGAAAATTACCCCTCCGGTGAAAATCGAAATATCCTTCCGGGGAAAAATAGAAAAACCCTCTAAGGAAAAATCGAAAAGAAGGGAAGTATTTATAGACGGGAAGGGAAGTATTTGCCGATGGGAAGGGAAGGTTTTACTGTAGGGAAGGGAAGGTTTTTCGGTTGGGAGGTCAGCGGAAAATCTGATTATGCTGATGGAGAAAATCGAAATGTGGCTCAGGGCAAAATTAAAATATGCTTCCAGGGTAAATTAAAAAAAGGGTCGAGGGGTATAATTAAAAAGGGCCAGCTCGCTATGGCGAACCGGCCCGAACACACAAATCAGCGGCATGTTTACTTCACAATGTTTATGTCGCTGAGCAGGTAGCCCTCGCGTACATCTTTGGTGCCCTTCAGTATTGTGCGCACGGAGACTGTGTGCACTCCCGGGGCCAGGCCGGCGGGCACAATGAAGATGAGCTCAGACGGCATGTTGCGCACGATGGTTTCTACGCGTACCGGTTGCCCCGAGGCATCGGTAAAGAAAATGCC
>JBMOKS010000061.1:0-36240 GCA_049324355.1 Bacteroidota bacterium
ATGCCGTCTATCGTGTAAGACAGGTCGGTGTCTTTCTTTTTGTCGAAGCCTATAATGAGCGATACGCCCCCGCAGCCGCCGCCCCGCACGCCAAGCCTTAAACCATAGTCTGCCGGAATGCCCTTGGTTTGCATAATCCGTTTTACCTCTTCGGCAGCGCGGCTTGACAGGGTTACGGGCTGAACGTTGTTGAACATGTTATTAGATTTGTGATTCAAAAATATCTAAATTTCAAACACATTTGTCCGGTAATAAATTCTTATGGATGCTTTTATTGAACTGATAAAAATACTTGTGCCCGCTTCGGTAGTATTGTACGGGGCTTATTTGCTCATGAGATCTTTCATTCACAAAGAAATTGAGCTGAAGAAGCTGGAGGTGCGCGGCAGGAGCATCGAGACCGTTTTGCCCAATCGCCTGCAAGCTTATGAGCGGATGACACTTTTTTTGGAGCGTATGGCGCCTCAAAATCTACTGGTGAGGCTCAATACATCCAGTATGCCGGCGAAGGAATTTCATCAACTTTTATTAGCGGAAGTCCGAAGCGAATACAATCACAATGTATCGCAGCAGGTTTACATGAGCGAGGAAGTTTGGGAACTGATCAAGAACGCTAAGGAAGAACTGATCGTCACTATCAATGATTCGGCAGGTGAGATGACCACCGAATCTACAAGTCTGGACCTGGCGAAAAAGATATTCGAAAAATCCGTTAATAAGTCAATCGACCCCCTGGCACACGCATTGTCGGAGCTGAAACGCGAGATACAGCGCACTTTTTAGCAGGCACGATCGTTGTAGGGACGACGAGGGACGACGAGGGACGACGAGGGACGACGAGGGACGAACGAGACGACGGAGACAAGGCAGACCAGGGAGACGGGGGAAAAAAGGGGATTATGGACAATAAGTTTTTTTCGATGGCGCTACGCCGTGCGGCGATGATAGCAGGTAAACGAACCCGTTTGCTACTGCTCATCTCTCAACTTGTTGCCAAACTGCGCGCGGTAAACTGGAAAAATGTAAAGGCTTCGAATGTCAAGGAAAAATTTTTTATACTGGGCCGCCTCGTCAAGGCTTACGCTAATGGGCAATATCGCGGCATTCCATGGAAGTCGTTGCTGGTCATCACTGCCGCTATAATCTATTTCATTAGCCCCCTCGATCTCCTTCCCGATTTCATTCCTGTGACTGGCCTGACAGACGACTTCGGTGTTTTGCTATGGGTGTACAATTCACTCAACACAGAGATCGATAAATTCTTAACTTGGGAGAAATCCCAGGTTACCACATGAAAACCGCACTCATCGCCGGAAGCACCGGCTTAATTGGAAAACAACTCCTAAAGCTACTGCTCGACAGTGACCGTTATCAGAAAGTGATAGCCATTACCCGTCAGGAACTCAGCATCAGTCACTCCAAACTTGTACAAGTGAAGGCCGATTTCAAATTGATCAGCGAGACGCTTCATGGTGTGAAACCCGACGATGTATTTTGTTGCCTGGGCACCACCATGGCGAAGGCCGGATCTAAAGAGAATTTTTATCAGGTCGATTTTTACTACCCGTTTCTGCTCGCAAAAACTGCACGCAGCCTGGGCGCAAAACAGTATTTGCTGATCTCTGCACTAGGTGCAGATAGAAATTCTTCCATTTATTATAATCGCGTAAAAGGAGAGGTGGAGGAGGCTATTACCGAAGTCGGTTTTGACACACTGCACATATTCAGACCTTCATTATTACTGGGTTCGCGGGTAGAGAAGCGTAGCGGCGAAGACGCTGCGAAATTTTTTTACAAGGCCTTCGGATTTTTGATCCCGGCACGCTACAAGGCTATTGATTCAGCCAAAGTAGCCAAGAGTATGCTGTATTTTGCGTCGCAGGAACAAAAAGGAAATCACATTCACGAATCGCCCGAGATGCAGAAATTCTGATTTTGTACAGATGACTCACAAAGGCTTTTCGAATACCTAAATTGCCTAAGCCGGCAAATAACATTAACTTATCCTCATTCGCAGTTCGACCAAGATGATTGCTGTTATTCAACGTGTATCTTATGCTTCGGTAGAGATCGAGAAACAAATTAGCGCTTCCATTCAAACCGGCGTGCTGGTGTTGCTGGGTATTGAAGATGCCGATGGCCAGGAAGACATCGAGTGGCTGGCCGCCAAGATTGTAAACCTGCGCATCTTCAACGATGCTGAAGGGGTGATGAACATAGGACTAAAAGATGTGAATGGCGATATGATCGTGGTCAGTCAGTTTACATTACATGCCAGCACGAAGAAGGGCAACCGGCCTTCTTATATCAAGGCAGCCAAACCCGACATAGCTATTCCACTTTATGAGAAGTTTATTAAAGAGATAGAAACCCTATTGGGTAAGCGGGTTCAAACCGGTGAGTTCGGTGCCGACATGAAAGTGAGTCTGTGTAATGACGGGCCAGTGACGATTATCATAGATACAAAAAACAAGGCGTGAACCGGATAGAAGTAATACAGGGCGACATTACCAAGCTGTCGGTAGACGCAATAGTCAACGCAGCCAATAGCAGCTTGCTTGGCGGAGGCGGGGTGGACGGAGCGATTCATCGTGCGGCAGGTCCCGCATTGTTGGATGAGTGTAAAGCCATTCGTGCGCGACAAGGTGGTTGCCATACCGGCGAGGCCGTGATCACCAGCGGTGGCCGGCTACTTGCCAAATTTGTCATTCACACCGTTGGACCGGTTTGGAATGGCGGTACCAAAAATGAAGACGAACACCTGGCCAACGCTTATCGCAACAGCTTGAAGGTTGCTGTTGAAAATCGTGTTAAGACCGTTGCGTTTCCAAATGTTAGCACGGGTATTTATGGGTTTCCGAAAGACCGTGCCGCTGGAATCGCCATACGTGAGGTGAAAAACTTTATAGCCGATCATGACGAGATCGACCGAGTGGTCTTTTGCTGTTTCGATCAGGAGAATTTTGATCTTTATACTGCGATGTTAAAGCAAAAAATATGAAGCCGATACTCTTTGTTGGGTTAATGCTTGTGCTGGCCTGCGGCGTTCAAGCTCAAAGCAAATACGGCCTGAAGGCCATGACTTTTACAGAATACAAAGAGAGCGTGAAGGCTAGTCCTGAGAAGGAACTCGTGAACCTGGAAAAGTTCGTTCCTAATCTTGTGTTGGACATTCGTTATGCTACGACCAATAATTTTACCAATGAGAAAATTTACAACCTTGCCCGTGCCTACGCGCGCAGGCCGGTGGCGGAGGCGCTGAAGACTGTGCAGCAGGAGCTGAATCAAAAAGGTTTGGGCATCAAGATCTTTGATGCTTATCGCCCTTACAAGGCCACAGTAAAATTTTATGAAGTATACAGAGACACTACCTATGTAGCGTCACCGTATCGCGGGTCGAGACATAACCGTGGTTGTGCGCTGGATCTGACCGTGATCGATCTGAAGACAGGCGGCGAACTAAAAATGCCAACCGAATATGATTCGTTCAAAAAAGAGGCGTGGCCATCAACACCAGTGAGCGATCCGGAGATCAGAAAGAACCGGACTTTGCTGATCGGTGTGATGGAGAAAAATGGCTTCAAAGTGAACGGCTCGGAATGGTGGCATTTCGACTTCAAGGGGTGGAAGAATTATGAGGTGATGGATATTGATTTTGAGGAATTGGAAAAATAGTTTATTGTTCATGGTTGTTGCTTCTTGTTCAAAGTTTAGCAACAACCTGTTTTTGGCGTATATTCATATCTCAAATCATGCTATCTTAAAGACATGTCAATTCAGGAAGCTCAGCAACAGGTTGATCTGTGGATCAAAACAACCGGCGTTCGCTACTTCAACGAACTCACCAACATGGCCATGCTGACGGAAGAAGTTGGCGAAGTGGCCCGCATTATTGCACGTCGGTATGGTGAACAGTCGGAAAAAGAATCGGATAAGAACAAAGATCTGGCCGACGAGTTTGCCGACGTGTTATGGGTGCTGATCTGTCTGGCTAATCAGACCGGTGTAGACCTGACAGAAGCATTCCAAAAAAACCTTGAAAAGAAAACACAGCGCGACAAAGACCGTCATCAACAGAATCCCAAGCTAAGGTGAGGTGCCGGGGCGAGGCCATTCGAAGACGTAATATGGCGGATGCACCCTGACAAACGATAGAAAAAAGAAGTTTTCATGCATTGATATTTCATATAACGGAAAATTGTGCGCGGCAGACGACTTGAAATGAAAAGTGTGTATGGTGTGTACTTGGAGTTCTAAAAAAATAGGAGCAGTTTAGCAAAGCCTAACTTTCCTTTCAAATTTATGGCAGAGAATCAACGCTACCTTGCTCTTGATGTTTTCAGGGGAATGACCATTTGTTTTATGATCATCGTCAACTCTCCCGGAACCTGGGATGTTGCCTATGCTCCGCTGCTGCACGCCGCGTGGCACGGGTTCACGCCTACAGACCTGGTATTTCCATCATTTCTTTTTGCAGTAGGAAACGCCATGGCCTTTGTCATGCAAAAGTATGAGGCTTTGGGTGACAGTGTTTTCTGGAGAAAAACATTGAAGCGAACCGCAATCATTTTTATACTAGGCTTTCTCATGTATTGGTTTCCTTTCTTCCGCGAGGCCGAAGGCGGTGGTTGGGAGCTGAGACCATTTTCCGGTACGCGCATACCTGGCGTGCTGCAGCGGATCGCCCTGTGTTATTTCTTTGCGTCTGTCATTCTGCACTACGGTTCTAAAAAATTTGCTGTTTGGTTTAGCGTCTTTGCTTTGTTGTTATATTGGCTATTGAGCTATCTGTTCGGCGATGCCAACGCTCCCTATAGCCTTACCGGCAATGCCGGCCTGCGCCTCGATCTTTTCCTCTTCGGAGCCGACCACTTGTATCATGGAGAAGGTATTGCATTTGATCCCGAAGGTTTGCTGAGTACGTTGCCAGCCATCGTGAATGTAATCGGCGGTTACCTGGCCGGTGATTTCATTCGCAGAAAGGGCAATTCTTATGAGACGATAGCCAAACTCATGATGGCCGGTTCAACGTTGATCTTCCTGGCACTCGCGTGGCATATGGTTTTCCCCATCAACAAGAAATTATGGACCAGCTCGTTTGTGTTGCTCACCATAGGTCTTGATCTTATGATCTTGCCTGCACTTATTTTTATTATTGAATTGCGTCACCGAAAAAAATGGACATTCTTCTTCGAAGTGTTCGGTCGCAATCCGTTGTTTATCTATCTGCTTTCTGAAATATTACTGATCACATTGTATATGATACCGGCGGGTGAAAAAAGTCTGCAGCAATGGTTCTATAAAGACTTTTTTGGCGCCTTTCTAAGTCCCATCAACGCCTCATTGCTGTTTGCTCTGTCTTTCATGATGGTCAATTGGCTGGTAGGATATTGGCTGGACAAACGCAAGATCTATATTAAGGTTTGAAACCATTAGAACGATGAGCCGTAGCCCGAAGCCCAATTCTTGGCACAACGATCACAACAGAAAGGCTGAGCAAGCGGGGCTATGAGTTGCTATTTTCCTATTACGAAAAAGTATTTTCACCCCTTAATCAACCACTGTATTTGATACCCGCACGGGTGTGAGAGGCGCCCTCCCATCAGCGAACGAAGCTGCTAACCTCTTCGGAGAAAAATCCGGTGAGGCCATCTGCTCGCTTAGCGGTAGTTAATTTTTTACTGCTATCAATTCGTAGTGACCTGTCTTTGCGAGGTTTACAAACAGATCCTTGTCAATTTTGAATGTCCCCTTCAAATTGGCTTTCTCGAACGTGTATGTTGACTTATGATAATTCACAAAGTCAGAGAATAGATCATCACCAACCTCGTCGACAGTTTGTATTGATGAGCTTGACGAACTAGAAATGACTTTGAATCCTAATTTTTCGAATTTTTCCCTGTCTAAATCGGCAAATGTAATTCCCTCGTTGTTCAAGGATATGCTGGTTCCATGAGAATCAGTTTTCTTTTGCGGTCCTCGTGACACTCGCTGCTCAATAATCAAATATCCGATGTCATTAATTTCAGTGTGTCTAATCCAAATTCCATTTCTAATATTGCCAGGCAATTTGGGTAATACATTCAAGGTCAAAGTATTGGTGACATAGGTCGTATCATCTAGGGTAAAAGAAAAAGGTCCAATGGTTACTCTTCCTGTATCACATACGATTTGAGTGATCTTCAAACTGCCCTTACCTACGTTATTGTTCCAAAGCCGATTATACTCTTTGTTGCTCTTCTTTTCTTTGTCTCTCAATTCCGTTAAGTCCCTTTTGTCGATGGTGAATTCTATTTGAACTTCATCACCTTGTCGTGGAATCGGATTGTTAGTCTCTAATAGTGAAATCTGTCCCCATGCTTCAGTGAGTATTCCAAAAAGAATTATTACTGATAGTCTCATTATTAAAAATTAAATTCTGACTAACGATGGTGGATATTGCGTTCCTTCCCAATCCTATCGGGAGGGAACGCTTGTTAACAACCATCCGCCGCGACAAGTGCGCAAGGCATCGAGCGACCAGCGGCAATCGTCTCACCCGGCTGCATAAGATTAAGAAAAAACCTACAACCTACAACGCGCAAGGATAAGCCCCCGCATGCCGCAAACAATTTTAATATATGCAATAGTGACAAATATATCCCTTATTTGGGTGTCAAATTTATAATTGCAGATCAGGCGATTGATAAATTCAAAAAAAGAAACACGGCTGGTTTACCCTCACTTTTGCGCAATCAGTACACCATCTTTCAATACAGGCAGAACGTTATATTGATCAAGTGTCAGGCAAAATTCAATATCTTTATGGATATTGAGTTTGGCGAGGCGTTGCACGTGGCTGGAGTCTTTCAGGAAATCCATCATATTATTTTTAGCACGATTGTAAAGATGTTGTGCAGCCATGGGCGCGTCGCAGGCATAGTCGACGGAAGCTATCAATTGTTCGGTAACTGCGCCGGCAAATAATGTGTCTTCCAGATTCACTTTTCCTTTCCATCCGGCGCAGACGATCAAAATGTTGTATGGAATTTTTTCGAGATGCTGCACTACAGCTGAGAGATTCAGAAAAGATCCGATGATGATCTCAGCGGCGCCGGATGATTTTGCGATGGCTTGAGTTCCATTAGTTGTAGTGAAAGCAATTTTTTTTCCCTTCAATGCAGGGTCCATATATTCAAATGGCGAATTGCCGAAATCGAAGCCTTCTACCTTTTTTCCGTCACGCTCACCGGCGGTGAAATACCCTTTTGATTTCATTGCCAGGCAATCTTGCAACTGTGCGAAGGGCATAATGCTGCCGATACCGTGTGCGAACGCTGTGGTCATACACGACGTAGCTCTGAAGATATCCACCACAACCACGGCATGATCTTTCACAGCATAAAGGTGCATCAGGTCAGGTGAAAGGCAAACGTCTATGGTTCTTTTGGCGTTCATCGCTATGAGTATCAGTCAAGATAAATATTTCCTTCGAAAAAAGTTTTTGCCTCGCCCGATATCAGTACGCGTTCACCGTGGTCGACACAATACAATTTGCCTTGTCGTGCGGAGAGCTGAAGGGCTGTCATTTCTTTTTTGTTCAGTTTTTTGCTCCAATACGGAATGAGTGAGCAATGCGCCGAACCAGTAACAGGATCTTCGAAGATGCCGGCTTGCGGCGTAAAAAATCGCGATACAAAATCTGCTGTTTTCCCTTTGGCCGTGACGATAATGCCACCAGGGTCTATATTGACCTGATCCAATATGGACCGATCGGGAGCTATGTTTTTGATGAGATGCTCGCTTTCATACACGAGCACATAATCTCTGGCCTTTAATATTTCCAATGGTTTTATGCCGATGCCTTTTTCGATGATCTCCGGAAGAGTGGCTGGCAACGGCTCGCGAGAGGGGAAATCCAAGGTGATAAGGTTTTTGTTTCGCGCAGCTTTTAGGTTTCCACTACGGGAATGAAAAACTATCTCGGGTGCCTGAATATTTAAATGATTGAAAATTACGTGAGCTGATGCCAGCGTTGCGTGACCGCAAAGGTCCATTTCGATCTCTGGCGTGAACCACTTCAATTCGAAATGCGCATTCCCGGGTGAGGGCACGAAGAAAGCAGTTTCAGGAAGGAAATTTTCAGCGGCGATTTTTTGTAACGTGTCTTGCGGAAGCCATTCTTCCAACACGCATACGGCAGCAGGATTTCCTCCGAATAGCTTGTCTGTAAATGCGTCTACCTGAAAAAGCTTTACCGGCCGGGCCATAGCTAGCCGATCAAGGGCAATTTACTTACTTGAGCTTTTAGATTCTTGCCACGCACATCAATGAAGATGTCGCTGCCGGGCATTGCATTTTCAATTGTGACATAGCCAAGTCCAATGCCCTGATTGAGCATAGGCGATATGGTGCCGGAGGTAACTTTGCCGATCACGTTGCCCTGAGCATTTTTGATCTGGTAGTCATGTCTCGGAATGCCCTTGTCGAGCATCTTGAAGCCAACGAGCTTGCGTGTAACGCCGGCCTCTTTTTGTTTTTTGAGGTTGGATGAATTGGTGAAATCTTTGGTGAATTTTGTGATCCAACCCAGTCCAGCCTCTAGCGGCGAGGTAGCGTCATCAATGTCGTTGCCATAGAGACAGAAGCCCATCTCGAGGCGAAGGGTGTCGCGGGCGCCCAGGCCAATTGGCTTGATATCAAATTCTTTTCCGGCTTCGAAAATAGCATTCCATATTTTTTCCGCATGCTGTCTGTGAACGTAGATCTCAAAACCACCCGCACCAGTGTAGCCCGTGTTCGACATGATCACGTTGGGTACGCCACCGAATTCGCCAACTGCAAAGTGATAATATTTGATGGCGCTCAGGTCTGTCTTGGTTAACTTTTGAAGGGTGGCAGCAGCCTTTGGGCCCTGCACGGCGAAGAGACAGATGTCGTCAGAGATATTTTTCATGTCAGCGCCTTTCGTGTTGAACTTGCTGAACCAGTTCCAGTCTTTTTCTATATTAGAAGCATTGACGACGATCAGGTAATCGTTGTCTTTTATTTTGTATATGATCAGGTCGTCAACGATGCCGCCGACTTCGTTTGGCAGGCACGAATATTGAGCCTGGCCATCTACAAGTTTGGAGGCGTCGTTAGAAGTTACGCGCTGGATAAGGTCGAGGGCTTGCGGACCTTTAAGCGTGAACTCGCCCATATGAGACACGTCAAAAACGCCAACGCCGTTGCGCACGGTCATGTGCTCTTCAATGTCAGAAGAATACCGTACCGGCATGTTGTATCCGGCAAAGGGAACCATTTTACCTCCGAGTTTCACATGAAGGTCGTTAAGCGGAATCTGTTTTGCGTCCATAAAGCGTTTTTTAGGGTGCACAAAGGTAAAAGAAATCTTAAAACAATATGATTAGACGCTGGGGATTACTACATCCAGGCTTTGATTTGCCTTTTTTTGTAGGGGATTGTCCTTGCCAGGCTGATCGCTGCCGCCAATCAGGTTGAAAAAGGCAAATAATCGCGTGCAACTTTGGCCTGATCGATATGTGACTTTAATGCCGAACCGATTTTCGATTGGGTCTTTCTCTTTGCGAAGCATCAGCGTGCTCTTACGAAGTCACTCTGATGGGGAATAATATTGTAGTTTACCTTTTTGATGAAAACCAAAAAAGGTCGTTTGGTATTTGCAAATCGAGTTTACTTGGTTTTCGCTTTTTCCAGGGCCTCGAGTATATTTTCTCTGACCTCTTTCACTCTCTGCATTTCGTTCTCCAGGTACTCGCGGGCTTTTTCTTCGCCGAGGCTATCGGGCAGGGGATTGAAATTCCTCATCCATTCCATCATGCCTTCGCCGGCGGAGTCCAGTTTCAGGATCATGGCTTCGATCTCGGCCTTTTTTTCTGCAGCCAGGTCGGGCGTGGATGCAATCTTGTTTTTTAACTCTTCTTTTTTACGGTGAATATCTTCCATCTTGGGCATGACCTCATCATGGATCTTCATTACCTCGTCGTACAATGCCTGATTGCCACTGCTCTCTACGGCGTCGCTGGTGTCGTGATTGTGTTCAGCGTCGTGATTACGTTTCTGTCCGCAAGACCAGGTGAACACCAAAGCCAAAAAGATGAGGTTGCACCAAAGCACTTTTTTCATATGGATTGTTTTTTCACGAAGGTACGCGCGAACTACGAGGCAGGCAAAGAGTACAGGGTAAAATATGCGTGATAGTCTTTAAGCTGTCACTAATAAGCCGCTTCCGGCCATAGTTGTCGAGTTCTCCTTCTTTAGACTCTTTGGTGTAGCCTTTTAATCCTGCCGTTGGTGGTTGGATCCTATTTCACCAATATTGGCATTTGGCCTACAAGCGCAATCAAGTCGTCGTTTTCAACTTTTTTCTTTTCGTCGGCAACGATCAAAAAGTGTTCATAGATCACGTCTAGTTCGGGTTTTGAAGGTTGGAATCCTAACAATTCCAGGCGGTGTTTCAGGGCAGCTCTTCCGCTTCTGGCGGTGAGCACAATGGAGGAACATGGAACACCAACTTCATCGGGGTTGATGATCTCGTAGTTTTCGTGATTTTTCAGGAAACCATCCTGGTGTATGCCTGAGGAGTGCGCAAAGGCATTGGCTCCAACGATGGCCTTATTGGGTTGAACAGGCATGCGCATCATTTCGGATACCATTTTACTGATCTCGTAAATTCTTTCCGACTTTATGTCGGTGTAAAGATCAAGATCCTTGTGGGTTTTGATGATCATGGCAACTTCTTCCAAAGAAGTATTACCGGCGCGTTCGCCGATACCATTGATAGTCACCTCGGCTTGTCGCGCGCCGTTCATCAAACCGGCGATCGTATTGGCAGTGGCCAACCCCAGATCGTTGTGGCAATGCACGGAGATCACCGCTTTATGAATATTTTTCACATTCTCGTACAGATATTGAATGCGCCTGCCGTACAAGTGTGGCAAACAATATCCGGTGGTATCAGGAATATTCACCACATCGGCGCCGGCCGCGATCACAGCTTCAACCATCTGAGCCAGGAAAGCCAAATCAGCCCGACCTGAATCTTCAGCGAAGAATTCAACTTCTACACCCTTGCTCTTGGCATATTGAACAGCCCATACGCCTTGTTCCAATACTTTTTCACGCGTGCTGCCGAATTTATGCTTGATATGAATATCAGATGAACCGATGCCGGTATGAATGCGTCCTCGACTGGCATATCGCAGCGCTTCTCCTGCAACATCGATGTCGTCTTTTTTCGAGCGCGTGAGCGCGCAAACTACTGGGCCTTTGACGGCTTTGGATATTTCTATGACCGACAGAAAATCGCCGGGGCTGGAGATCGGAAAGCCAGCTTCAATGACATCGACACCGAGGAGTTCCAATTCCCGAGCAATTACAATTTTTTCTTCCGTCGAAAGCTGGCAACCTGGCACTTGTTCTCCATCGCGTAATGTAGTGTCGAAGATTTGGATTTTTTGGCTCATGTTAATTTTTGTTTAATGTGAAAGCCAGCCTCGCATCTCTGCCTGCTGACGGTGTGCGTGTGTTATGAATTGACGACCGATACTGGACTATTCAACGATGCCGCCAATCTTACCTGGTTGCAGATGACATTGCCCATCACCTCGGTGCCCAATATTTTTTCATGCGCTGTCGCAGCATCTGCGATGTCGCGTGTACGATAACCTTCTTTCAAAGTTTTTTCAACAGCTTTGATCACGGTTTCCGATTCTTCTTTCAGTCCAAAAGAAATATCAAGTAATAGTGCGGCTGAGAGAATGGACGCCAATGGGTTGGCAATTCCTTTTCCGGTGATATCGTGTGCGCTTCCATGAATAGGCTCATAGAGCCCAACCTTATCGCCGATAGAAGCCGATGCCAGCATGCCCATAGAACCTGCGATCTGTGAAGCTTCATCGGTAAGGATGTCGCCAAATAAGTTTCCGGTGAGCACAACATCGAAACTGCGTGGATTGTGGATCAGTTTCATGGCCGCCGAATCCACAAACATGTGCTCCACTTCAACTGTTGGATATTGTTTGGCTACTTCCTGTACGACGGCGCGCCACAAGCGCGAGCTTTCCAGCACGTTGGCTTTGTCTACGGAGGTTACTTTGTTTCTGCGCGATTGTGCGGCTTTAAATGCTTTATGGGCAATACGTTCAACTTCAAACTTCGAATAAATCATTGTATCGAAGGCAGTTTCGTTGTTGTTCTTGCGGCCGCGTTCGCCGAAATACACATCCCCGGTAAGCTCGCGAAAGAACAGAATATCGGCGCCTTTCAATACTTCGGGCTTTATGCTGGAAGCATCGAGCAGTTCGTCAAAAAGTTTGATCGGGCGAAGGTTCGCGTAAAGCCCAAGTTCCTTGCGCATTTTCAACAGTCCCTGTTCGGGGCGTACCGGCAGTGTGGGGTCGTTGTCATACTTTGGATGTCCCACAGCGCCAAACAGAATGGCATCTGAATTTTTGAGCTTGGTCAATGTCTCGTCCGGAAGGGGAGTGCCGGTGGATTCAATGGCCTCATGGCCGATCTGACCATAATCGAAAATAAATTCATGCCCGAAGCATTCGGCGATCTGCTCCAGCACCAGCTTACCGCAGGTGGTTACTTCCTTTCCAATTCCGTCGCCGGGGAGTATGGTGATCTTCTTCTTCATGTTTATATTCTTAGTGGGTCAACTCAAATTGTTTGATCTCGTCGCGAAGACTCAATAAGTAATCGATATCGTCGTAGCCGTTAGTGAGGCAAGTTTTTTTGTAAGCATTGATCTCGAAGTTTTCCGCCGTTCCATCGGGCAATGTTACTTTCTGCTGCTGAAGGTCTACGGTGATCGTTGAGGCTGGATCATTATTTATAGCGGCGAATATCTTATTCAGAAATGCATCCGAAACTTGCACGGGCAACAACGCATTGTTCAACGCATTGTTTTTAAAAATATCGGCGAAGAAGCTGGAGATCACCACGCGAAAGCCACCGTCGTAAATGGCCCATGCTGCATGCTCGCGACTGCTTCCGCATCCGAAATTTTTTCCTGCAACCAGAATTTTTCCCTTATAGGTTTGATCGTTGAGAACAAAATCTGATTTGGGCGCTCCGTGGCTGTCATAGCGCCAGTCGCGAAAAAGATTTTCACCAAAACCCTCACGCGTTGTTGCTTTCAGGAAACGTGCGGGAATGATCTGGTCGGTATCAATATTTTCAATGGGCAGCGGAACTGCCGTGCTTTTCAAGGTTATAAACTTTTCTTTGCTCATGATCGTGCTTTAAACCAATTCTCTCACATCGGTCACCTTACCGGTAATTGCAGCTGCCGCTGCCGACAGCGGACTTGCCAAAAATGTTCTGGACTTAGGCCCTTGTCGGCCCTCGAAATTTCTGTTCGAGGTAGAAATACAGTACTTACCTGCGGGTATTTTGTCTTCGTTCATACCGAGGCACGCAGAGCAACCTGGCTCGCGCAGTTCAAAGCCGGCGGCTTCAAATATTTTATCGAGTCCTTCTTTGCGTGCTTGTGCTTCTACCTGCTTGCTTCCGGGCACAACCCACACTTCAACGTGGGGAGCTTTTTTCTTTCCTTTCACCATCTCTGCCACGAGGCGCAGATCTTCGATGCGTGCGTTGGTACAACTTCCGATAAAAACATAGTCCACGGATTTTCCCAGCAAGCAAGTGCCAGGCTCCAGGCCCATGTATTCCAATGATTTTGAAAATGAAGTTTTTTCACTGATATCATGCAGCTCTGACAACGTAGGTATGCGGTCAGTAACTTTTACTCCCATGCCGGGGTTGGTTCCATAGGTGATCATCGGTGCGATGTCTGCTGCGTCGTAAACCAGCACCATATCGAAGTCGGCTTCTTTGTCGGAGCGCAAGTGTCGCCACTGCTCTACCAGCCTTTCGAAGTGTTCTTCTTTGGGAGCAAACTGTCGGTTTTTGATGTAGTTGAAAGTTGTTTCGTCGGGTGCGATAAGTCCGCCGCGCGCGCCCATCTCGATGCTCATGTTGCATATGGTCATGCGCGCTTCCATCGAGAGATTGCGAATAGTATCGCCGGCGTATTCAACAAAGTAGCCAGTCGCTCCACTCGCTGAAATTTTCGAAATAACGTACAAGATGATGTCTTTGGCTACTACGCCTTTGGCCAAGGTTCCGTTGATCTCGATCTTCATGCGCTTCGGCTTATATTGTAGTATGCACTGTGTGGCCAAAACTTGCTCTACCTCACTGGTGCCAATGCCAAACGAAATATTTCCAAAAGCACCATGCGTTGATGTATGGCTATCTCCGCACACGATCGTCATTCCGGGGAGCGTCAATCCAAGTTCAGGCCCGATGATGTGAACAATACCCTGAAATGGATGGCCCAGATCATACAGGTTGACGCCAAACTCTGCGCAATTTTTACGCAACGTTTCTACCTGGTGACGTGATAGTGCTTCCTTGATCGGAAGATGTTGGTCTTTGGTAGGCACGTTGTGATCGGCCGTAGCGGTTGTGCGTGAGGCATTAAAAACTTTTATGCCCCGCTTGCGCAGGCCGTCGAATGCCTGCGGGCTGGTAACTTCGTGAATAAAATGTCTGTCGATAAATAATACATCGGGATAACCTTCGCTTTGTCTCACTACGTGTGCATCCCAGATCTTGTCGAATAATGTTTTTGCTGAGCGACTCATTTCTTCTCTTTTACGTCAACTTCTATTTTCGTGCTATCGTGCCTTAAACAAGTGTTAGTTCGTGCTGAATTCTATAAAAATGAACCGCCCCTTCGCGGTGTACCGGAAGGGGCGGAGCACTAAATCTTATACTACAACGATTGCTGACTACTGAATCTTAATTATCTTTTTTGGACTTACGAAGATGCCAAAAGTTAGCACCTGCATCAATGAAAATCGTAAATATTTTTCTTCTTGCTGACGAGTGTTTGGTAGCGAATCACTGATAAATCGTGATGCCAAAATTCTATTGTCGCTATTTTTTATCGCTCTTTAATGCAAGAACTTTTTTCTACCACCAGGGTAACGGTAGCTTGATCTCGTTGACAGATTCCACGACAATGTCGGGACGGAAAGCGTAGTTCTTCAATTCTTCTTTTTTGGTAATGCCGCTGAGTACTAAAATTGTTTTGTATCCCATTTGCACACCACCTTGAATGTCGGTGTCCATGGTATCGCCAATCACGGTCGTCTCAGCGGTCTCAAGACCCAGTGCTTTTCTGGCAGACCGCATCATCACGGGGCCGGGTTTTCCGATCACAAAAGCTCTGATGCCGGTAGCTTCTTCGATCATGGCTGTGGTGGCCGCAATACCCAGATTATTCCACCCTTTTTTCTTAGGCGATGGGTCGCGATTGGTCGTTATAAATTTGGCGCCCGCAAGGATCATGTCTACGGCACGCTGAACCATCTCGAGTGTAAAATTTCTACCTTCGCCCAGCACAACAAAATCAGGGTCGGTGTCGACAAGGGTTATTCCATTTTCGTGAAGGCTTGTGAGCAAGCCCCCCTCGCCGAGTACGAAAGCTGTTCCTTTAGGAATTTGACTGGCCAGAAATTTTCCTGTGGCCATGGCGCTGGTATAGATGTGGTCTTCGGTGACATCGATGCCCAACCGGTTTAATTTTCTCACCGCTTCGAGCCGCGTGCGCTGACTGTTGTTGGTCATGAACATGAATGGTATTTTTTGCTGCAGTAAGCGGGCAATAAATACGTCTGCTCCGGGTATCATGGTGTCGCCACCATACACCACACCATCCATGTCGATTAACAGTCCTTGTGCCATATCATGCGTGATTAAAAATTAAATATAGCGCTTCGATGATTGGATTCTAGAGCTGGTGGAAAGAATAGTTAGAAGAGATCAAGATTGTACATGTGCGAAGAAGCACAAGGAAGTTTGAATTTTTAAATCTGCGTACATCTGCGCGATCAGCGGGAAAAATCTCCCGCAGATCTCGCTGATTCATGCGTCATGGCAAGTTACACCAGATACTCGAATAGGTTTTCGTTTTGGTTTACGAGTGTGTAGTTTAGCTTATAACTATTCATGCGTTCGATCAGGGCGTTGAAATCTTCTTTGGATTTCACTTCTATGCCGATCAGCGCGGGGCCGCTTTCCTTGTTGTGTTTTTGAATGAACTCGAAACGAACAATGTCGTCGTTGGGACCGAGAATATGGTTGACGAATTCCTTTAGCGCACCGGGACGCTGGGCGAAACGAACAATGAAGTAATGCTTTAGACCCTCATATAACAAGGAGCGCTCCTTGATCTCCTGCATGCGGTCGATATCGTTGTTGCCACCGCTGAGGACGCACACAACCGTTTTGCCTTTGAACTGGTCGGCATATTGATCTAACGAAGCGATCGTCAGCGCGCCCGCGGGTTCGGCAACAATAGCGTCTTCATTATACAGCTGAAGTATAGCGGAGCTCACCTTGCCTTCGGGCACAAGCAATATGTCAGTCAATGCATCTTTGCAAAAATTAAATGTAAGTTCACCAACTTTCTGAACGGCGGCGCCATCGACAAAGCGTTGGATCTTATCCAGCTTCACCGGCTTGCCTGCCCGTAGAGCCTCTTTCATGGAAGGCGCACCTGCGGGTTCTACGCCGATAATTTTTGTTTTGGGTGAATAGGTCTTAAAATATTCGCTGACACCGGCACACAATCCGCCGCCGCCGATAGGAACAAAAATGTAATCGATGTTCGAAAGATCGTCGAGGACCTCCTTACCTACCGTGCCCTGGCCTTCGATCACTTTCGGGTGGTCGAACGGAGGGATAAAGACCATGTTGTTTTCGCGGGTATATTCGAGCGCATGCGCCTGGCAGTCATCGAAAGTGTCGCCCGTCAACACGATCTGTATGTTTTCGCCTCCGAACATTTTCACCTGGTTGATTTTCTGCTTAGGCGTGATAGCCGGCATGTAGATCACACCTTTGATGTTGAGTTGCTTGCAAGAGAATGCCACGCCTTGTGCATGATTGCCTGCGCTGGCGCACACCACGCCGCGTTGACGCTGCTCTTCGCTCAAACTTTGAATGAGGTTATATGCGCCCCTCAGTTTGTAGGAACGGACCACCTGAAGGTCTTCGCGCTTCAAGTAAATTTCAGCCTTGAACTTCTCCGAAAGCTTGCGATGGAATTGAAGTGGTGTTTTCAATACCACTGATTTCAGCGTGTAATACGCTGCATTGATGTTCAATGCTTGAGTTTGTGTACTGGTGACCATTGTCGTTGCAAATTTCTTCCCACGATTTCAACAAAAAAAGAACCTGTCCGCCCGCAGGCGGGCAGGTTCAGGGGTTTGGTTATTTAATTGATCATGCTGGCTTCAACCTGCTGTTTTTCGGGACGCAGCTTGCGCACAGCCGCGCCGGCTTGCCACAATTCGCTTTCGCGAAGTTCTTTTAACTCTTCGGCTAATTTCTCGCGATAGTCAGGTTTGCTGCAGGTTTCGATGGTGCGCTTGGCCTCCTGTCCGGTGGCTACGCTTTTATACAATTCCTGAAATACCGGCAGGGTTGCTGCTTTGAATTTCTTTTTCCAATCCAATGCGCCACGTTGTGCAGTGGTAGAACAGTTGGCGTACATCCAGTCCATTCCGTTTTCGGCTACCAGGGGCATCAAACTTTGTGTCAGTTCTTCAACTGTTTCGTTGAAGGCTTCGGAAGGAGAGTGCCCGTTGGCGCGCAACACTTCGTACTGCGCTTCAAAGATTCCGGCGATGGCGCCCATGAGTGTGCCGCGTTCGCCGCTGAGGTCTGAGTAAACTTCTTTTTGGAAGTCGGTTTCGAAAAGATAACCCGACCCCACGCCAATGCCCAGCGCGATAGCTTTGTCTTTTGCCTTGCCTGTGGCATCCTGGAATACCGCATAACTTGCGTTAATGCCTTTGCCCTGTAAAAACAATCTGCGAACCGACGTTCCCGATCCTTTCGGAGCTGCCAACACCACATCTACATCGGCCGGGGGAATGATACCGGTTTGTTCTTTGAAGGTGATGCCGAAGCCATGGGAGAAATAAAGGGTTTTGCCCTTGGTAAGGTGCGGTTTTATGGTTGGCCAAAGTGCGATCTGTCCCGCATCCGAAAGAAGGAATTGTATGATGGTACCGCGTTTTGCAGCTTCTTCTATTTCGAACAACGTTTCACCTGGAACCCATCCGTGTTCTATAGCTTTGTCCCACGTCTTGGAGCCCTTGCGTTGGCCGATGATCACGTTGAACCCATTGTCGCGCAGGTTCAATGACTGGGCCGGACCCTGTACGCCGTATCCGATAATTGCGATTACTTCTTTCTTCAATACGTCGAGGGCCTTATCCATGGGAAATTCTTCCCTTGTTACTACATCTTCTACTACGCCGCCAAAGTTAATTTTTGCCATGTTTTTAAATTTTTAAATTTCAAGTTTCTGATTTCAAATTGTTTTGGTTTTCAGTCCCAGATTCAACAGGGATTGAATCTGAAATCTGAAATTTTGCACTGTTATGCTACTTGTTTGTTGGTACGTTCACTCAGTTCGTAATACAGGTCGCTACCTTCGTGATAGGTGGCTTGCTCCACTTCAATCAGTTTTTCAAGCTGATGTTTCACTTTTTCCATAAGATCTGCTGTAGTATAGATCAGCAAGATGGCGCCGCCACGTGTGAAGTCTCCATCATTCTCATGTGCGATCAGTTTTTTAATGCGTACGCGTCGTCGGTTTAAGACATTCACAATGCGGTTAAGAATAGAGAAATTGTTGTCGGCAGCGATCTCTAATGTGAATTCTTGTTTCATATTTATTGTACGTTATTTTTTTAAATTTTATGGTTTCGACGGCGGTTCCAGCATCACATCGGAGACGCAACCACCGGCGGGCACCATGGGAAATACATTATCTTCTTTTCCTACTACAGCCTCGAGGAAGAAAGGACCCTTGGCGTCGAGCATTTCGCGCAACGCATGTTTGAGGTTGTCTCTGCTGTCCACTTTTCTGGCCTGGATGTCGTAAGCTTCGGCGATCTTCACAAAATTGGGATTCACCATTTCGGTAAACGAATAGCGCTTTTCATGGAAGAGTTGCTGCCACTGACGCACCATGCCAAGGAAACTGTTATTGAGTACCAGTATTTTCACCGGGATCTTGTATTGCATGATAGTGCCCAGTTCCTGGAAGGTCATTTGATAACCACCGTCGCCGATGACAGCCACAACTTCTTTGTGCGGCATGGCGAGTTTGGCGCCAAGCGCTGCGGGCAATGCAAAGCCCATAGTGCCAGCTCCGCCTGACGTTACGTTTGTTCTCGGACTTTTGAATTCATAATATCGCGAAGCCACCATCTGGTGTTGCCCCACGTCGGTAACTAATATTGCTTCTCCATTTGTTAAAGTTGAAAGGTGGAAGATCACTTCTCCCATTTTCAGCTGATCGTCGGGGTTGAATTCGCGATGAATGACTTTGTTGTATTCGATACGATTGAGCTTTTGGAAACTTTCGCGCCATTGGTCGTGACTGTTCGTGTGGCAATTCTGAATCAGCGCCTGTAGCGCGTCTTTCGCGTCGGCATGAACGGCGACCTCACTTTTCACGATCTTGTTGATCTCCGCTTTGTCGATATCGATGTGAATGATCTTCGCCTGTTTGGCATAGCGGCTCACGTTGCCGGTAACCCGGTCGTCGAAACGCATGCCGATGCCGATCAACACGTCGCATTCATTGGTGTTTACGTTCGGTCCGTAGTTGCCGTGCATACCCAGGAAGCCAACATAGTTGGGGTGGTTGGTAGGGAAACTTCCCAGCCCGAGCAATGTACAAGCCACGGGAATCCCGGTCTTTTCCGAAAATGCAACAAGTTCGTCGGTTGCGCCAGATAACAACACACCTTGCCCGGCAAGTATATAAGGTTTCTTAGCTTGATTGATCAGTTCGGCGGCGGCCTTCACCGCGCTGTGCGACAATACAGGCTTCGGCTTGTATGTGCGTATTCCGTTGCACTTGATGTACTCCGCTTCATCGATCAATTCATTCTGTGCGTTCTTAGTGATGTCGATGAGCACAGGGCCGGGGCGTCCCGAGGTGGCGATGAAAAATGCTTTTGCAACAGCGTCGGCGATATCTTTTGCCTCCGTTACTTGCACATTCCATTTTGTCACGGGAATGGTGGTATTGACCACATCGGTTTCCTGGAAGGCGTCAGTGCCCAGCAGATGCGCGAATACTTGTCCGGTGATACATACTATAGGCGTTGAGTCTATCAAGGCATCGGCCAGACCTGTTACCAGGTTAGTAGCGCCGGGACCAGACGTTGCGAAAACAACCCCGGGACTACCCGATACGCGCGCAAACCCTTGTGCGGCGTGTATGGCGCCTTGCTCGTGACGAACAAGTATATGATTCAGTTGATCGGCGTAATGATATAAGGCATCATAAACCGGCATGATGGCTCCTCCGGGATATCCGAAGATCGTTTTGGTGCCTTCTGCTACAAGCGAGCGAAGAAGTACTTCGGATCCGGAGATCTTTTTTCGGGACTGTTTGTCGCTCTCGGCTTTAGGTTCACTCTTCGTCAGTAACGCATCCATCAGCAGCGGTTTTTACGTGTTTAGCATATTTTAATAATATTCCATTCTTCGCATTCAGGCGAGGGGCTTTCCATGCGGCCTTACGTTTTGCAATCGTCTGGCCGTCGACCATCAAATTGATCTGATGACCTTTTACATCGATCTCGATCAGGTCGTTGTCTTCCACAAGTGCGATCAATCCGCCGTCGAAAGCCTCAGGTGTGATATGTCCTACGACGAATCCGTGAGTTCCGCCGGAGAATCTTCCATCGGTGATCAGCGCCACATTTTTGCCAAGGCCAGTGCCCATGATTGCCGAGGTGGGTTTTAGCATCTCAGGCATTCCCGGGGCGCCCTTAGGACCGACATAACGGATCACCACCACATCGCCAGCTTTGACTTTACCGGTTTGAATACCATCGATCAATTCAAATTCTCCGTTGAACACACGTGCGGGGCCTTTGAATTTTTCACCTTCTTTTCCGGTGATCTTTGCCACTGATCCTTTTTCGGCCAGGTTGCCATAGAGTATCTGTAAGTGCCCGGTTGCCTTGATCGGTTTTTCTATCGGACAAATAACATCCTGTTTATTGAAATCAAGACCGGGTACATTGGCCAGGTTTTCTTTTATCGTTTTTCCGGTGACGGTGAGACAATCACCGTGAAGGAATCCTTTTTCGAGAAGATACTTCATCACTGCGGGCACGCCACCGATCTTGTGCAACGCCTCCATGAGATATTTTCCACTGGGTTTAAGATCGGCGATCAGTGGTGTTTTATCGGAGATGCGTTGAAAATCGTCCTGTGTTAAGGCCACGCCTGCTGCCTTCGCCATGGCGATCAGGTGGAGCACGGCGTTAGTTGAACCACCAAGGGCTACTACCACGGTTATTGCATTTTCAAAAGCCTTGCGTGTCATGATATCATGGGGTTTGATATCATGCTTTAATAAATGATAGATGGCTTTACCGGCCTGGCGGCATTCTTCAGACTTCTCTTGGCTGAGCGCAGGGTTGGACGACGAATAAGGCAGGGCCATACCCAATGCTTCGATTGCTGAAGCCATGGTGTTTGCTGTATACATTCCACCACAAGCGCCAGCTCCGGGGCAGGCGTTTTGAACAATACCTTTGAAATCTTCGGGTGCAATAGTGCCGGCCAGTTTTTGACCCAGTGCTTCAAAGGCGGAGATAATATTCAGTTCTTGTCCCTTCCAGTTTCCGCCGGCGATGGTTCCACCATATACCATAATTGCGGGCCGGTTGAGTCTCCCCATGGCGATCAGCGCCCCGGGCATATTTTTATCGCAGCCTACGACGGCGATGAGGCCGTCGTAATATTGTGCGCCGCATACTGTTTCGATCGAGTCGGCAATGACTTCGCGACTGACGAGCGAATAGCGCATACCTTCGGTGCCATTACTCATGCCGTCGCTGACACCGATGGTGTGGAAGATCAATCCAACAAGGTCATTATCCCACACGGCGGTTTTTACTTCTTGTGCGAGTTTGTTCAGGTGCATGTTGCAAGTGTTACCGTCATAGCCTGTGCTGACAATACCTACCTGCGCTTTTTTCAGATCATTTTCGGTCAGTCCTATTCCATAAAGCATAGCCTGTGCGGCTGGCAGTGTGGGGTCTTGGGTGAGTGTTTTGCTGTACTTGTTCAATTGGTCTCTTCTTTTTAGCTTCTCTTCACTTTCTTGGTTCGTCTGTCAGTAGGTCCATGGTCACTAGTCATTGGTATATTTCCATTGACTAATGACCATTGACTATATAATTACATAGCTGAACGATTTCTCGAGTACTTGACATTTATAAGCTTCCTGCACGATGGAGCCGAGGCTTTCTTTCCAGTTTTTCTTGAATACATTCGCGTCGATAGATTCGATGCCGGCAATTTCTACGGCCGTGCCGCAGAGGAATGCGCTGTCGGCGGTTTCGAGTTCATGCGGATTGATCGCTCTTTCTTCTACCGGGATATCGAGTTCGCGGCAGATGTTCAATACAACCTGGCGTGTGATGCTGGGAAAGATGTGGCCTGGCGCCGGTGTAATGAGCTTGCCATCTTTTTCTAAAAAGAAGTTGGCGGCTGGCGCTGCTGCCACGTTGCCATTCATATCGAGCATGAGGGCTTCATCATAGCCTCTGACTTTGGCTTCGCTGGTAGCGAGGATCCCGTTTACATAGTGCCCGGATATCTTCGCCTCAACTTTTATCGACGCGGGATTTGGCCTTTGATAAGATGAAACACAAAGTTTCAACAGTTTATCACCATGGTATTTTCCCCACTTCCAGGCGCAGATCATGAGGTAGACATCTTTGGAAGTCGTGAGATACATGTTTGGCCCACAGTATACCAGGGGACGGATATAAGCATCGGTAAGATTATTTTTTTCGAGGAGTTGGTAGGAGACTTGTGTCAGCTCTTCGGAATCATACTCCAACGGTATGCCCACCAGTGTGCAGCTTTTCTTCAGGCGTTCAAAGTGTTCATAAGCCTTGAATAATTTGACACCATTGAGTGTTTGATAAGCACGGATTCCTTCGAAGGCACCAAAGCCATAATGCAAAGTCTGGCTGTAGAGATCGGTGTGTGCATCGGTTGCCTTGATGAACTTTCCATTTAAGAAGAGAACCGTGTCTTTTGTGTAGTACATAAATTTTACAACTGTTAGTTTGTTATACCCCGTATAAAACAAAACCGCCCCCGAATATTCGGGGGCGGTTCGTGATTTCTTTATTTAAAAATTATACCACCATTGCCCCCGCGGGTTTGACCAGGAGAATAATGACGATAATAAGTACAGAAACAAGGTTTCTCACGTTTGCAGTGCCGATGAGCTGATTTGATATGATACTCAACAGTTTCATTTTGTTCTGTAGCAATACAATTGTCACAAATAATAGTTTACCTATCAAGGGAAAATCCGAAAATATTTTCATTTCCTCTGTTAACGAATGTTAGGTAACTGCAATAACAAGGCTGTAGCAGGGGCCCATTGAAACGGCCGTGCAATGATACTTTGTTGTCTGGTGTTCTAACAACAAAAGAGTGAGTTGTAGCCGACAGCTTTGAATTTGACTGCCGACCGCTTAATCTAATTTCTTATTCGTCTTTCAATACATCTACTGGATTGGTATGAGCTGCCTTCATGGCGTGATAGCCTGTAATCAATACCGATATTACGAGCGTGCCAACACCAGCCGCCACGAAGATGAGCGGCGAAAGCCTTACACGATACTGGAAGCCTTGTAGCCACTCATTCATAAACCAGATCGATGCCGGAATGCTCACCACAATAGCGATCATGATCAGTTTGGTATAGTCTTTTGATAGGAGAACCAGAATGCTCCAGGCCGACGCGCCGATCACTTTGCGAATACCGATCTCCTTGGTACGCAATTCAACCGTGAAAATGATCATCCCCAGCAAGCCAAGTGACGCGATCAAGATTGCCAACACAGCGAATACACTGAGCGCCTGACCAAATTTCAAATCTCCGCGGAAGGTTGATTCGAATGCCTGGTCTACGAACTCGTATTGGAAAGGCGCATCGCCGGCAAATTGTTTCCATTGCTTTTGAAGTTCGCCGATCATAACATTCCACGCCTGGGCATTAGGACGTAACACTCTTATAGCGGCATATTGTTTTTTGGCATACGACAGCTGGTTCTTGATGCTGAACAATGCCATAGGCGCGATAGGAGCCTGAAGGGCCCAGTAGTTGAAATCTTTCACTACACCAATTACCTCAAATTTTCTTTCGTCGCCGGGATAATATATTTTTTTGCCCAGTATGTTTTCGTCGATTGGCCAACCGATATCCTTCGCCGCGGTTTCGTTGAGGATCACGCCGTTTACATCGTTGGGAAGATCTTTGGAGAAATTTCGACCTACCAGAATTTTGAGATCCAGTGTTGGAACGTATTGTTCGTCGGCCTTTACAAAATTGAGCGCGAAGGTTCTATCCTGATTGCCTTCAGCTTGGAAATTGTCGCCGTCATATAAGGTCGGGGGCGCTGATGAGCACCACGACGCTTGTGTTACGCCGGGGATCTGAGTCAGTGAATTGACGAATGCTTCTTTGTCATTCACCCATTCGAGCCTGTCGAGCAATAGTAAATTTTCGCGATTGAAACCCACGTCCTTATGAGATAAAAATCTCAGCTGCTGGAACACAGTCATAGTGCTTATTACCAGAATGATGGAGGCTGAAAACTGAAAAATCACCAATCCGTTTCGGATGCGCCGGCCTTCCGTTCCGGTTCTTAATTTTCCCTTCATGGCTTCCACCGGCTTGAAGGCGCTGAGGAAAACCGCCGGATAACTTCCGGATAACAGACTCATCACCAGGAGCAATGCGCCAATCACCATCAGCGCGGTTGTGTCGGATAAGAGATTGAGACTATAACTGTTGCCAGTGAGCACGTTGAAATACGGAAGGAATATTTGTGTTAATCCGACACCGATGAGCAGAGAGATCAGGCAAAATAAAAATGCTTCTACAAAAAAGCTGAAGCTGAGTTGCCAGCGATCTGAGCCTAAAACTTTTCGGAGGCTCGTCTCTTTCGCGCGCTTGGTATATTGCGCGGTAGAAAGATTCATGAAGTTGATGCATGACAGTACGATAATGAAGGCCACAATTCCGATGAGCACGTACAAGATCTTAATGCTGCCCACACTGTTGAGCCTGTTATAGACCTGGCTGGAATGCAGGTGGATATCGGTGAGTGGTTGCAGATACAGATTCCACTGCTTTCCGTTCTTGGTGTAGGCATCATATGTGGTACCCATGGCCCTTTGAAGGGTAGCTTCGGCATACTTTCGTGGAAGGGGCTCAAGTTTGGCCCTTACCGCATCGGGCGATGCTTTTTTATCAAGCAAAACAAACGTTTCGAACATTGTCCACACCCAGCTCCAACTCGCATCTTTTACACGCGAATAACTGCTCATGGAAATGAGCATATCAAAATCGATGTATGAATTGGAGGGAGGGTCCTGTACAACACCGGTCACCTGATAGGCTTTCATAGGTTGCACCGCTGTATTTTTAAAGCTCTCGTCGTCGATCATGTTGCCCGTTTGCACCATCTTGCCGATCGGATCTTCGTCACCGAAATATTTTTTGGCTGTGGATTCCGTCATCACAACGCTGTTGGGCTCCAACAACGCTGTCTCTTTCGAGCCTTTGATAAGTGGGAAGGTGAAAAGGCTCAAAAAATTTGAATCAACAGCCAGTATTCCCTCTTGGTCAAATGATATAACTTCATTTTTTGAATTGGTGTAACTGATAAGAAGGTTGCCGGGAGGGTGAACACGTGTCACTTGTTTTACTTCAGGTATTTCGGCCGCAAGCGCAAACGACACCCCGGGACCGGTAGAAGAAAATTGCTGATTATTGTCATCGCCCCAGATGAACGTTTGATTGATACGATAAAGCTGATCTGCATTTTGGTGAAAACGGTCATGGCTCAGCTCTTGCTGCACGTAAAGATAAATTAGCAGGGTGCTGACAATGCCGGTGGTTAGGCCAAGAAGGTTGATAGCAGAAAACATCCGGTGGCGGAGAATGTTCCGGGCAAAAACGCGCAGGTAGTACTTGATCATGTTAAGATGTTTGGATGTTTACCGCTTGACAAAGTCTATACCACTCATACAAACCCTTTTTTCAGCAGAATATAGCACAGATTCGTTTAAACAACGTTCGGTATCGGGTAGAGGTGTTCGTTTTCGAAACTTTATTCGAAGGCACAACCGAGGGCCAAGAGCGTGAGATAATTGCTATTTTATGCCCTGATATTCAAAACCAAATTTTATGACGATAGCCCGTGTATTGGTCTTAGCTTTGGCAATGTACGCGCTTCACGGTCAGGCGCAACAAACCGGCGCCAAGCTTACTCAGGATGAGATCATCGATAAATATTTGAAGAACGGTGCCTGGCACCACGATCTGTTCTTGCAGGAGTGGCAGGCTGAGATTGACAAAGGTCTCGCGGCAGATTCCACCATCGCATACTTGTGGCAGCAAAAGGCGATGCCATTATTCAAGCAGCGGAAGTATAGTCCTGGCATGAAGTATCTTGACAAGGCAGTTGTGTATGCGCCCGAGCGCTGGCAGGACTATCGCGCATTCATCAAATGCATTTTTATGAAAGACTATCATGCTGCTATCCTGGATTTTCAATCGTGCATCAAAAGGATCGGCAACAGCTACGTGATGGATCATTCTTACCATTTTTATATTGCCCTTTGCTATTTGCAATTGAATGAATTTGCGAAAGCTGAAAAGTTGCTGGCCGACGACATTGTAGCGGTTCGAAAAGTAAAAGGAGACGGCTGGGTTCACCACCTCGATCAATTTTACCTGGGTATTGCCAAGTTTGAACAAAAAAAGTACGATGAAGCAATCGTCGAATTCGATAAAGCACTAAAACTTTATCCGAAGTTCTCTGACGTTAAGTTCTATAAAGCCACGGCATTCTTCCGCATGGGAAACCGTGAAGAGGCGATCAAACTCGTGAGAGAGGCGAAGACGGACTTTGATCAAGGTCACACTATCAATGAAGATAACGTAATCTACGAACGCTATCCTTACCAGGTAAACTGGGAGCTGGTGCGCCTGAATCCTTGATACTAAATTCCGGATTTCTGATACTGGATATTGGATTGCCCTACCCAACATCCAGTATCCAGTATATCCAGCATCAAGACCCCAGGTACTCAACGATCCCGTCTCGGATGGCGGTGAAAGTTTTTGTCAGCATAGTCTCATCTTCTTCGAGCAGCGTTACCCTGAAGCCCTGGAGTTCAGAACAGAATGAAGAAATGGGCACCACACAAACTCCTTTAGCGGCAAGCAGGTAGTAAACAAATCTTTTGTCCAACGGAATATCCTGTCCTACCCAGTTGTCAACCAAAGCTTTGATCTCCGGATTTTTTATGTTGAGTTTTTGGTGTGGTTTTAAACTTCCTTTCCGGAAAATAATGGTATTATAAAAAGCGCCGAATGTTTCATTAAAAGTCAGTTCAGGAACAGTATGTAAGATGTCGGCAATGATCTTGCTGCGCCGCCCGATATTTTGATTGGTCTGATCGCGATAAGCTTTGAAGCGCGGATCGCCGAAAATTTTAGGAATGGCAATCTGTGGCAGCTTGGTAGAGCACACTTCGATCATCTTGGCGTTGTCGAGTGCGTGGCAAAAGCGATTGAAATCTTCATCTTTGTTTCTGTTATAATACTCCATCCATCCACAGCGCGAGCCTGGCCACGGCAACTCTTTGGAAATTCCTTTCATCGAAATACCCGGAACGTCTTCAATAACCTCGGCCAAAGCAAATGCCCTCGCACCATTGTAAGTGATGTTGAGATAAATTTCATCGGCTACGAGAAATAGTTTGAACTCTTTGGCGATCTCCACGATCCTCTTCAACGTCTCCAATGGATACACCATGCCGGTCGGGTTATCGGGATTGATGATGAGGATGCCGACAATATTTGGATTGTATTTTACTTTATTATAAAGATCGTCCAGGTCGGGATACCATTTGTTGTCGGGATCAAGTTTGTATGTCAGCGGTTCGTGCCCGGCATGAGCAGCTTCGGCGCTGGAGTGTGTTGAATATGCAGGTGATGGTCCGATGACCCTTGATGTGGGCGTGATGTATTGATACACCTTGGCGATGGCATCACCCAGTCCGTTAAAGAAACAAATGTCGTCGGCAGTGATCTGCGCGCCATTCATGGCGTTGGTCTTGCGGGCCAAAAACTCACGGGTTTCCAACATACCCTTGGAAGGGCAATAACCGTAAACATCATCTTGTTGGGCCAGGTCAGCGACAATATTTTTAATCCAGGCAGGTAGCTTATGATGTTTTTGAATCGGATCGCCAATGTTCTCCCAGGAGATCTCGAGTCCCAGCTTCCTTAATTGTTCGGCTTTTTTTACGATCTCCCTGATCTCGTAGCTCAGCTCCTTTGCCCCTTCGCTCAGTAATTTTTGTCGCATGGAAATAAATTCAATAGCGCGATGTTAGTCTTTTGAATTTAGTGTGCAAGTTTCTGAGGTAGAAAATTTTTGATGAACGACTGTTAGTTTCTGGGGTCCAGATTCAAAGTTCCAAGTTTGAAGTTCCAGGTTCGAAGTTTAGGCCCTTTAACCTCGAACTTTGAACCTCGAACCTTGAAACCTCGAACAAGGAACATTGTGCTACGAGCGCTGAACTTTGCGCAGCAAGACTTCGGGTATGGCTGCTACTTTGCGTTTTTCGTAGTCGAAACATATTATTCCCGTTTTAGCGCGGGCCACCTCTTTTCCCGTTGCCTTGTTGGTTAACAAGTAGAGCATGTCGAAGCCGTACTTGCTAAAGTCCGCTACCGCGACCTGGCAGACCAGCACATCGCCAAGGAAGGCTTCGGATTTATAGACCAGCGCGGCATCGGTAATAATCTGACCAATAGTACCTTCAAAACTGAGTTCGTTTTTAAAGCCAAGATGCCTGTAAAATTGAATGCGGGCTTCGTGGATCAGACTTAGTACCTGATCGTTACCCAGGTGACCACCGTAGTTGATGTCGGTCACGCGAACCGGAATTTCTGTCGTATACAAAAAGGAAAACGTGGGGGGAATATCAATATGAATCCGTGCCATTTTTGTCGATTTCAATTTTTAATATACACTATATTTAGGGTACGCAATGTTAAACAACCGGAAGCGATTTTAAATGGAAGCGGAATATAAAACCTATAGCATTTCAAGTTTCAGAGAATATCAGGACATCATCCTTGACATCCCCACGGACCAGTTTACACTCTACCGCGGTCAGACACTGGATAAAACCTTATTGCCCAAAATAGCGCGCTATGACCTTCCCGATGTGGAGGAAACAGAACGCGAAATGATAGAAGACTTTCAACGGCGAAGCATTCACCTGATCGACTATCAACCCGGCAACTCGTGGGACTGGCTGGCCTTGGCCCAACATCATGGCATGGCCACCCGATTGCTGGACTGGACTGAAAACCCGCTGATCGCGTTGTGGTTCTCCATGTCGCCGAAGCTGGAGGATATGAACGTGGACTACTCCGTTGTATGGGGATTCAATGCGCCTAAAGAAGATATTGTGATCTCCACAGACGACAAAGACCCGTTCAAAGGTGGTGTGACGAAGATTTTTAAACCCAACCATATTACCAAAAGAATATCGGCACAGTTTGGGTGGTTCACCATTCATAAAAGTGATTCAAAAAAACATTTTGTGCCGTTTGAGAAGAACGAACAATACAGCAGAAAGCTCTTCAAGATCAAGATCGACAGCAGGTGTTTTGCGGAATGTAAACGACGTCTTCACAGTTTCGGCATCAATTCGGCTTCGATGTATCCCGATGTCGACGGACTGGCCAAACACGTGGAGTGGTTGTTTCTCGGTCCAAAAAGTTAGTTTCTTCGTCGTTTGTTTTTTTCTGTCAACTTTTCTGTTCTGAAATTAAACGCGCTGGTGATGATGTGCGCAGTAAGTCCGTCAGATCGTTTATATATTGAGTAGCGCATTTCCATTTCCCTAAAGGAATGGTTAGACACTGGCCTGTATCGCAAGCCGAGTCCTGTCTTTATGCTGGTGAAGCCGGAGAGGTCGTAGTCTGACGTATAAAATTCCTCAGCTGTATCATGTTCCTGGTAAGGTTTAAAATAGTCGGCTTTGGATTGTGTGTACAACCGTGCTAGGGGCGTAACCGACCAGGCGTTTCCCAGTTTAAGTGGTGTTTCTACGCTGAAGGTGTGAGCCACAATTCCGAAATCATCCCAATAAAATCTATAGTACGTTCTTACGATCCACCGGTTTCCGATGAACGTGTTGAATTGGAGCCCCATTGGAATCTTTAATCGGCTGTCGGGCAAATTCTCGACGCGCGGTAGATTGGCACCAATAAAATAAACACGATGAAATGGTGTGGCCAGCAAACCCGTTTGATACACCACGCCTGGATAGATGCCCAGCGCCATACGACGATTGATAGTTTGATAGACACCCAGTTCAAGGTTGTACGACTTGCGTTTGTAGGTGTCGAACCATTCTTTGGTTCTAAGCTCGCTTGGGTAGATCAATTTCTGCGGTTTGCCGTTGTCGAATCGTCCCCACCGGAGGTCGTCAAAAAAAGTTTGCAGGGAAACCGATAGCTCACGTTGCCGTTTCTCATCCACGTAGTTCCACGACAATCCCAACGCGCGAGAATAATAATCAGACTCGATCGATAACCCCGTGTTGAGGCCGAAGTTTTGGCTCTTAAACTTCCGATTGTAGCCTATGTTCAGGTGTGTTCGCGCATCGGTTTTGGAAGCCGACGACATCACAAAATCGATTTTATCCGTCGATGCCGAACTAATCAGGTCGATGCCTGTGTCGAAATGAAATGTGTGCAGCGAATCCCTTTGGGTGTTCATTGAAAAATCCGAAGCGTACACCTGCAGGGATTCAGTGCCGATTCCTCCGGTAACGGCTGAATGATCGTTGTCCTGTGTGTAGTACGATAGGAGCACTTGCACGTCGCGCGTGCGGAGATGTTTTTTTACGTAGGTGGTGTCGTTACGCTGACCGAACGATGCCAGCGAAGAAGCGAGGAGGCCGATGACAATGTATTTTTTTTTCACCTACGATCAATTGCAGCCGCAGCCCCCGCTCGATTTGCTGCTTCCTCCCCCGGAAGCGCCTTCGCGATAGGCATGTATATGTTCTTCAAATTTTCTTGCGCCCCAGATACCAGGTTTCATTTCGTGGTCACTCAGGTATACGCGCTGATACGGTTTGACTGCCTCACACCCCGAAAACAGAAGAGCTGCCCACAAACAGAATAGTTTCAAAGGTCTACCTTTTGTCATTTGCGAGATTGATGTTAAGGTTACGTGAGGTTGAGATCCTGTTTTGATCGCCTACGATAAGGCAATGGATATGCGGCAGCTGATTGATAAAATGGAGACCAACCGATACGCCCATGATCATCACGGCCGTCGCGAGGGCATCGGAAAGTTCAGCACTGGGACTCACCACGGTAACACTTTTGATACCTTTTACCGGTTTGCCGGTTTTAGGATCAATGGCGTGGGCATACCGTATGCCATCGATCTCGAAATATTGCTCGTAATCTCCAGACGTCGCCACGCTCGCATTTTGCACCGGTATCCACGCGATAGTCCGCGACGGATCATCAGGATCGGCGATGCCAATCTTCCAGGGTGAACCATCGGGTTTTGTTCCCCACGCGGTTAAGTCACCGCTCGCATTGATGACCCCGCTTTGTACGCCATTTTGTTGCAGCAATTTCTTCACACGATCGGCGGCATATCCTTTTCCAATGGCACCAAAGCCTAAATGCATACCAGGCTGCGACAAATAAACCCGATTGCCTTCGAGCAGATGAATATTGTCGAAACCTGCCTTTGATAAAGCCTTATTCAGCGTCTCTCGGTTAGGAAGGGTGAACTGTTCTCCTTTAAAGTTGTAAAGTTTTTTAAGTACGCCCGCGGTAATATCAAAAGCACCTTGTGTCAGCTTAGAAATGCTAACGGCCCGTTTGATGATGTCATATACTTCAGCATCAACTTGTACCGGTGCAATACCCGAATTTTTGTTGAGCCTGGAGGTTTGCGATGTTTCTGAAAATTCGGTCAGTAAATTTTCGATACGTTTTACTTCGGCGATTGCTTCGGCGATGTGGTGGTCGCCACGTTCATTTACCACGATGAACTCAAAACTGGACCCCATGAGCCGGATTTGTTGTTTGAATTCCGTGTCAATAAATGTGGTCATTTGGAGAGCAGCGATTTCAATTCCGAAATAAATTCCACCGGCGATTGGTTGTTGTAGGATATCAGCGATACCACGGTTTTCTCCGATCGGAGCAGCAACAGGTACGGAAATATTCCTTTGGGATTATATTGTTCAGCCAGTGCATCGTTTTGTTCGCGTATGGATGTTGGCAATTTCTTTCGTTGCGGAAATTCGGCTTTCAGCAAGACCAGGTTTTTATCGGCAAAATCCTGAAATGAAATTTCAGACAAAATATTCCGTTCGAAGCGCATGCACGCGGCGCACCAGTCAGAGCCGGCGAAGATCAACAAGACGGGTTTATGAGTTTCAGATGAAATGCGGAACGCCTCCTCGGCATCATCTTGTATCTGCGCGAAACAGGAGACAGTGAAGATCGATACGACTAAAGAGAGAAGTAATCTTTGAATACGATTCGAGGCCACAACGGGTTGGGTTTAAACATAAAGGTAAAAATTCAAAACCAATAATCAGCGGAGCCCCGTAAAGGATATGTTAACATTTTACAAACCCTGGACGTGGGGGAGAAACTAAAGACTTTTCCATAAATAAAGCGTAGCATAGGCTTCCCAGCCCTTATATTTTTTGAATATTTTTTTTACTTCGTCCAGGGTAGGCTTGCGGTCAAGTTTTTTCAGGTTCTTGATCGCGTTGTGAATTCCAGCGTCCTCCAGTGGGAAAGCATCAGGATAGCGAAAAGTTTTCATCAACGCGTAGTTGGCGGTCCAGTTGCCGATACCTTTGATCTTCATGAGTTGCTCTTTGGCATCTACGAGGGGTAAGCCTTTCAATTTTTCTTTGGAAACCACGCCGCTGGCAAAGGCTTCTCCTATTATAATGGCGTACTGACTTTTCTGGCGCGAGAACTGCAAGGGCAATAAAATATCATGACTCAATCCGGCCACCAGCTCGGGTGCGGGAAAGAGAAAATAAGATTGTCCATTCCAGAACAATCGTTCGCCAAATTTTTCAACGAAGCGCTGCTTCAAAGTATAAGCAAACTGTAAGTTGATCTGTTGGCCCAGCACGGCCCAGACAATGGACTCAAAAAGGTCGGGTTGGCCCATGATCCGGTAGCCATAGAATTTTTTTATCAAATCTTTTAAAAGTTTGTCGCCTGAAGCCATGGTGTAAAATGGCCTGAGGTCGGTTTCGAGGTCGAACCATTCGGTGACATAATTTTTTACAAAAGCCTTCCCGTTGGCAGCGGGTGTGCCATTGAGAAATTCAAGGATCAGTTTTTGGTCGCCAGGTTTTACACGGAACAAAATCTTTTCATCGCCAAATTTCACCAGCTTCACCACCGAATTTTCTTCGACGTGATGCAACAGCTCTCTCGGAGATCGCTGTAGAAATTGAAAGTTCATTTCAAAATCAAATTCCTTTTGAACCGGCAAATAAATTTTCGACATGGCCGCAAATTAACCGGAATGGGCAGCCATTTACAACTGCTTCCGGTAGGTTAGCAAGATTCGGGTTTTTAATGGCAAACCCATCAGCCACCTTTGTTACGTCAATCGTGATGAAAATGAAAGACGTGAATACTATGAATTGGAGCGAACTATACGCATCCTTAAACGAGCGAGGTTACGCACGCATACCTGCGGTATTGTCGGCAGACGAATGTGAATACCTGAAAAGTTTCTATAGCGACGGAAATTTGTTTCGCAGTGTGATCAACATGCAACGTTACCGGTTTGGGAAAGGGGAGTACAAATACTTCAATTACCCTTTGCCCTTAACGATTCAGTCGTTGCGCGAAAAATTTTATCGCCCGCTGGCCACGATTGCCAACCACTGGATGAAGCAGCTCGAGGTCGATCAGGAGTATCCGGAGAATCATGAAGCGCTAATTTCAATCTGCGCGGATCATCAGCAGAAGCGGCCCACGCCTTTGATCTTGCGATATGAGGCAGGGGGTTTTAATACGCTTCACCAGGATCTCTATGGCGACATCTATTTTCCATTTCAAGTGGTGTTGGTACTGACACAGGCGGGGAAGGATCATGAGGGTGGAGAACTTGTCTTCGTAGAACAATTACCCCGGGCTCAATCAAAAGCCGAAGTGATCGCCCCCGATAAAGGTGACGCCGTGATCTTCACCACAAACTTTCGCCCCGTAAAAGGAACACGTGGATTTTACCGCGCCAAAATGAAACACGGCGTAAGCCCCCTCAAGTCCGGAACCCGCTACGCCTTAGGAATTATTTTCCACGACGCCACGTAGTGATCCTTGACGTTTGTTATCGATGATCTGAGCAAGAAGCGGGTTGAGAACCCGGAATCAATGTATAAAATTTGATCCAATATCTAGCATCAATATCCAGTATCCAGAATCGAGCATCTAAACTATATTTGTATGATCTTGACAACACCGGAACACCATATCAACTACCAGCGTATCGAGCAAGCCATCAAGTACCTGGAAGAAAATTTTCAGCGCCAGCCAGAGTTAGAGGAAGTAGCCGAGAAAGTGCATCTTAGCCCGTTTCACTTTCAACGCATTTTTACCGAGTGGGCCGGCATAAGTCCGAAGAGATTTTTACAATATCTTACGGTGGATTATCTGAAAGAAAAATTAGCACAATCCAGAAACATTGTGGAGGCCGCTGAATCGGCAGGACTTTCGAGCCAGTCACGCGTGTATGATCTGTTCACTACGCTCGAAGCCGTTACGCCACAGGAGTATAAGCTTCATGGTTCCGGTATTCGTGTGGAATATGGTTTTCATGAAACGCCGTTTGGGACTTGTCTTATCGGCGTAACCGAAAGGGGAATCTGCTGGCTTTCATTTCTCGCACTTGATCAGGAACTTCGATATGCTGTGGAAGAAATGAAAGCGTTTTGGCATAACTCGATCTTCCATGAAAATACCATACTGACAAAAGGGTTTGTCGAAAAGATATTCCATGCTTCGCAGCAACAGGACAAACTCCATTTGTTTGTAAAGGGAACAAACTTTCAGATCAAAGTCTGGGAAGCCTTGCTGCGAATCCCCATGGGAAATATTACAACCTATCAAGACATAGCCCAGTCCATTCAAAGTCCGAAGGCCATGCAAGCCGTGGGCTCGGCAGTGGGTTCCAATCACATTGCCTACCTGATTCCGTGTCATCGCGTGATCCGTAAAGACGGAATCCTCGGCGAGTACCGCTGGACCTCCGCCCGGAAGAAAGGTATTATCGGGTGGGAGATGGCGAAAGCTTCGGGTTTTTGAATTTCGAACGAAGCACACCGAATGTTGGTGTTAATCGCTACTCTATTTTATCTCGGCCTTGCGACCCCAGGGTTTCCCTAAATTTTACTCCGGTGTCGCTGAAAACGCCGCGGAATATTCAAAACACTCATCAATAGCCGGGAACAAAGTACACGTCTCGTGTAACCTTCTTTTTACTTTTCAAGTATAATACATACATTTAGTGAATTAATTGATTCACCTTCATGAAAGGAACAAACCTGGGAGAGTTTGAAGAGCTTGTATTGCTCACCATAGCAGCGTTGGTGAGCGAAGCTTATAGTGTGGCCATTTGTGATGACCTGGAAAAAAGAACCGGGCGTACGATCAAGCTTGGCGTGGTGCATGCCGTGCTCAATCGGCTGGAAGAAAAGGGCCTCGCCAAAAGCAAGCTAGGCGAATCAACCAGCGCGCGAGGCGGAAAACGAAAGAGATATTATACCGTGACGAACGGAGGAAAGGCGGCATTGTTAAAAGCAAAAGAGCTGCGCGATCAGTTGTGGAATATCATTCCGGATGTGGCTTTAAAGGGAATCTGACATGGGGAACTCAAAAGAAATAAAGCCCCCGAAATGGGCAGAGCGGTTCCTCACTTGGTATTGCCGCCCGGAGTTACTGGAAGACCTGCAAGGCGATCTCAACGAATACTT
>JBMOKS010000062.1:0-3964 GCA_049324355.1 Bacteroidota bacterium
ACCTAAGGTGACGTCATTAATAATTTGATGATATGCTTCCGAAGGCAGCGTTTGTCCGTATAGTTTGGCGCGTACACTTCGAAGTGATTCAACCGGTGGAAGATGCAGCACCTCAATCAAATCACCTTCCTTTAAATTCAAACGCTTCATCGCTTCCATCGACAAGGCTGCTTCACTGTGGTTTAGCAGTTCATTGTTATGAATTACATTCAGTGTTGCAATAATATCCCGGCCATCATATTTTACAATCACTCTCGTAAGCGCGGTGAATCCTTCTGATAAACACACATGACAATCATGACGCATATAGATAATATTCTCACGGTAGGTGTCAATACCGATCGATTTTATTTTTAAATGATTTGAATGATTATGTTCCATAGTTCTCAACTCCTTTTTAAAAGTGTTTTCTTGCAGTCATCCAGCATATTCTTTAAACACCATAGGCAATACCAATCCGCAAACAAAAATGAAAGGAGTCGGTAAAAGAATCCTTGAGGCCTTTCGTAACTGATGGACAATTCTGCCGATGTACCACCGGGAAACCGTGTAAGCAGTAAATGCATCCGGTACCATGAGTAAATGATTAGTTGAGGCGTGCCAATGGTTTCCCACGTCTTTTCTTCTCCCGGCATCCATTTGGTCACTTCAACAGTGAAGTCCATTCTAAATCCCATCATCTTTCCTGTCCATTGGTATTTGGTTCCTAAGCCTGTATGCTGATCAGTAAGGAATTTCAAATCCAGTTTACTTCCCATCATCATCATAGACGATTGTGTCATATGCATCCCGGTAACTCCCAAATTATCGAGGCATTGAAATACGATGTCGGGCTGAAAGGAATAGGAGGCTATGCGTGTTAACGTCTTCATAGTGTTTGGAAAAAATGACGGAACTGATTCATAAATCAATAACCTGATTCAACTGGGGGATGGCAGTTTCCCAGCCATACACCTCCCGGACCTTGTCTTGCAACGCTTGCGCTGATGCAGGCTCTCCGTGGGTGATAAGAATGAATTTTGGAGACTTCGAAAGGCTACTCATCCAATGGATAAGTTCTGCCTGGTCAGCGTGAGCCGAAAGACCCTCTACATTCTCAATAACGGCCTTAACCTTGTAGTACTTGCCATGCAGTTTTATTTCGTGCACGCCATCCAAAAGTTGACGACCCCTTGTCCCCTCTGCCTGGTAACCAACCAACAGTATGGTGCAAGAGCTATCCCCCAAGTAGTGTTCAAAATAAGTAAGTATTCTTCCGCCGGTAGCCATGCCACTTCCTGCAATAATAATCTTAGGGAGTTTATCGGATGCAAGCTTTAGCGTTTCATCCATAGTTCTAACCCGAACAATATCGTTGCACATTTCAGTGCAATCCGCCACGGACAGCTTATGCCAATTCGAATGATGATGAAAAATCTCCAGCACGCTTCGCCCCATTGGGCTGTCCATATAAACCGGCACATGAGGAATTGCATTTTGCTTTCGCAATTTCCAAAGTAAAAACATCAGGCTTTGAGTACGCTCAACTGCGAAGCTTGGGATTAGTATCGTTCCACCTTTTGCAGAAGACTCCCTGATTATACGAGCAAGTTGCTCTTCACTGTCGGAAGGATGAAGCCGGTTTCCGTAAGTGGATTCCATGATCATTACATCTGCTTCCTCTGGCTGGTCAGGCGGATACAGTAAAGGATCATTTGCTCGTCCGATGTCTCCTGAAAAAACCAGGGTCTTTCCGCCTGCTTTTATTTCAATGAAAGTTGCTCCAATAATATGACCATTGTATCGAAAGCGAACCTGAATAGAATCTGATACATTGAGCCATTTATCTTTTTGCTGGGCAATAAACAGCGGAAGAGTTTTTTTAACATCATCGAGGTTGTACAAAGGGAGGGCTTTCTTGTGTTTACTATAACCAAACCGATTAGCTCGCTCGGCTTCTTCTTCCTGGATTTTAGCGCTGTCCTCCAGGATAACTTGAGTGATTTCACGAGTGGGAGACGTACACCAAATCTTACCGTTAAATCCCTCTTTCACTAACCTTGGTAAATAGCCAACATGATCGAGATGTCCGTGGGTAACTAATACCAGATCAATTGATAAAGGGTCAACAGGAAACTTCTCCCAATTCAAAACACGTAATTGCTTGAGTCCCTGAAACAGGCCGCAATCAATCAAGATGGTGATGTCATTTGTCTGGAGTAAATACTTTGACCCTGTTACCGTTCCAGCAGCGCCTAAAAATGTCAACTTCATTCCGCTGTTCATTGTCTTACCAACTTGAGGCTTTTTACAATCTGGATAACGACCAACGACAACAGACTCATTCCCACGGAAATCATCCAGTCCTCACTCGACATGCGGAAAATATCCAGTGCTCGTCTTACCACTTCGATCTGATAGGATATGAAAAGCAAAACCAGGCAGGCCAACACAGCATACCATACATACCGATTTTTCATTACCTCACTGGTAAAGAATTTCGACCCCGCGGCATTCATGTTGAAAACATGTAGAATTTGAGAGAAGATAAGTGTAAAGAACAAGATATTATTACAAAGTTCAGGGTTCCAGGTTTCACTCTTATGAACTGTATAGTGGCTAATGAACACAGCGCCTAAGGTTGTCAATGTGATGATTACCGAATAGAAAATAATCGCAGTCCACCGTTGTGTATCGATAATTGGTTCCTCTGTGTTGCGGGGAGGTTGTTTCATAATGGAGGCGCCACCGGCCGTTACACCAAGGGCAAGCGCGGGGAGAACATCGGTGATGATGTTGATATAAAGGATTTGCAAGGGAAATAATTGGAAATGAAGATTCAAAACGGAAGCAACTGCAATCACAAAGAGTTCGCTGAGATTGCATGATAAAAGGAAGATGACAAACTTCCGGATGTTGTCGAAGATGATGCGGCCCTGACGGATAGCCAGTACAATCGAAGAGAATGAGTCGTCTTTCAAAACCATGTCGGCTACTTCCTGGGCAACCTGCGTACCGCGTAAGCCCATCGCAATACCGATATCCGACTTTTTAAGGGCGGGGGCGTCATTCACGCCATCTCCAGTCATTCCGACAATATGTTTCCGGTCCTGTAGTACACTTACCAGGTCGAGCTTTTGCTTGGGACTTACGCGCGCGAAGACAGTTGTCTCCACCCAGTTGTCTTTCTCACTCTCTGAAAGGTGACCATAGTCCCTCATGTCTCTGCCGGTCATGACGGGCCGGTCACCCTGGTCCAAAATCCCAAGTTGTCGCCCTATATTTTCTGCGGTGGCCGGATGGTCACCGGTTATCATAATCACCTTAATCCCTGCCGATTTACATTCTTTGACAGCATCGAATACATCGGCCCGGGGTGGATCGATCATTCCAATCAATCCGGCAAATACCAAACCGGACGCCAGCGGATTATCTCCACTGTTAGCCATTCGCGTAGCGGCAGCGATCACTCGGTAACCCGATGCTGAAAGTTTTTCGGCCTCCAATAACAGGTTTTTCTTCAGGGCTCCGTGGAGTTCAAATTCTTCTGTTCCATTGATAACATACGTGCACCGGTCTAACAATTCCTCTGCGGCTCCCTTGGCATAAATCAATGATTTACCTTCAATTGTTTGATGCCGGGTAGCCATGACTTTGGTTTCTGAGGAAAATGGTTCTTCTTGTACTACCGCGTTTTCCTTCCGCATTGCTTCTATGGAAGTTCCCTGAGCGATGGCAAATTTCAGAAGCCCCACTTCAAGCGGATCACCGGTTTCACTTCCATTTACCCCAAGAGCAGCTGTATTGCATAGTACGGAACAAGCCAAAACCCGCTGAAATGCCGGATCTCCGGAATCGATTTTTGTGCCATTGCTTACATCGTATTTGCCGGAAGGCGTGACAATGACGTGTACTTCGATTTTGTTCTGAGTCAGTGTGCCTGTCTTATCTGTGCAAATCACGTTGGTACCGCCAAGTGTTTCCA
>JBMOKS010000063.1:0-3961 GCA_049324355.1 Bacteroidota bacterium
TACACGGCGAGAATTTCCTGACATGCTAACTCGGCGGCACGGATGGCAGCTGGTAAAAGATCTTTGACGTCCATAATGATTTTTAAGAAAATAAAATTCGCGGAGGTCGGTCAAACGATCATGCCGGCAGCTACCGTTTCATTTGTACTTTCATCCACCAGTATCATGCTGCCGGTAATACGATTCTTGCGATAACTGTCGATGAAAAGTGGCTGCGCGGTACGGATCTTCACGCGGGCAATGTCGTTCATCGCGAGTTGATCTACGTTCTCCAGCCGGTGCAGCGAGTTGATGTCGAGTTTATATTGGATCTCTTTCAACACGCCTCGTACTTCGCGCGTGGTATGACGAACGAAAAATTTTGTATTGAGGCTAACGGGCTTCTGATTCATCCAGCACAGCATCAGGTCGACATCTTGTTCGGCGTGCGGATGATTGTTGGGCTTGGCAATGATGTCGCCGCGGCTGATGTCGATCTCGTCTTCGAGCGTTATGGTAACCGACATGGGCGCGAAAGCTTCGTCCAGCTTTTCGTTGCCGTAGTGAATACTTTTGATCTTGGAATTGAAGCCTGAAGGCAACACTACAATATCGTCGCCAGGACGGAAGATACCACCGGCCACGCGTCCTGCATATCCCCTGAAATCATGAAATTCTTTCGACTGCGGACGTACCACGTATTGCACGGGGAAACGGCTGTCGATATGGTTGTAATCACTTTCGATGTGCACGGTCTCGAGCATGTGCATGAGCGTAGCGCCCTGGTACCACGACGTATTGGCGGAGCGGTTCACTACGTTATCACCGGCCAAAGCGCTGATGGGCACGAACTGAATGTCTGATATTTCGAGCTTCGACGAAAATGCTTTGTAATCTTCAACAATCTTGTCATACACCTTTTCGTCGTAGTTCACCAGGTCCATTTTATTCACGCACACAATGATGTGTGGAATTTTCAGCAGCGACGCGATGAATGAGTGCCGATAGGTTTGTTCTACAAGCCCTTTGCGCGCATCGATCAGGATGAGCGCCAGGTTCGCGGTAGAGGCACCGGTCACCATATTTCGTGTATACTGAATGTGGCCGGGTGTATCGGCAATGATAAATTTCCGTTTTGGCGTGGCAAAGTAGCGATACGCTACATCGATGGTGATACCCTGCTCGCGCTCGGACTTCAATCCGTCGGTAAGCAGCGAAAGGTCTACATAATCAAATCCTTTTTTGGCACTCGACGCCTCCACGGCTTCCAACTGATCTTCGAAAATAGATTTGCTGTCATACAACAGGCGGCCGATCAACGTACTCTTTCCGTCGTCAACGCTGCCTGCCGTAGTAAATCTCAGTAATTGATTATTCAGATAATTTGACATCTCTTTTTTGGTTCGAGGTTCAAGGTTCAAGGTTCGAGGTTCAAAGTTCAAAGTTCAAGGTTCGAAGTTCAAGGTTCCTTAGTCAGGTTCTAAAACATTGCACTTTGAACTTCGAACACAGAACATTAAAAATATCCGGACTTCTTCCGGTCTTCCATCGCGGTTTCAGAACGTTTGTCGTCGGCGCGCGTGCCCCGTTCTGTTTTGCGTGAGGTAGCCACTTCGCCGATGATCTTTTCAATGGTGTCGGCATCCGATTCCACTGCGCCAGTTATCGGCATATCACCACAAGTTCTGAAACGCACGAGCTTCCGCACCGGCGTCTCTTCCGGTTTCAATTTTAACCAGGGTGACGTGGAGAGAATGGTGTCTCCCCTGACGATCACTTCGCGCTGATGAGCATAATAAAGTTTCGGGATGGGAATACTTTCCAAATGAATGTATTGCCACACATCCATTTCGGTCCAGTTGGAGATCGGAAATACGCGGAAATGTTCGCCGATATGTTTACGCCCATTAAACAAGTTCCAGAGTTCAGGACGCTGGTTCTTGGGATCCCACTGTCCGAATTCATCGCGGTGTGAGAAGAATCTTTCTTTGGCGCGGGCCTTTTCTTCGTCACGGCGTGCACCGCCCATGGCAGCGTCGAACTTATGTTGTTCAATGGTGTCCAACAACGTCACGGTTTGCAGCGCGTTACGGCTGGCGTTAAAACCGCTCTCTTCTTTTACGCGCCCTTTGTCGATGCTTTCCTGCACCGAACCCACGATGAGTTTCACGCCCAGCTCGTTCACGAGCCAATCGCGGTACTCCATGGTTTCGGGGAAGTTGTGTCCGGTGTCGATATGCACCAGGGGAAAGGGAATGCGGGCCGGCGCAAATGCTTTTCTCGATAGATAGGCCAACACAATGGAGTCTTTTCCACCGGAAAACAGAAGGGCGGGTCGTTCAAATTGCGCCACCACTTCGCGGATCACGAAAATGGCTTCCGCCTCTAATTCTTTTAAATGACTGAGATAGTACTGATGACTCATGGCAACGTTATTCTGGGCTTCACATATTTCAATAACAAATTTAAGGATTCGTCCACACTTAATTGGTGTGTCTGAATGCGAACGTCCGGCGCTTCCGGAACTTCGTAGGGCGAATTTATGCCCGTGAAGTTCTTCACTTCTCCGGCGCGGGCTTTTTTGTATAAACCCTTCACATCCCGCTGTTCGCAAACTTCCAGGGGCGTATCGACGAAGACTTCGATATAATTTCCTTCGCCAACGATCTGCTTCACCTGGTCACGATCGGCTTTGAAGGGGGAAATAAAAGCAGAAAGAACAACTAATCCGGCGTCCAGAAACAGTTTGGAAACCTCACCAATGCGACGGATATTCTCTACCCTGCCCTCCTCGGTAAAAGAAAGGTCTTTATTCAGGCCAGCCCTGATGTTGTCGCCATCAAGCAGATAAGTTTTGATGCCGAGATCAAAAAGCTGTGCTTCCAGTTGCACCGCCAAAGTCGATTTGCCTGATCCAGACAATCCTGTAAACCAAATGAGTTTGGGTTTATGTCCGAGCAACGTCTGACGCTGAGCGGAATCGACTTTGGTTTTAATGGGATAGATATAATTCATTAGATCAGATTATAGAAATAGGAAATAAACCCTATGCAAATTAGGATATAAAGCAGTGTGAGCGGAGTACCTACTTTGAAAAAATCCTTAAAAGTATAACCTCCCGGGCCATATACCATCAAGTTGGTCTGATAACCGATGGGTGTCATAAAATCACCGGACGCCGCATAGGCGATAGCCACAAAGAAGGGCGTATAAGGCAAACTCATTTGTTCGGCGATAGACATGGCAATCGGAAAGACGATAGACACCGCTGCCGCATTGGTGATCAGCGCCGTCAGTATAATGGTGACCATGAATAGCGCACTTAAAACCCCAACCGCCCCCAGCGACTTGCCGGAAGAGATCAATACCCTTGCGAGAAGGTCGGCCGTTCCGGATTTTTCCAATGCAATGCCAATGGCCAGCGAGCACACCAGAATCATCAACAAGCTTAGGTCCAGTTCGCGTCGTATCTCGAGCAGGTTCAAAATGCCAAAGATCACCAGCGCAGAAAGCACGATCAGACAGGCGGTGAACAACGGCAATACGTCAACGACCCCTAAGATCAGTGTGACAAAACATGCCAGGCCCAGGATACCCTTCCACGTTGACTTGGCCGCCTCAATTTTCCTGGGGACGGAAACAAAAAAGAGGTCCTTTTCATGATTGGCATTTTCTCGATTCCCGCTGGCCAACAGTAAAAGAAAATCTCCGCCGGCGAGATGCATTTCCCCGACTTTGCCGGGCACCCTTTTACCATTACGGTGTATGGCGATGATTGAGGCGTTGTATTTTTTACGAAAGTCTGAGTCTTTGATGCGCATCCCGATCAACTCAGAGTTCGCCGGAATCACAGCTTCCACAAAATTGAACTGTTCGTCAGGCTCGTTGTTTTCATGTTTGGCCAGGCCCAAGCCGTGGTCTGCTTTGATAAGGGCGTAAATCGATTGGGTGTTGCCCGAAAAGAACAACAGGTCACTTTCTT
>JBMOKS010000064.1:0-3959 GCA_049324355.1 Bacteroidota bacterium
TCCTCCACAGGGAATTTCAAGCGCAGTTCAACACAGATCGGTGGATGAGATTTGGTACGTTCTGCAAGGGAGTGGAGAAATCTGGCGGGAGCATAATAGGGTATCATCCATTACCAAGATTTCATCAGGTGTTAGTATTACCATACCCGTTCACACAAAATTTCAGTTTCGCAACACTGGAAACGACTCTCTTAAAATAATGCTTGTTACCATGCCTTCCTGGCCAGGTAAAGATGAGGCTGCTCCAGTTGACAACTATTGGCATATTGACAAATCTGAAGCTCTCGATCAGGACTGAAGTTGGCGAGATTCAACTCCTTCAGTCAAGAAGATGCTAAAAGTTTAGAGTAGCGCACTATCGCGTTAATATCCTGGCTAGATAGCTTCGTGTAGGAAATAAAAAATTCACCGACTTTCACACGGTAAACGCCCAACGAGCATATCGAGGACATGGGCAAAACTATGGAATCGCTCAGTTCATCATTTATTCCTTTCCGTTATCCATTAACACTTGATGTTTGCCAATGATTTTTATAAATTCTGCAAAATTATCCATGCTACCAGCTTTGGACGTTGTGATCACTTCTTCTATCCCACCTTCAGATTCAAAAGTGTAGTTTGTATAAAGGCAGATCGGCAACTTTCGGTTATTGTTAAAGCGTCTGTCGGGCCCACCATTTTTATTTAGATATTTCCATGTATAGTCGATAACCTGCGCATCGGAAGGAACTACTTGCTCTTCTATAAACTGGATGTTTGTGCTACCGATTCGGATGTTTTTATAAAAGGTACCACCAAACTTATTACCACGCTTTAGAATGATGCGCTCGGGAAAAAAGTACATTTCTGTATTCTTCAATGCAATAAAGGGTATTGAAATATTAGTCCGTAGAAACCTGGACGGAAGCTTGTGTGTTGAAATGCCTCCAACTGGCACGCGTGTAATAAGTTCAGATGCTCCTGCGAAATATTTTTTATCACTTATGCCGCTGGCGTGTAGCTTTTGCCATACCCTCTTCGATGAAGCGAACTCGCTAAAAAATTCAAGAAATTTTTTATGCAGGATTTCAATATCTTTATCTAGAGTATAATATATTTCCAACGTTTTCCTTTTTTTATCTAATCTATTGAGGTAGATACACCAAATCAATGATGAAACTACCAGCATAGTGAGGACATATTGAAGCCACGGTAGCTGCTGAATTCTTTTGATCTTTTTACTGCTGAGAAGCTCGTGCGAAACATTACCCATGTCAGCCCGAACAAAGCCGCCGCTGGGTAGAGTTTCTTTAGAATAAATCTTAACCCATCCAGAGGCATTATTCGTGAGTGTATATTTTTCAAACTCTCTTGCTTTATGAACAATTAGGCTTTCGGTTGAAGGACTGCTTCTAATGTTGACACTTTTCTTGGAAATGATGAAAAAATCCTGATAGGTTTTATCGACCCTCACCACTTGGTTACAGAAAAGTATGGCATAGATCACCAGCGCCAAAGCTGGCCAAATGCCAAAAATCTTAAGAAAGGATATTTTCTTGTCTTTAGATTCTAGCTCATTTATAAATTCTTTAGAGTCTACGTCGGTTACGCTTTCTACGTTATCAGTGGTTATAGTATGAAAGCCATTGGAGTAATGTTCGTTTTCTGGAGCTGGTGGAACTGCAGCATTGCTCATGGATGAGTAAATTTGATTAATTCGGTGGCGATAATAAATTCCATTGGAGCCAATATTCACATATGTTCCGCGCCTACTCATATTTATTCGGGCGCCTTTAACTCCAAACGACAATCCTACTCCGGACTTCGAGAAATTCAGTCGGAACGGACCAAGCGATGCTGATTTTCTAAATGACCATCCCATATGATATTGTTTTTAATGAACCTGCTTGTAAATGACTAATCCACTCTTGCGTCAAGAACACTCAATGTATAGGTATCCGCATCTTTAGGCCATTCTAATTTCTCTCTAAAATCATACGATTGACCTGGTAGGATAAATTCATAAACCATGATTTCCTTTTCAGCGATCAGTGTATTCGTCTTTGAAAAAAAATTGATGCTCAGCCGAATATCTTTTATTGCGGCTACTGCAGACTCGTTGTGCATATTTTACTCTAAAAAGACCACCCTCATTTGTCTGCCTGATTTCAGCGGATACATCAACGAGCGTAAGAATATTTGTTCTCCCGACTTCTTTCAGTTCGGACTTTAGTTCATTTAAACCCTTATTCTTCTGAAGTTTTTCAAATACCTTATAACCTTGCATTTTTCCGATCATGTTTCCCACAACGTAACCGAAACCAAAAGAGGCTGGTATTAACAAGAAGGTTATTACTTTTAATGACATAGGCTTTCTTTTCTACTTGCATTTGCAACCGCTTCCAACGACCCACTGGCAGCAACTTCCTCCGCATTGGGCTTTTGGTATATTGGAACACCCGCAATTAGCAGTCGTTGGACAGCCAGTTCCAGGATTTCCAGGAGGTTCCCCTTCAGTCTGGCAACCAGTGACAAGAGTTAGAATGATAGTTAGTATACTTATAGTTTTCATCTTTTGGCAACCGAATAGTAGAATCAATTTTTTTTTCTGAAATGGACTTTCCGAACGCAGTAACAAAGTTTCTCAAGGTGCGAAATCCAAATCCATGCCTATTGATGCTGCCAGCATCTGCCGTTTGAATTTGTTGTTGTTCTTTTGCAACGGGAACCAGATTTGGTGAATGCGGAGCATTGCCTTGATTTGACTATCTTCTGCTGTTGGGTTGTTGTATTGTTAGGCGCCGCATCCTGGGAGGTTTTGGCCCCCGATGATCCGCCAGTCTCTGTTGTAAGTTCGCGAAGGGGAGGCCGGCATACACTGCAAGCTGTGTAACCACGACGAGTTGCTTCTGAGATGCGAATTTCAAAACTGCTCTGCCGGAGATACCGACAAGTGCATCGGTGGTATTTTTCTCCGGTGCGCGTGATACATACCTTATCCTGCGCTTCCTGGCCGTAACTACAACTGTGAAGCATTATCAGGAAGAGGGCAATAAATATGGGCCTCGATTTTGGAGGAACTAACATTTTCATGGTACAATGATTACCGAATGAAACGCGATCCACTACCCTTCACTTTGCGTAAGCTTCAATTTTCTTTCCCAATAGTGCTAATTGGATTTCAAAATCCGTTGAGCACACTTACTCTATCGTCGCCAATACCCACTCCGCACCCCTTCTCTCGAAAGTATATTTTTCGTGTGGGAATAAACCTTTGAATTTAACCACGCGTTTCTTTAATCGTTGTTTGTCATCGGGAAAGAGTAACGTAACATTTGCCACTCTTAGGTTTTCATGATAGGATACTGTTACCACGTACTGGCCAAAACCATTCTCCGCCTCCCTTATGATGTCATACTGGACCGGTTGAGTATTAATAAAAGAATATTTAACATTTGAAATTTGATTTTGATTTTGACTAGTTGTCATCCATGCTTTCGGATTTGAAAAGTTGTATTGGTTGGCTGGAGAAAGCGATTCCAGGTTTATTTTTAAGGCGCTTTCAATATTTTTCCTGGCGCGGATTTTTCTAACTCCGTTGTCAAACTCATATTCATTTCGATACTTTGCTTTAAGATTCATAAAAGAACTGTAAATATTTCCAATTTGATCCGCTGACGACATTTTTAACTTATCAGGATCAAAGATCAATGCGGTTTCGCGTTCGACGCTATTATTTAGATTGTTAATCCGATTGTCGATAGCCGTTTTTATCAGTACCTCGGGAGGATAGTTTCCAGCCGACCTTAAAATTAAAATGGTGACTAACGTTAGGATAGCCAATAGTCCTGACCAAAAAGCCAGGCCAAAAGAGTTCTCTTCAATCCATTCCCACATAGTCTTCTTCTTGCCTTGGTCTTTGATAACTGCAACCAATTTCTGAACAACGAAATCCATTCCTTTATCGTGGGGGATTGCCC
>JBMOKS010000065.1:0-3956 GCA_049324355.1 Bacteroidota bacterium
AGAAAATTCGATGTCAAACAATACTTTTTCTTGAATATTCTTTGCTTCAGATTCAGCCCGTCGTACATCCCTTCAGCATCGGTAAACCGCAGTGATTCCTTAGCGCCTAAGCAAAGTATCCCTCCGCTGACAAGGCTGTCGACAAAAAGCCTTTGAACCAAATTTTGTAGTTCGCGTGTAAAATAGATGAGCACATTTCTGCAAAAAATCAGATGGACTTCGGCAAAGACGCTGTCGGTAACAAGGTTATGATTAGCCCATACAATTTTTTTTTTTAGTGACTGGTCCATAATTGCCCTGTTGTAAGCAGATTTGTAATAATTTGAAAAAGGCTCTTTGCCTCCTGACCGCTGATAGTTGAGGGTATACTTTTTCATGGCTTCGTTTGAAAAGATACCTTCCTTCGCTTGGTCGATCGCTTGTTGATTGAAATCTGTGGCGTAGATAGTCGAGCGGTCAGAAAGGCCTTCCTCCTTCAAAATGATGGCTAACGAGTAAACTTCTTCTCCGGTAGAACAACCAGCATGCCATACCTTAATGTAAGAATAGGTCTTCAGAATTGGGATCACCTGTTCCCTGAGCGCCCGGTAAAAATCCGGATCGCGAAACATTTCTGTTACCGTTATGGAAAAATCCTGTATGAGCTGAGTTGCAAAAGTAGTATCATCCACTAGCCTTTTTTCCATTAAGGAAACATCGTCAATCCTCGAAAGTCTCAGTCGGTTTACTATTCTCCTTCTGATGTGCGCTTCGGAATACAGGCGAAAATCGTAACCATATTTTTCGTACATGCGCTCAAGTAAGGAAGCGATTTCGATTTCCATTTTATCAACGTGTTCATATTCGCAGGGAAAGAGGTGAGGCAACCACATTTTTCCTTGCTGGCATTAAGTGGGAGCGGCTGGCTAGAATAAAACGCCCATTCTTCTGCTTCAACAAGAAGAATGGGCTCCATACTTTAAATATATAAAGGTTCACAGGTTATATCAATTCTTAACTGAGATTATTTTAATTGTTGAATTCAAAATGGAGCAACTTGGTAGCGTTGCCAACGGGCTACGGACCAAGGAGATGATAGCTGCCCAGTATTCGGCTGTCATAATATGACGGTTAAACAAAAGAATAGATTAGCCTAACTTTCTTCGTAAGCTTTGAATTCAAAAAGAATATTTGCCATTCTGAAAATACCCATCTCAAGGTGATCAAATGCAGAATTTATGTATTCAAGTTTGATGACAAATTCGGTAGTAGCGTTTGGCGCTGTTCGATAATTCTTGAGCTAACCACGAGTTAATCTTTCAATTTGCTTTTTGAAGTCAATAGAGTTTGCTTTTATCGTGGTCTGTCAGTTGCTTTTCAATGGAATAATAAACAGCAGCATTAAGTATTAGTTTCACGAAATTCATTCGCAAAATTTAACTTCTTAGGCTTCTTGATTTTGTTTTAAGAACGTCTTTATCCCCCCTTCGTCTGCGCAACAGTCGTAGCAAACGTATGCCGAGCCAAGCGAAACGTCGGTCCTTAGCAATGCCTCACAAAGCCGCAATCTCTTTTTAATAAGCATTCAACCTATGATTAGCAATCACCGGCCATACTGTGTCCTCAGCAACCGGCCTGGGATGATTCTTACTTCTCGATTATCACTAATGCTTTCGGCAACTACGGAACTCTTACCGGACTGCTTGTCTTTTGCCGGCTCGTCACCAACCCAATACTCGGCATCAATTCCAACAGAAACATTTGACTGCTTGAGCTGCATCACATCGACGTAACCAAGACCAGTGTGACGCTTTGCCGTCAGTGGCTTCGTACTTTTTAAGATCGAACGATATTGCGAAATTGTCTTTTGAATTTTCATACGCTTTTTCATTTTGATCAAGGCAGCGCTTTGATCACCTTGTACACCTCCATCACGCGGCATATTTTTTCGTGAAATCTGTGCCCTCAAATATAAGACGACAGTCGAGGGCACAGATTAGCGGACTAACCTGGTGAATGAATTGGTAAGAATTGGTTTACGGAAAAAATAAAAACCTTTTAAACCATACGATTAGAAAGAGTTGTGTCTTCGAGCGACTTTTGAAAGTCGGGGTAACTGGTAAAATTTCGAACTTTTTCCATTCAGATCTAATATTTATTAAAAGACTATCGGGTGATTGTTGGTAGATCTGTGGTGTATTTCTGGAATATGTTTGTTACTTGCCGGTTTTGTCTTCTTCTTGTAGGATTTTCCTTAAACCAGTGAGTGTTTTAAAAGGGAGTTCAGCTATTGAATTGTTTGCCAGCCAGATCGGAACACCGGCACCGGGTTCGGAGTGAAACACATAGGTTATCTCCGTAATCCCTCCCAAGGGTTTTAACAATATGTATCCCTCCGCCTTTTGCATTCTTACAATCCCTTTCTTTTCAGGTATATAGTCTGGTATTCCTTCAAAAAATATTTTTGTTACTACTGGATCTGATGTATCAACTGACATCCTGTAAACCATGTCTCTATTGCTGTATGGCCAGGGGAAGATGGTTTCTACATAATTATACTGAAGGTCCTTTTCTTGTTTTAGGGCTTTAGATGTTCTGGTGTAGCCGTACCATTTTGTATAGCTGTCAGCATCTTTCAAGACCTTAATTATTTCATCTATGGAGGCATCCACCAGTGCCACTGCTTTAAAGGATTTGAAATCAGAATTTTGCTCAGTCCTTGTATAAACTACAACCCCGTCATTATCCTTGTCAATTTCCCATAATGTCTGTGGAAATGAATCCAACGGCATGAACATCAACGTAATCAATAGCACGACCAGTGTCTTATAGTTCATGATCCTAGTTTAAAGAATGTTTTCTTTGGTTTTGAATAACCTGAAGAAGTAATACAAAAACAGCAGAGCAAAAACGAAATCACCGATGATGACTACAAAAGCTATAGATCCGGCAATTCCTAACGAATATAATTTCAAAAGTGAAATAGCGAAACCGATTTTTCCAATCCAACCAACGATAACAATCCCAGTGTGCTTTATTGGGTTATAGGCTACAATGGAATAACCAATAAAATATATGAGAGTTGTACCCCAAGCACCCTGATAGATGGTGTAGTATAGTGGATCAGTCAATTCTCTATTAAAAAAGCCCTTGAAGGTATGAGCAGTGTTGAAATAACCGAATATTGCTCCAACTAAATTCCATAAGGCCGAAATGATAAAAATGACTCTGAAGAAAGTAATTTCTCGATTTTTCATGGTAACAAAAATTTTGAGCTGAGGCTTTTAAAAAACTCAATTGCAAAGTAGATGCATCGAAATAATTTATGCATTTACATATGTAAAGAAATACTTTATTGAGTCATCTTTTTTCTTATTCTACTCAATTGGGTAGGGCTGATACCAAGATAGGCAGCAATATGATATTGTGGAATTTCGGATTCAATTCCGGGATACTCTTTTTGCAGAATCAAATAGCGTTTGTCTGCGTCGAGCAGGGCCATTTCAATCTCCTTCTTCTCATTGCTCAAAAAATAACCTTCTGCGATAACTCTCCTCAGTCTTTCAATCTCAAAATTGCCCTCTGATAATTCTTCAATTTTATGAAATGAGGCTCTCCAGATCTCACAATCCGTCAGTGCCTGTTGGGCAACAACGTTCTTTTGCCCATTAATGAGTGATGCATAGGAGCCAATGATGGATGGGGCTGAAAAAAAAGTTTTGTTGTATTCTCTTCCATCACTAGTATTGTAATAAGCCCTTACAATACCGGTTTCTAAAAAAGCGATTTCTTTTGCAAATTCCCCTTTTCTTATAAAGTATTCTCCCTTTTTCAGTTCTGCCGGCACAAAAATTTCCCCAATCAAACCCATTGTCTTTTCTGAAAGAGGTCTAATGTTATTAAAGAATGCAATTATGTTTTTCATTTCAAGAGAATTTGGTTTATGTCTTCTCCTTGTTGGCAGTAGGGGATAGGCT
>JBMOKS010000066.1:0-3954 GCA_049324355.1 Bacteroidota bacterium
CTTACCGGCAATGTATCATTTTATTAGTTCCAACCTGAAATTTCCAATGTCTTGCATTAACGACACTTCTTTCAATGAAAGGTGCACTGTATATGTAAAATATGTTGTTGATGAAACTGGGAAGGTTGGAAACATTCAAATACTTAAGGGATGTAAATGTGAAGAATTCAATAAGGAGGCAGTTAGGGTTATTTCTATGATGCCTGCATGGAATCCAGCAATAACAAGAAACAAAGCAGTTAAAAGCAATCAGCAAATTCCTATAAGTTTCAGAATGCAATGAAAAGAATTTTTTTGATTTCGATAACGACACTGATTTGTTTTATTGTAGAGGCACAAGAAACCGAAGAGCTTCCGGTGTTCCCCGGAGGAACTCCTTCTTTACATGAGTTCTTAAGGAAGAATATTGTTTTTCCGCAGCGTTGCAAAAGTGATTCCTCTTTCTCGGGCTGTAAAGTCTATGTAAAATTCATGGTCAATGAAGATGGAAGCATCAGCGATCCGCAAATCGTAAAAGGCTGTCCGAAATTTGATGAATGTGACGCCGAAGTTTTAAGGGTGGTTTCTATTATGCCAAAGTGGATTCCTGCGAAGCGCGACAATGTGCCCGTTAAGCGCTCCTATAGTTTACCGGTGAGTTTTAAGATAAATTAAGATATTGCGTCCTTCGCGAAAAACTTTGCGCCTTTGCATGTGCATTCAATGAAAGTTTCCGGGCAAGGTTTTCGTCACGAAAAAGTCTTTTCACTGCGGAGGCCATACCAGCATGATCTAAGTTGTCGACCAGCAACATGTCTTCTTCATCCTTCCACAACAGCGGGATCTCGCCGACCTTATTGGATACAACGGGAATTCCGCAGCTTGCAGCTTCTACCAGCGCCACGCCAAAGCTTTCATAAGATGTAGTATTGATGAACACCTCGTGACGCTGGTAATATTGAAATAATTCGTGATTCGGCACGGCGCCAACCATTTGAACTCTTGCGTTCAATCCTAACTTATTTACCAGTGCCATAGTCTGATCCTTCATCCCTTTATCGGGGCCCACCATTGTTAGTGTGGCCTGTGGAAAATCCTTTAATACTTCCGCCAATATGTGCACCGCTACAGGCGGATTGTAGATCTCCGTAAAGGCCCGAACCCAAAGTATGCTATATTTTTGAACATTACTTCTGTTGAAAGGAAATCGTTCAATACTTACGGGGTTGGGAAGATAATCTACCTTGAATCCTTTGGCGGCAAAGAACTCCTGAAGAAACAGCGCTGGCGTTCGAATTAAAAATGCGCTTTCAAAAAGTTTTTTAAACTGTGCTTCACGGCCCACATAAAATTCATGCAACGCGCCGCCGTGCAGTGTGAGCATGATCTTTTTCCTCCGCTTTGAGGCGATCCAACTTGCCAGTCTCGCAAACAGGAAAGAATTGCCGCTAAATACATCGACGTGGAGAAATTCATATGACAACGTGCTACATTTTAGCACTATATCCATCAAGCGCAAATATCGGTTGTTGATGGTCGAGGCTTTCTTAATAGTCACTTTATCCGACAGGCCGTCCATGACAACGCCCGAAGCTGGCAATGCGCCTGCTTTGCGTTGCAGAAAGTTCCCGACGAATAATATGCTAGTTTTTTGCACTGTTTATCTCGATGAGATATTGTTCAATGACCAAGACATCAATACGATTTTCTTTAAGGGCTTTGTAGGCCACTTCGGGCGTACTCACGATCGGTTCCTCGTGCGCATTGAAGCTGGTATTCACAATTGCTCCACATCCCGAAAGTTTATAAAACTCGTCGATGATATTGTAGTAATACGGGTTAGAGTCCTTTCTAACCACCTGCGGTCTGGCTGTGCCATCTACGTGAACGACTGCCTGCAACTCCTGGTGGTACCTTGGATCCACTGCGTAAGTTATCGTCATGTAATCGGCGGCGGGACACTCAGGGTCATATTCAGGGATGTAGTCCTTGATTTTGTGATCGATGATAGAAGGCGCGAATGGCATGAATTCCGTACGGTTGAGTCGTTTGTTCACCGAATCATTTACGGTTCTGTCAAACGTATTGATGATCATGCTTCGCCTGCCCAGCGCTCTTGGTCCCCACTCCATGCTGCCGTGCCAGAATCCAATGACCTTGTTTTCCATTAACAGTTTAGCGATCACTTGCGCGGGGTTGTCCATCTTTTTGATCGCCGCTTCACCTCCAATTCCTTTGATAAAAGGATCAACTTTCGTGGAATAATCCGGCCCCCAAAAGGTGTGCTTATATTGGTATTCAATAGAGTCCCAGCTCTTCTTTCTCAGTTCGAGGTCAGCCAGAATAGCGGCACCTTGCGCGAGACCTGAATCACCCATGGCGGGTTGGATGAAAACGTTGTCGACTTCGGGCATTTCGAGTATCTTCTGATTCACACGTACGTTGGCAAAAACGCCACCGGCCAACGCAAGTTTCACCGTTTTGTTTCCAAATGTTTTTTGGATCACCCTGCGGATCTCATCCACGACAATATTTTCAGTAACCTGCTGGCACGCATAGGCGATATCTTCTTTCGAAAATCCTGTTGTGAGTTTTTCCAATTGGGCCAACAATACCCAGCCTCTTTTGGCATAATCTACACCAGTATCCGACTCTGATGTTTGTAAATTGATCTTACCCGATAATTTTAAACGGTCTTTAAGTTTCCATTCCTTCCAAAGGCGATCCAACTCATTACCCGGGAAACGTTCCAATTCGTTGTCTTTGCTCCTGTAGAATAGTTTACTGAATTCCTCAACGAGTTTTGATTCTTTACCAAATGCTGCGAGCCCTGTGATCTTTCCTTCATGGCGTGTTGGGCGGAAGCCCAGCATTTTTGTGATGGAACTATAAAATTGCCCGATTGAAATCTGATATGAATGTTTGTATGCGGGCTCAAGTCCTTTGTCTTTGTTGAATTTGTAGAAATTAAATGTTTCGGCATCGCCAATACCGTCGCAGGTAACAACCAGGTCGGGTTTAAACGGCGCGCAGTAATAGGCGCTGGCGGCGTGACTTAAGTGGTGGTTATAAAACTTAACCGTGGCTTTTGTATAGCCGAGTCCCCTCAACGCCTTGATAAATACATCCCGATTTTCGTCGGAGATCTTTTTAGCTGTGAGGTTCAGGTAAGACGTGATGCGATCGATGATCTCTTTATTTTTGTCCGACCGCTTTTTCGAAAAGCGATAAAGGATCTCATTCTTTCCGAGTTCGTTGTAAAATTGGCTTCCGAAGGCGATGACGTCAATATCAGCGGGATTTATCTTCAAATCGTTCTGTATGTGCGCTATCGCCTGGGCGGGCCATCCAAAGTCCTGCTTCACGCGGCTGATCTTCTCCTCCTCTATCGAGAGTTTCACAACACCGTTTTCCAGGTAGGTAGCTGCAGCATCATGTCCGAAATTGATACCTAATATTTTCATTTGTACTTGATATTACGATTTTAAACTTCTCAAATAATCTTCCATTGTGTCGGCGATCTTTTTTGCCTGAACTTCGAGCGTAACTTCATCCACGCGCCGAAGACCGTTTTTGATCATTCGTTTTCTCAGTTCGGCATCTTCAACCAATATTTTAACCTTCTTTACAATATCGGCGGCATTGCGTTGCTCGACCAATAATACCTCGGAACGGTCTTTCAAAAATATAGGAATAGAGCCTACTGCAGTTGAAATGATCGGCACGGAGTTGGCCAACGCCTCCCAGATGGTGCGCGGAAAACCTTCTGCCACCTGCGACGCCAGGATAAATATATCAGCCTTCTGATAAAAACTGAATAGCTCCTCACCTACCGATTTTTTACCGTGAAAGATCACTTTATCGGATACCTTCCACTTAGCGGCCAATTCCTTAATCATATCGGGTGTGGGGTCTTTGGGTTCGGCCCAGCCTACGATATTCAGCCGGCAATCCAGTTTTTCTTCCCAAATCAGT
>JBMOKS010000067.1:0-2984 GCA_049324355.1 Bacteroidota bacterium
AGTGTTGGCCGCTCGTTGGGGAAACGCGTTGGGGAAAATATTTTACAACGTCACCCCGAGTTACAAAAGAGTTTCACGCTATTTGATTTCGGTGCCATTGTAGCCGCGGCTTCTTTGGCACATGATCTGGGTAACCCACCATTCGGTCACGCAGGAGAAGATGCCATATCCGACTTCTTCAAGCATCATGAATATGGCCAGACCTTTAAACAGAAAGTAACGGAAGCCGAGTGGAATGATCTGATCAAATTTGAAGGTAACGCACAAGGGTTCCGGATTCTGAACAAAAACCAGTATGGATTAAAGCTCACCTATGCTACACTCGGTGCATTCACAAAATATCCATGCCCTTCATTATTCGAAAACCGGGATAAATCTAAACGAAGTCAAAAGAAGTTTGGATTCTTTGAAACTGAACGTGGATTGTTTACCGACATAGCTTCCAAACTTCAACTCAACAAGACTTCTGAAGTAAGCTGGAGTCGTCATCCGCTTGCGTTTCTCGTTGAAGCCGCTGATGATATCTGCTATAGCATTATTGATTTGGAAGACGGATGTAGTCTGGGGCTTATTCCGTATGACGAGGCTCGCGTGCTGTTCGAGCAAGTTCTCACCCGAAATAAATCAAAATTAGGTAAGCTCGATCAGCTACCCAGTAAGCAGGAAAAAATTGGGTACCTGCGTGCGCTGGCAATTGGCGACCTAATGGACGAGTGTGCCAACCTTTTTCTGGACCATGAGTCTGAAATTTTGAATGGTACCTTTGATACCGCCCTTGCCGATGTGTGTCCTTCAGCTCCTGCCCTAAAAGAAATTATTGACGTATCCATTGCAAAAATTTATCGCGCGCGAAGTGTCGTAGAGATTGAAGCGGCTGGCCATGAAGTGCTCCCGGGGTTGCTGGAAGAATTCCTGAAGGCATCAGTCCACTGTCTGGAGAAAAAAGAATCTCGGAAGTATTCAAACTTGCAAAAGTTATTACCCGAAGAGGTTATCAACAGCATCACACCCGGTAGTGGTCATTATTATGAATTACTGCGTCAGGTTACCGATTTTGTTTCCGGTTTAACGGACAGACATGCGTTATCTCTTTTCAGAAGGATAAAAGGCATTAGCTTGTCATAGCAAATAACAATTCTTCAAGGTCTTGAGTGCAAAAAAGCTTAACTTATAGTGACTATTCAAGGAAGATCGTGGAGCCCCCAACATGACTAACTTCATTCGTAAAAATTTTATTTATGCGGTCGTTGGTGTCATCAGTCTATTATTACTGGCGGACATAGCGTTAACCAATTATAACAACGCCAGCATGCGCGAAAGTCGTGTCTTACAACAGGAGGCCGAAACAATAAAACTTTTCACGGAACAGATTGGTAAATCAACCATACACGGGATAGACATTGGGCTGCGGGGATATACCATCATTCGCGAAGAACGATTCTTTGGACCAGTCGACAGTGCCTTTATCCGAAAAGACTCCATCCTCAAAAACATTGAAGTAAGATTACTCAAACAGCAGTATCAGGGCATGCCTGAATTTTATGCCTTACGCGACTCTCTGAACAACTACTTTGAATATTGTTTCTTTCTCAAAACGCTACTTGATCACAAAAGGGATGAGGAGTTTCTGAAACTTTTCACTTCCGATAAAGGTCTTGACCTTTGGTTACAGTATCTCAATTGCCAGAAGAACATTGCCAACTTTGAAGACCGCATCAATGCCGAAGCACAAGCCGATTATGATGCAGCCCTTCAGGGTAATCATGTGCTTCAGATTGTATTATTTATTTTGTGCTTCCCTACGTTACTATATACAGCATACTACACAACCAAAACCGTTGGGCTTTCCAACTTATTACGACAAGCAGAAGCTGACAAAAACAAGTTGCTCACAGAACAGAACGAACAGCTTGAACGAATGGTCGTGGCGCGCACAAAGGAAATTTCCGAGCAGAATGAACAAATGCAACTGCAAAGTGAAGAGATCGCCAGACAGCGGGATGCCTTAGCCATTCAAAACAAAAAGTTGATTGAAGCACAAAACATAATAGAAGAACAGAATAAAAAGATTCAAGCCAGAAACGATTATCTTAATCTGGAAGTAAGCAAGCGTACGCAAGATCTGCAAAATGCAAACGAAGAGTTGATTCGTCAGAACAATCAGTTAGAACAATTCGCCTTCATGACGGCTCATAATTTAAGAGCACCACTTGCTCGTATTTTAGGACTTGCCAATGTGTTGAAGCTTACACAGGATCCAAGCGACAACATTCGCATCATGAGTGAAATGGAGAACGCAACTCGCGACATGGATGGAGCCATCCGCGAACTGAATGCCATTCTGGACATTGACAAACATACCAGCAACATACAAGAAGTAAATCTTGACGAAGCGCTGGCCCGAGTAACCAAAACATTGGAAAGAGAGGTTGAAGAAACCAAAACCTCAATTCATGCTGACTTCAACGAGGCAAATACCCTATTGGCAGTACAGACGTACATTGAAAGTATTTTATACAATCTGATTAGCAATTCCATAAAATATCGAAAGCCCGGCATAAATCCATCAATTCAACTTAAGACCAGCCAAACCGAGCTTCGCATATGTTTGCAGATTACTGATAATGGTTTGGGTATTGATCTCGTTAAACACAGAACACACATCTTCAATTTGTATAAACGCTTTCATCTACACACTGAAGGTAAAGGCCTTGGTTTATATCTGGTTAAAGCGCAGATGAGTGCCCTGGGTGGAGAGATTGAGGTTGAGAGCACGCCCGGAAACGGCTCAACGTTTTTGTTATACTTTAAGAAGTAGTCCTGCTCTTTAACCTTAACACAATTAAGCTTCAATTCCACCCAAAAATCCTTAGTTTTGGGGCTGTTTTTAGTCCTGACGGGTGGCCTCGGTTGGCCTTGCGCGGGCTACCCTGAAAACACCTTCCTTCATGTGGAATAAACTTGCACACTGGATTATCGCCAAG
>JBMOKS010000067.1:2994-3952 GCA_049324355.1 Bacteroidota bacterium
ATGCTCATGATCGTCATTGGGCTGATCACGCTGGTCATGGGATACTATGCCTCTAAGGTAGAAATGAGCTATGATTTTGCCCGGACTGTTCCGTTAAAGGATCCGGACATGATCACCCTTAACAAGTTCAAAGAACAATTTGGTGAGGACGGGAATATCATTGCCGTTGGGATAAAAGACAGTGCAGTTTACAAACTCGAAAATTTTCTTGCTTACCGTGAGCTGTCTCAAGCCATCAAAGACATTCCTGGAGTAAATGAAGTTATCTCTCTGCCGCGCATTAAGGCAATCTCTAAAGACACCGCCAATAGTAAATTCTATCTGAGTCCGGTATTTCCTTATACCCTTACCACTCAAGCTGATTTGGACACCGCACTGATGGCTGCTGCCAATCAAAAAATTTACATGGGGCAGATTGTCAATATCGAGAATGGTGCTACCATGATGTTGGTGTCTGTGCAGAGGGAGGTCATGAACTCGTCTAAGCGGGAAGCGCTTGCAGATGCCTTGACAAAAGCTGGTAACGAATTCAAAACCCGCACGAATATCGATGTTCATTATGCCGGTCTTCCATTTATTCGAACCATTGTAGCCAACAGTGTTCGCTATGAAATGAAATTATTTCTAATCGCCTCTGCGATCGTCACTGGCTTGATTATGTTTTTGTTTTTCCGTTCATCGAGAGCAGTTATCTTCTCTATGATTATTATCGGAATAGTGGTAGTCTGGACACTTGGAACACTTGCCCTGTTCGGGTTCAAGATCACCTTGCTCAGCGGACTGATCCCCCCCGTAATTGTAACCATAGGTATCACGAATGCCATTTATCTTTTGAATAAGTATCATCTTGAATTTGCCAAGACCAAAGACAAGCTGCAGGCAATTGCTACAGTGGTACAGAAAATGGGGTTGGCTACTTTTTTAACTAACCTTACCGTTGCAATCGGGTTCTTGACTC
>JBMOKS010000068.1:0-3952 GCA_049324355.1 Bacteroidota bacterium
CAAGTAACCCTAAAGGTGAGGTCCATGAAGACAAAGGTTTTATCAGTTATGACAAAGCAAGAAGGACTTTTGTCTTAAGGCAATTCCACGTTGAAGGATTTGTAAACCAATACAAGATTGAATCCATTTCAACGGATGGAAAAACGATTGCATTCATTTCCGAAGCAATCGAGAATATTCCCGCGGGATTCCGCGCCAGGGAAACCTACCACATCATAAGCAACGATGAATTCACCGAGACTTTCGAATTAGCCGAGCCTGGGAAGGAATTTGAACTCTACTCGAAAGCTATCCTGAAGCGCACAATGCGCTGATTTGACCTCATGAAATGGGTGAATATGCATGGCTGAATGAACAACAGTTTCTGGATGCACTGAAATGCAGAAGTCGGAGCGCTGAATTTGTTGACAACCTGTTTCGGGTAATCAATTGGGATAATGTGGCGGAACGATTCGCTGCCGCAATCAAAATTGGTTAACCGTTTCGTCCCGCTTATCTTTGTTTATATGCGTGTCCTGTGGATTGCATTTTTTCTGCTCACCAGTAGTGGGCTTTTTGCGCAAGGAACCGGCACGATAAAAGGAGCCGTGACGGAAGACGGTAAACCGGTAGCATTCGCGACAGTTTTTATTACTTCTCAACTCGATTCAGCGAAAGTGCTATCCGGTGGTGTAAGTGACGAAGCGGGCCACTTCGCGTGGCAAAATATTCCTTATGGGGAGTACATGCTTCGTGTTAAAATGCTGGGTTTCATTACGAAAAGAATTCCCGTTGAACTGAGTGCAGCCTCCCCTGTCGCTGAAATACAACCCATATCGCTTGAGCCCGATGTGCGAATGTTAAATGCTGTTGAAGTATTGGCTGCCAGGGAACTCATTCAAAAAACAGATGAAGGTTTTGTTGTGAATGCTGCCAGCAACCTGACGCAGATTGGAGGAACCGCTGCTGACCTGTTGAAGAATATGCCGGGAGTATGGGTTGGAGCCGATGGCGAAGTAACCCTGCGTGGCAAAACGCCACTTACGTTAATCAATGGACGTGTCTCCGGAATTGTGGGGATTGATCGTGGAGCCCAATTGCAGCAGATACCTGCGGGCAGCATCGAGCGGATAGAGATCATCAGCAATCCATCAGCTAAATACGATGCTGATTCAGAAGGAGGGATCATCAACATTGTGTTGAAGAAAAATGAAGACGCAGGTACCAACGGGGCATTTGCCGTTGGCCTCGGCAAGGGTGAACGTTATCGACTGAATGCATCTGCACTCATCAACTACAAAAAAGATAAATGGAATATCGGTGCAGCCTATGACAACTGGTACACCACCAGAACGCGAAGGGTAAAAGGGGATAGAATAAACGATGATGTCCCAGAGATGTACTACCTGACGCAACGAAGGTTCGATGAGCGACTCGTGTTCTATCAGAATGCAAAGACAAACATTGACTTTATTCCCGACAATAAGAATGCGGTTAGCTTTGAAGCCCTGTGGGCTTTTCCAGGTGAAGACAATCGCGAGTCATTAAAAAATATATATGAGACGGATGGTCATGACTTTACCGGAAGCAACCAACGGCACTCGAACGAAATACGAAGAAGCAACTCAGTTGAGGCTTCGTTAAAATACGTGCACAGGTTTGATACGCCGGGCAAACTGCTCACCGCAAATGTGAGCAACGCGTTCAACAAGGATAAGGAAGACACCGACATCACCACGTCTGATCTTTCTGAAGAAGGAGGTATCCTTCGAACGTCTTCGGTTCAGCGTACACATGTTTATCAACAAACCAACCTTTTTAACCTCTCGTTGGACTATGATCAACCAATGTCAAATCAAGGCATGTTTGAAACCGGATACAAAGGCATTACACGTTACCTGAATTCCGACTACGGACGCGCAGTTCTCGGGAACGGCAGTTATATCAGCGATCCCCTGAATACGGGCATTTTTGACTTTAACGAACAGATTCATGCAGCCTATTTGCAATTCTCTGGATGGCAGGGCCTTCAGGATGAACCCCGATGGAAGTACGATGCCGGTTTAAGAGCTGAGCAGGTCTGGAACAATGGAGAAACAATCAACAAATCAACTTCCTTTGCGAATCAGTATTTTAACCTGTTCCCTTCCGGAACCATTTCGTTTTACTCGAAGAAGCAAAACAATTTAAAACTAGGTTATGGCAGAAGAATCTCCCGCCCTGGGCTGGGTCAACTAAACCCATTTACAGACATCACCGACTCCTTAAACCAACGGTCGGGCAATCCAAAACTGAAACCTGAGCTTATTCATTCATGGGAGTTGTCGTACAATCACACCATAAAAAAAGGGTCTGTCTCCGTGTCGGCCTTCTACCGGGTGAGGAACAACGCTATCTTACCTTTCACGGTGCTGGATGAAAGCGGGGTTGCCTTCACTCAGCCGCGAAATTTTGGCAAAGCAATAACATACGGTTCTGAACTGATCGCAACCTACAACCCTTTTTCATTTTACGACCTTAATGCCAGTCTATCTGCCTTCCGTGTCTCGATGGAGGATGTGAATGGCACAACCGGGGTTTCAAACGATCTGTTAAGTTGGTACGCCAAGCTGGTGAATAACTTCACGATGACGAAGAAGGGGAAACTTCAGGTCATTGGAAACTACACCGCACCCACTGCCATTCCCCAGGGTGAATCAGTAGCCGTATATTTTGTGGATGCCGGGTATCAACACAAGATCATGAAAGGCAAGGGCCGACTTGGAGCTGTGGTAACAGATATTTTTAATACACAGGAAAGCGGCCTTATTACTTCCGATTCCGGCTTTGTGTTCAGTCGCATTTTTAAGCAAGACACACGGGCAGTGATGATCACGTTTGGGTATTCCTTCCGATCCTCCTTAAAAGAAAGTTTGATGGAAAATCGGTTCAGGAATGATTAAACAGGAACATTATGGGTCTATTAATATCCACGTGGACAAAATTTGGGACAAAACCTGATAGTTTTGCGGTAATTCAATTCCATCGACTCTTTGATAACGGTAGGTAATCTGTTTCTTGTCATTCTGATCAATGGCGCTATCGCTCAGGGTGTGTTTGTGGTTCTCTTGTTGAACCATAAAAGCGTACGCAAAAGCCGGGCTAATCTCTTCCTCTCTATATTAATGGTAGCGATGGCCTTCAGTATAGGGCACATCTTGTATGCTGGAAAGATTATCGATCACATTTCTCGGGATGTTTATTCCCTGGGTGACCCTACCTTTCTGCTCATCGCTCCATTGCTTTGGTTTTATGCTTCTGAGCTAACCGGGTATCGCATTCGTTTTTCAGGAAAGCTGCTCCTTCATTTTCTTCCTTTCTTTTTGGTTGTTCTTTTTTCACTGACATTCAATTCAATCGAGTCCGAGGTATTCGCTGCGTTCATCAAACTTAATCAGCAATTGATCAATGTTTTCTTCTGGATAACGGTGGTGATCCAGTTTTCGGGCTATCTGTACTTTATTCACAACATGTTGATTGCTCATCAAAAATTGATTCAACAGGAGGTGTCAAATACCGAGAATATGAATATCTCGTGGGTGCGTTTCTTCCTGGTTGTTTTCCTGATCATCAACCTATTCTTTTTATTTAGCCTCTTTGCGGTAATTCATCTCCGCAACGATGGTTGGCTTCAAAAAACTACTGCCGCCCTTTTTTCGCTTTCTGTCTTTGCTCTCAGCTTCAAGGGCATTCTTCAGCAGGAAGTCTTTAATACTTTTATTGACCAGTCTTCTGCGCCAGTAAGTAATTCTCAGGCAAGTGTGGAACCCAACAAGATGTTAATCGAAAAAGTGGTGCAGCACATGATTGATAAAAAACCCTATCTCGACGCTGAACTTACGTTGAGTGGCTTAGCGAAAGATCTTTCAATGAGCCGAAGTCAATTGTCGCAGTTGATTAATGATGGTATGGGTGAGAACTTCTACGATTTTGT
>JBMOKS010000069.1:0-3950 GCA_049324355.1 Bacteroidota bacterium
CGATGTAACCCGGTTTAAAATCGTTCTTGGCAACCTCATTTCCAATGCCAGACAATACGCCGACTGGGATAAACAGAACCCTTTTATCAAGATCAACTACCGGAAAGAGAACGGATCACTGATTGTTTCTGTCAAGGACAATGGCAAGGGAATTCAAAATGACCATCTCACAAAAATCTTCGAAATGTTTTTCAGGATCGACAACGATGCCCAAGGCTCAGGCCTGGGGCTGTACATTGTCAAAGAAGCAACTGAAAAAATGGGGGGAACAATAAAAGTAACTTCCGAAAAAGGGGTTGGCTCTGAGTTTACTATTTCAATTCCCGCGGCTTCGTAATTCGAAGCGATCGTTAACCTTACACTCTTTCAACCGGGGTAAAAAAAGGGACACATCGTCCCTTTTTAAAAAATCTTACTTTTCAAAGTTCTGTTACCGAAGGTTGAAAGATGCGCCCACAAGGTAAAGCCCGCCAACCTGATCAGCCGCAAAAAACTCGCGAGTGTCTGAATTGAAGGCATTGCGTGCATTCACAAAAACATTAAGACCTTCTATGAGGGTGTAGTTAGCCTTGACATTGAACAGCAACTTAGCGTCGACCCTGCCCTGCTCGCTCACGCCATCTTTATCAATAGCTGCGTACTGGTTGTGCGCCGCGAAATAATATCCATTGAGGTTGAAGTTGAATTTTGAAGCAACTTTGTAGTTCACGAAATATCCGGCATACATAGAAGGTGTATTCTTATGCTCGTTGCTGATGTATTGAAGCGCCGGGTTCACGCTCGGTGACACATAACTTTCAGGAAGATTTTCTGTCTCTGTCTTTTGAAAGGTCAGGAACGGCTTCACTTGCAGCTTCTCGCTAGGCACAAAGTTCAGTGACAATGTGGCCCCAATCTGTTCGGCTGTGGTGGGGATATCCTGGAACTGAAGCATTGGAATTCCCGGAGGTACAACGCCAGCAATCTGAATCGCTGAGAAATTATCAGCAGCCTGGTGGAACACGTCAATATCCAATTGAAGGCTCTTGCTCAATTTTACACGATATCCTAATTCGTACATCTGAATGGTGAGAAGCTCGAGGTCTTCGTTACCCTGCTGTACAGAAGTTGGCGTGGTCACGTTCAGGTAGTTGTTACCAATAAAGGATCCGCTGTTAGAACGCGTTACGGCGGCGCGGATCAAGTTGTTATCATTGATCTTATAGGTAGTTGCGAACTCGTACGCGATGCGGGTTACATCGGGCGTGCTAAAGTTATCGGCACGGACGGCAGCTAACAAACGCCATTTGTCGGTGATGCTAAAATCGGTGCGCAGGAAACCCGCAAGGGTGCGAATTGAACGTGACGCGTTCAAAAAACCATTGTTGCTCCCCTGGTCGACTGAATATTTCTCGTCGGTAAAATCTACATTCTGGAAATTGAATCCAGGCGTGATGGTATGATTGCCGATCTTAATACCATACTCTGCATTCAGGTCGATATTGGTATAATCATAACGTGAAGGGTTTGAACCCACGGTCAGGTCGTCAGTACCGCCAAGCCATGAGGTACGAATGCTGAGGTCAGCGATCTTGGCGGCGAGGTTTGCATAGCGGCTGTCGGTACGATTCGTTGAAAAGAACGTACCCGTGCTCACACCGTTTGAAGTTGTATTGATAAATATCTTTTGCGTCTCGTCGTCCTGTGTGCCGAAGCTCAGGTCGAACGACATATTTTCACTTGGAGCGTATACCAGGTAACCATTAGCGCCCCATTTGTTGAGGGCATTCTTGGGATTGGGATAAAACGTAGCAGCCGATGATCCGTAAATATTTTCAATGGTCGTGAACTGTTGTTGACTGATCGAAAAGTATTCTTCATCGAAGCGCTCGCGATTTTGCATGTTAGCTGAAATGCCGAAGCTAAACTGATCGTTGATCTTTTTCGCGAATGATCCGTTGGCCAGGATCGTAGACGGCGAGCCGCCCTGAACAGAAATATCAACCAGCGTATTTTCCTTCACACGAGTGGTAATAATGTTGATCACTCCTGAAACTGCGTTAGGGCCGAATAGGGGCGCCGAAGGACCACGCACGATCTCGATGCGCTCTACGTCGTTAAGATCTACAGGCAATGATTCCCAAAAAGTGCCTCCGAGGTTATGATTGAACACAGGGCGATTGTCGATCATGACCAAAGTGATGAAATTGGATTTGGTGAAAGTGCCACCCGAGTATCGTAAAATATTGTCGAAGCCACGAATGTGAATATCATATACGCCGTTGGCCTGCTCACGCACAATAACACCGGGTGCGAGGCGCAGCGCTTCCATGATAGAAGTTGATCCGGCTTTATCGATATCGGCCCTGGTGATCGTGTAGCTCGACAAGGGAGCGTCGAATAGAGTTTCATCTTTCTTGGAGGCTGACTTGATCGGTACATTCATCAATTCCTCTAGCGAAAGCGTGTACAAATCCTCTTCGGGGGCCTGTTCCTGTGCAAGCACCGGCACACAAAATGCGGCAGCAACCAGCATACACCCCAACCACTTATTCCATTTCATCTTGTTAAGGTTTTATTTTTAGCGGTGCAAAATTAGAACATCCCATCTCAGGGATAACGCTCACATTTCTTTAATACAAGTTAATAAATTACACCCACGCGATCGTCGGGATAGTTCAATAAAATAGCTCTTAACATGAACTATAAATATGGCCGAAGGCTGCGGGTAAAGTGTAAGATTTGGTGGCGTAGAAATTCAAGAATATTTTCTTCGCAAAACCGCAACAGCAGACCTGTTGGTGATTCATCAACCTGCGAAAGATATTACGGCATTTACCTCAATATCCTTACACTAAGGATCAAGGCAACACCAATCACCGGCCTAATGGCAGGAAAACCGTATCGCAAAAAGCACGGGTTGTGTCGATCGCTCATCACCAGCTTGGGCGCGCACACACAAGCTCCATCTACTCGTCTTTAGATCTTGATCAGCAGCCAAAGCCTGAAAAACGGGATTTATTTAAAACCCGATCTCTTGTTTAATAAAATCTTTCGTGCCCTCGGGCCCCGACAATTCAAGCCATGTAGAGTTCGCATCGCTTGAAGCGGTTAAGGTGAAGACAAAAAAATCGCAACATAATCGCTCGGTTTTTATAAAGTTATTTAACAGGTCCAGCACTTTGTCTGATCCATCGAATTTGTACTTGAATCCCGTCTCTGTTTCAACTTTTCCAAATACTAGTTTTTTCAAATCCGCTATCACGGTTCGTTTGCGTTCCTGGAGTTCGGGAGTTGTTAACTTACAACTGAGTTTAGCTCTTTCCACGATTGTTTTCATCGATATTTCTTTTTTCCTGGGCTTTTATGATTGGAAGGGCAGACCAACAGCTACAACGAATAGGAATAGATGCCTGCGCAAAATTTCTACAATCATTCTTTTTGTTTTTTCGTTTATATTTCAATAATACGACATGGACTATAGTCCATGGTCAAGAGAAATTTTAAAAAACTGACTATGCTGATTGTGGAGCTCTCAAAACGTACCGGCTTTTCGTATGATACCATTCGCTTCTACGAGAAGAAGGGACTGATCAAGGTGAATAAAGAAGAAAGGCGCAACAACCATTACAGAGAATATCCGGAGTCGGTTTGCGAAAAACTTTTGGTGATAAAAACCATAAAGGAGCTTGGATTTACTCTCCATGAAATAGACGAATTCATTAACGCATGGGGAGACGAGCATGCTTCCTGCAACAGCCTTACCCCCCACCTGTCAGAAAAAATACAGAGGGTTGATGAGCAAAGAAAACCTTCAACTCATCCGGCAAAGGCTGAGGAAGTCGCTTGAGAAATGCCAATCCCAGCATTGTGAATTTGAGCAAATGATCCCGTCTGGTGTTCGAGGAAAACGTTAAGTCTGTCAGGGGCACCTTCCACTGCAAACTGAGCAAAAGAAATTACTGTGTTAT
>JBMOKS010000070.1:0-2102 GCA_049324355.1 Bacteroidota bacterium
CTGCAAGCCATCCGGATCGGTCACTTGAATGGTGAGTTCAAAAATTGGGTGCTCTTCAAAATCGAGGCTAGCAGAATTGTTTACCGTGATCTGGCCACTTGAGTTAATTGCAAAAGCATCGCCATCGTTGCCCTCAACGATGCCGAAAGTGAGCGGCGTGTTGTCAGGATCCTGAGCGACTACTGTAAATACCGGTGTGGCAACGGGACTGTTTTCCGGTATCTCTGCAACGGCGGGCGAAACGGTAGGGGGCTCGGCTTGATTCATGACGTGAACGATCAGCGGCGTTTCAACAGAAGCACCCTCATTGTCTATCGAGCGTACGCGGATTTCGTAATGATCTAAGGTTTCGAAATCAGTTGAGGTATTAAAAACCAGTCGGTTTCCAACGATAGTAAAATAAGCATTGTCTTTATCTCCAATACCACTTATTAGAGCGTATGTGTGAGTATCAACGTCATCGCGATCTTTGGTTATCAGGTTACCGATTGTAACGTTGGCGACATTATTTTCGGGAACGTGGTTGTTGTCCAAGTATACTTCTTCCGGCGGACTATTAATGACGGTAGCTGACAGCTTAAATATAACTGGGAACCGGGTGAAGTCACCGGTCTGAACGGAGATCGTGCCGGTGTAAGCGCCTTTTGCCTTAGGTGCATTGAATTGCACTTCGAGTTGAAAAGGTGATTCGGCCGAAGTAATTCCCCGGGGCGACGGAAAATTAGTGTTAAGCGCTGTGAACTCGCCTGTGATATCGGGCCGTTCGATCGGCAGCGTGAGTACGTTATCGAAAGTAATAGCATGGATATCGAAGATCAGACTTGTGGGCACGCCTGCATAGGTTGGCGGAAAATTAACAATGGTTGCAGGGTCAGAAATCGGGTTGAGCGGATCGTTGGGATTATCAACTATGATCAACGAAGGAACGCCCAGGGAAATAACATCTACTCCGGCATCCGGTATCCACGGGGGGCCAGATAAAAACGCTACCTCAGGATAGCCGTTGTCATCGTTATCTCCTATAAATGTCATGAGGAAGCCTGATTCTTCGTCGCCACGACTGCCGCTAAAAATGAGTTTATTTTCTTTCACTGAACCATCACCATTGAGCGTGAGTGCATAGATGTGAGGCGGAAGATTTCCTTCGTTGACGGTGTTGACCAATAGATCCGGAATGTTGTCAAAATTAATGTCCTGCGGAGAACAAAACCCCAAGCCAAAAAACGACAACTTTTCGGGCTCATTGAACTTGCCATTCTTCAACGTGATCGCATGAGCGCCGATGGATTCTCCGTTGTTATTCAAGAAGACTACCCAGATAGCGGATTGCAGGTACGACGGCGAATCGGAGGCGCTTACAAAGAGATCGGGCGTACCATCTTGGTTGACATCTCCGGCAGGGCTAATAGTTTCGCCGAAGCTTTTGCCTCGAGTTAAGCCGATGCCGTTGGCAATCGTGGTTGATTTTTTAATTGACCCGTCGGCATTTAAAAACAGAACATATACAGCGCCGGTATTGCCATTCACGACAGGGTCGCCTATCGCAATTTCCTGAACACCATCTCCGTCAAGATCTCCTACAGATGCCATGGCTTGGCCCAATCTTGCGCCCCGAGTCCCCAAGTCAGTGTGTTGATAGTGAGATTTTACGGTTCCATCCGAGTTCATGAACAAAATCCAGAGCGATCCGCGATTGGATACCATGTTAAATGATCCTACAGCTAGATCCGGGACTCCGTCACCATTATGATCTCCGATGCTCGTAATACTGAAACCAAACTGGTCGAAATTATTCAACTCTCCTTTGAAATTTCCTTTGAGGTTGCTGATCTTCTTGCGACCAATAATTTCCATATCTCTATTCAAAAAAAATATCCACACCGCGCCTCGCCTGAAACCACCGTCATCGTCGAAAATATTACCAACGGCCAGATCGTTAACACCATCCATATTAAAATCGCCGACACTGGCCATGCTTTGCAATAGTAGGGGATCGGAAAGGAACTCAAACACAGTTGATAAAGTGCCAGCTTCGACGATGTGCCCGCGTGCCACTTCGCCACCGGCCGTATAAAGATTAGTCTTAAATTTTTGTTTGGAAA
>JBMOKS010000070.1:2112-3940 GCA_049324355.1 Bacteroidota bacterium
GGAGCTATAGCGACTATTGTTGAATTGTTGTAAATCGTGAAGATGGCTTCTTTGTTTCCAAACCGCACATTTGAAACCAAGCCAAAGTTATTGCCGGTGATAACCACCTTTTCGCCGGCTCGGCCCACGTCGGGCGAAATATTAAAAATGGCCGGCGATTGTGCCCTGCAGGGAGAAGAAGCGGCAAAGCATAAAAGAAGGAATAAATTAAAAATTCCGGAGAACTGTAGTTTCATATTAAAATACCAAGAGATGTTGTTGGTTGCATTTTCCATCACGCACATTGCGTTATGCAAAAAAGATATTCATGATTTTTACAGATCATCCCTAAACAAAAATGTGCCAGTTGAAGGGATGATGGATTGCCTTTGATAACCAGTGGATTGGTAGTGTAGGTATGGGGTTATGAGCCTAGTTAACTTGCGTTATTTCGTTTCAACAATGCGATATATCGCGTATTAACATGAAGTCGTGTGATTTTTGCTGCTTCATTATTTCATAATTAAAATTTCGCGCAGGGCTTCGGCAGTTGACTGAGTCGGTACTCATGAGGCAACGATAGCAGCGGGGTGTTGTCGTGGATCAAGAAAGGAAGTGAGGGGAAGGACAGTTCTTTCCCTTGTTGTTTGATCCGCAAAACTAATATTCCATCTTAAAAAAATTTCTCAACCAGCCACCGGGCCAGAATGGTAATGAGTAGTGTGAAAGGATGATAAATCACTACTAAAAAGATCATACCGCTTTCGCCTGAGCCTTCCATGTCGACCAGTTTTTCATATATGGAGGTAGTACCCGCAACCACCAAAATGTAGAGAATAGAAAAACCTACCGATATAAAAAAGTAAGTCCAGGTATTTTCCGCTTTCCACATGAAGATGGTATTGGCAATGATAAAACCGACATAAAGCAAGCCCGCCATTGTCCACACGGTGTCTGCATTTTTGGGACGGAAAATGATCAGTATCGCTAGGGTCAGCGAGAGGAATGATACCAGCTGGCCAAACGGCTTCTGAATAAAATCAAACACGGTGGTTATGGAGTTTATTTCTCCGAAGATAACAAAAGTCCGGGCTTGATACTGGTGTTGTGGTAAACGTGTTTGATTGTATAGGTTGTTTTTTATCTCCAGGCTACCTGCTCCCGCAGGCGAGGTGGCTCCCAAGTCTTTGAGAAGCCCGCACAGGTTTGTAGCATGAACTTTAAGCTTTGAATGAAGCAAACCTTTGACGCTGACATTTTATGCTTAACGTGACAAATTTGGATTCAACGAGGTTTTTTGCAGCGTGTCAGAATTCTACTGGCAACCTGATGTCGTGAAGCACGTGATCAAGATTTGCCAAAGATCGTTCTAATCTTCCTTTCATTTTCTTTTTCATAAAAAGATCGAACATAAACTTGGTGATCTTGCTGGCCAGGTATAGTTCAAGCGTAAAGATACTTTTATTTTCACCTGCTGGACGCAGAATAAAATAAACAGCAGAACTCTTTTTTTTATCCGTTTCACTGAATACGATCTTCTGTCCGGGGTCGTACACAAAGCTGCTGGTATACATGACCGTCTGCCCGCTGTCCAGCACGCAACGATGACTCGTGCCGATGCCGGGAAGGTATTGGCTTACCTGGTCGATGGCTTTTACACCTTCCTGCCATTGATGGCGGAACTCAAAGTGAGCGGTGGTATAAAATAAGGTTTTAATGTCGTAATTAAATTCTTTTGTAACCGACAATGCCAGCACCTTGTTCGGAAGCTCCCATTGTGAGGTTTCCTCTGGCTCTATGTCATTCTTCAGTTCAGTGAGTTGCGCGTAATAAAAAGGTATGGTGCCTT
>JBMOKS010000071.1:0-3924 GCA_049324355.1 Bacteroidota bacterium
GTGGGCCATTGGTATTGCGATGAGGTAGGGTGTATTTCTTGCGCTCTTGAAGTGCTCCAAGCAAAACATAAAACCAAACCGATAGAAATTTTTTGTATCATAGAATTTATCCTTAAGCAGTCTCTCATCTTTATCTTGGCAACTTACGGTTTTTGATCAGATTTCCGGTCGCCGGTTGCGATTTTGCCGCATGGATTATACTTGCAAGCCTGCGTGCCGCCGTGTTTTTTTAAAATGAGACAGATGGGGCAATGGGCTATACTCAGTTGAAGTTCTAAATTCATATTCAACTTGCTTTAATTATGCGCTGACAAAGGGGCGCCAGCCTGCTGAGAATTGTTCATAAAAAAAAGCCTTCGATCGATTTTAAGAACAAAGGCTTTCAGAGTAGCTCTACAGGAAGCGGTTTACCATCTTTTGTTAAAACCACCGCCGCCGCCACCACGATTGCCATAGCCACCGCCGCCACCGCTGCGAGGTGTGTCAGATTTCGGGCGGGCTTCGTTTACACTAAGCTCTTTGCCGGCAAAGTTGTGGCCATTAAGATTTTCTATGGCGTTTTTAGCCGCTGCATTGTCGGGCATCTCAATAAAGCCGAAGCCGCGGCTACGCTGTGTCAACTTGTCGATGATAATTTTGGCGGAAGTAACTTCTCCATACTCCTCGAATAATTCTTTAAGCTCACTATCTGTAGCTTTAAAAGAGATGTTTGCAACGTAAATGTTCATAGTATTAAAATTTATAAATGTGACAGATTTTGTAAGTGTGTGTGTGTGTGTGTGTGCATGTGAATATTGTAAGCTCATGATCCGTACATCATAAGTAACCCCTTAATATTTTGCTACGCCGTTGATTTTTCAGACGGGCGGTGGCCTTTTCCTTTATCTGCCGTACCCGCTCGCGGGTAAGGCCAAACTTCAGCCCCAACTCTTCGAGGGTCATCGGTGGATTTCCACCCAGGCCAAAATAGTTAGCGATAATTTCCGCCTCACGCACCGTCAACGTAGCCAACGCGCGTTGAATCTCTGATTTCAATGAATCGGTCATGAGTTGAAGGTCAGGGGGTGCCTCGTCGGCATTACCCAGCACGTCGAGCAGGTTATTGTCTTCGTTGGTTTCGAACGGTGCGTCCACCGACACATGACGGCCGGCTATGCTCTGGTTTTCAATAACTTCATGATGCGTCATACCGGCAGCTTCTGCTATTTCCATGGCTGACGGTTCGCGCTGAAATTGCTGCTCGAGTTGAGAAAAAGCCTTCGCCATTTTATTCAACGATCCGATTCGGTTTAGTGGCAGCCGCACAATACGTGACTGTTCTGCAAGACTCTGCATGATCGACTGCCTGATCCACCATACAGCGTACGAAATGAATTTAAAGCCGCGTGTTTCATCAAAACGTTGCGCCGCTTTGATCAGCCCAAGATTACCTTCGTTGATGAGATCGCCCAAAGTCAGTCCGAAGTTCTGATATTGTTTTGCCACCGAAACTACAAAGCGAAGGTTCGCTTTCGTCAGCTTCTCGAGCGCAACAGCGTCGCCCCCTCGAATGCGCCTGGCCAATTCAACTTCCTGCTCTGCCGTAATCAGATCAAGCTTGCCAATCTCCTGAAGGTATTTGTCCAGCGACTGGGTCTCACGGTTGGTTATCTGTTTATTGATCTTTAACTGGCGCATTTTCATTTCTTCAATGTACGGGTAACAATGGCTAAATTTTTTGATCCGGAGCAAAAGCCAAACACGGCGAAAAACTCTCCGTTGTTATTTTTTGGTTTCTCACATGATCGTCTCGCCGGAATTCCTTTGATTAATGGCTGATCCATAATAATGATCCCACAGCTCTTGTAATCTGCTATCGGGCATCTTGTTAAGCTGAATCAGGTTGCTGTAAACAAACATGGCGCTATGAATCACATGCAGTTCACCGTTTTCATCCTCCCACCTCACTTCACACAGCACCTCTTCGCCAAAAATCTTCAGCGGTACAACCAGAGAATCCTCGGCGGGAATCCGGTAGTGCGCGGTGTAACGTTTCACTTGTGATGGAATTACCCGGTAAGGCGTATTTAATTGACTATTCGAGATCATTTTTCTATTTGTAAGGATTCCACGCCGAGTTGTTTCAATAATCGTCCGTGTTTGGCAAGCGCCTGTAAAAAGGTCCGAGTACTTTTGTAGGGCAGTCCGAACTCATCGGCTGTAGACCTCACAATGCCCGCTATTTTCCGGTAGTGAACATGACAGATGTAGGGAAACAAGTGATGTTCGATCTGAAAATTCAAGCCGCCCACATACCACGAGAACCACCGACTGCCAGTGCCGAAGTTTGTAGTTGTCAGCAATTGGTGAACCGCCCAATTATTTTTGAGCGCGAGGTTTTCATCTGGAAGCGGGAATTCTGTTCCTTCAATGACGTGTGCAGGCTGAAAGATGATGGCCAGTATAAAACCCGCAATATAATGCATCACTAATACGCCAATCAGAATTTGCCACCACAGCAAGGAAGTGAACATCAGTGGCACAAGAAAAATATAACCTACGTACAAAAATTTAGTGCCAATCAAAATAATCCACTCATGGACGATGTTTGCATTTTGCTTTTTAGCAAGCCCGGTCTTATGGTAGCGAATAATGCGCACAAAGTCTTTGAAAAAAAGCCACACGATGGTCATCAGCCCATACAAGAACCATGCATACACAAATTGATAACGATGCATTTTTTTCCATTTCGAATGTGGCGTGAGTCGAAGCGCGCCACGAGGGCTGATATCTTCGTCTTCCTCATGAACATTGGTAAAAGTATGATGCAGCACGTTGTGTTGCACTTTCCAATTAAAAGCGCTTGCCCCTAACAAATTTAAGGAGTATCCGATGAGCGTATTGATCCAGCTCTTTTTTGCATAGGCACCATGGTTGGCATCGTGCATGACCGACAATCCGATTCCAGCTAAACCCAAACTCATGGTGAACAGACATGCCAACAATACAGCGATATTCGTAAAATCGAACGTCACCACAAGAATATAAGGAACGAAATACGCGGCAAACATGCAGCAGGTCTTGATGACCATCTCGGCATTAGCGTACCGGCTCAATTTGTTGTCTTTGAAATAATCGTTCACACGTTTGTTCAACGTCGTCGAAAATTCGCGGTGCGTTGTAGCAAACGTTAATGTTTTTGATTTTTGCATCAGGTATATATGAAATGATTGGAAGATGGTCAGCTGAAAGGATGCTCGACCACTTTTAAATTTTGAGTTAAAATTCTCTTAATGTTACTAAGTTGACCCTTTTCTTCCTGATTGCAGAAAGAAACCGCATTACCGGTTGCACCAGCCCGTCCTGTGCGACCTATACGGTGCGTATAGGTCTCGGCAGATTCAGGCAATTCATAGTTAAATACGTAAGGGAGGTCAACGATATCGATTCCCCTAGCCGCGATGTCGGTAGCTACCAGAATACGAATAAGATTTTTCTTAAAATTCGTAAGGCTTCGAACGCGCGCATTCTGAGATTTATCTCCATGAAAAGCCTCTGCGGTTATACCCGATTTGGTCAGGTGCCTGGCCAGTTTATCGGCCCCGTACTTCGTTCTGGCAAATACAATGGCATTTTGAATTTGCTTCTCATTTATAATATGTTTGAGCAGCTCGCGTTTCTTATCTTGGTCCACAAAGTAGACCGACTGTTCAATTCTTACTTCCTCTTGTTTCTTGCTGACTGAGATCCTCACCGGATTTTTCATCAGGCTGGATGCCAGATTCTGAATCTCAGCAGGAATAGTGGCAGACAAAAATATGTTTTGTCGGTTAACAGGAATTTTCTTGATTATTTTTTTGATATCGTGAATGAAGCCCATGTCAAGCATTCGATCGGCTTCGTCGAGCACCAATATTTCAAGATGTGAAAGGTCTACCTCCCGTT
>JBMOKS010000072.1:0-3924 GCA_049324355.1 Bacteroidota bacterium
GAGGGTGGGAGAGTCATTTAGTATGAAGCCTTCTATTCGTCATTTTGTAATTTGTCATTAACATTAACACGATGTTCTTCTACAGTACGAACAATAGAAATTTAAAAGTAAGTTTAAGAGAAGCCGTTATTCGTGGCCTGGCGCCTGACAACGGACTGTTTATGCCTGAGCGCGTCGATCCTTTGCCAAAGAATTTTTTTGAGACGCTTCACACTAAGACCTTTCAGCAAATCGCTTTCGAGATAGCTCACCATTTGTTGGGTGAAGATCTATCACAACAGCAGCTTGAAGCGATCGTTCACCATACCATACAGTTTGACGCGCCGGTGGTGGAGATCGAAAAAGATATTCTGGCTTTGGAATTATTTCATGGGCCCACGCTGGCCTTCAAGGATTTTGGAGCGCGTTTTATGTCGCAGTTACTCGGCCATTTCGCGCAGCAACAAGGGCGGGAGATCATCATCCTGGTGGCCACGTCGGGTGATACGGGGAGTGCGGTGGCTAACGGATTTCTCGATGTTCCCGGGGTAAAAGTTGTAGTGCTATATCCTTCAGGCAAGGTCAGTGAGGTACAGGAAAAACAATTTACCACGCTCGGTAAAAACATTACTGCGCTTGAGGTAACCGGAACGTTTGACGATTGCCAACGTCTTGTGAAACAGGCATTTCTCGATAAGGATTTGAATGAAAAATTTTTCCTCACGTCGGCCAACTCGATCAATCTTGCGCGATTGATTCCGCAGTCATTCTACTACTTTTGGGCTTATCGCCAGGTTCAAGAAAAAGGCAAGCAGGTAATCTTTTCAATACCCAGCGGCAACTTCGGGAATCTTACCGGTGGCTTATTGGCCAAACGCATGGGATTGCCGGTATATCAATTTATTGCGGCCACAAACGCAAATGATGTGGTGCCGGAATATTTACGATCACGCCACTTCAAGCCACGGCCGTCGCGACAAACGATCAGTAATGCAATGGATGTTGGTAATCCAAGCAATTTTGATCGCATGCTTGATCTTTACGATCATAACTTTGAGGCGTTGGCTGGAGATGTGAGAGGATACGCCTTTAGCGATGATCAGACCCGAGCGGCGATGCTGGAGGTCTATCAAGCCACGAAGTATGTTCTTGATCCACATGGCGCTATCGGGTATTTGGGTTTGAAAAAATATTTCACTGAAAGCAAGAATGATGGTGTGGGCATTTTCTTAGAAACGGCCCACCCGGGTAAATTCAAAGATGTGGTTGACCATGCGCTCCAATGCACGTTAGACTTGCCACCGGCCCTTCAAACCTTCTTAAAGGCGAATAAAAAAACTCGTTCGATTCCCGGTGATTATGAGGGCTTTAAGGGAATGTTTCAATATTTATTTCTTCCATCCTTGCTCACCCAATAGCGGAACAAAGGCGAAGTAGTCAAATTCTTCACGAAGTAGTTTGCCTCCCTTTTTCCGGATACGGACCATCAGCTGCTTTTCCCGGTCGCCAACGGGGATGATCAAAATCCCCCCCTCTGCCAGTTGGTCGGTTAGCGCTGCCGGAACGACCGGCGCTCCGGCTGTAACGATGATTTTATCAAATGGAGCCTTGGCGGGTAGTCCCTTGGAACCATCTCCATAGAAAAAGTGGGGTTTATAGCCAATTTCTGGTAAAAAAGCCTTGGTATTTTCAAACAGCTTCCGGTTATACTCTATTGTATAGACCTTTGCTCCCAGTTCCAATAGGATGCAAGCCTGGTATCCGGAACCGGTTCCAATCTCTAAAACTTTGTCGCCGGGCCTAACCTCTAACTTCTCGGTTTGAAAAGCGACGGTATAGGGTTGGGATATGGTTTGGCCCTCGCCGATTGGGAAAGCCTTGTCCTGATAGGCGTGTTCCAAGAGGGCATTTTCGAAAAAAAAATGTCGTGGAACTTTGCCGATTGCGCCCAAAACTGAGGGGTCTTTTATACCCTTTTTTTGAAGCATTTTTACCAGTTTATTGCGCAATCCGCGCTGCTTATAATTGTCCTCTAACATGCAATTTTGACACAAAAAAGCCATTTTTTCAGGCTTCACAAAGTTTCTAAAAATCTTTAGGAAAATTGGAAGTAATGCCCTTACTTTAAAGTCCTCTCCACACAGTGAATAAGCTTTTTGCCATAGCGTTTCCCTGTGTAACCTGCTCTTGACAGTAGTATGGCGAAATCCAAAATCTACTGCATGGGCAGGTATAGGAGGGATAATTCATCCCTCTTTTTTTTCCAAAAAACTATTCCAACTCATCGCGCTGCAAGTTTACTTTTTATTCAAATAAGTAGCCTTATGGTGATAGGCTAAATTCATGTTGGTGCTGCTATCAGATGTTGGCAATTGCCCGTTTCGCCCATCACCCACTACCAACCTTACAAGCGCGCTTCATTTCGCAGGCAAAAGGCAGTCGGATTTTTAATCCTGAAACAGGTTTGTATCTTTGTTAAGCTATGAGGTATCTCTCACGGATCCGGACAATTGCGAGCAGGGCCATGGTTCTGTCACTCACGGTCATCTACCTCATTCTTTCGGTCGGCATTCTTAAGTCCACCCATCTTTGCATGGGGCGCAAAGCTTCGGTAACTTATTTCACGTCCGAATCCAAAAAATGTCCCTGCAGCTGCTATCGTCAGGAGTCTGCCTCGTGCTGCGACAATGAACATGACCTTATCCGGATCAAAGATGAACAAAAAATTATTCCGGCTTTCTCGCTCAATATTCGTGAGTTGTTTCAGCTGGAGGAGCTTTATGTACGTCAATATCTTGCCTATCTGAGCCCTGAACCTTCTGTTACTGCGGTCGACAATCAGCACGCGGCGCCGCCCGGGGTCGCCCTTTTCAAGGTCCACTGCAGCTTCGTTTTTTATGACGATGAGTCACCGCTCCCTGTGTGAATTCTAGCCGACGTTCCGGCGATTTTAAAACTCATGGTCAAAAAATTGAAAATACTCTTATGAAAACGAAGATCATTATTCTCATTTCTTTTATTCTCATTGTTATTTCCGCTCATGCGCTGTTGGCCCAATCGAAGACTGTAAAGGCCAATATTAAGGTTTATGGCAATTGTGGTATGTGCAAACAACGTATTGAAAAAGCACTCGACCACAACGGCATTAAAATGGCCAAGTGGGACACGAAAACTAAAAATCTGGAGGTAGTCTACAATTCTAAAAAGATCAACGAACAAAAGATCAGTGAACTTATCGCCGCTGTGGGTCACGACACGGACCTGGTCAAAGCAAACAATGAAGTTTATGCTAAACTTCCATTCTGCTGCCTCTATCGCGATCACGATCACAGTGGCATCAAAGACGATGACGGAAAAGATCATCACTAAATTTCCATGACCATATGAAGTGGAGAAGAAGTGCTGTCGCCTTGGCGGTGATAATCGTTTTTGCCTGGGCTCATGAGGCAGCGGCTCAAAAACTGATGGGGCTGGTCGTACAAAAGAATGCCCAGGGCCTTGATGAAGCTGTGGCCGGCGCCAATGTTCATTGGCTGGGAACGTCAATTGGTACTCTGACGGGTGAGAATGGCATCTTTATGATTGACCGCGTGGCCGCGGCACAAGATCTGATAATCAGTTTTACCGGCTTGGTGCCAGACACGCTTACCATAACCAATCAAAACAATGTAAAAGTTGAATTGAAATCCGCGAAGTATCTCAAAGAGATCACCGTGGAAGGGTGGCGTCCGACGACGGGCCTTGATCACGCGCGTGGTGTGAATACGGTGGTGATGCTCGAGAAAGAATTGTTCAAAGCTGCATGCTGTAATCTTTCGGAGAGCTTTGAAACCAATCCCTCGGTCGACGTGGCGTTTACAGACGCTATAACAGGCACTCGTCAGATCCAGATGCTGGGACTGGCCGGACCGAATACGTTGATCTCCGTTGAGAATGTCGGCGGAT
>JBMOKS010000073.1:0-3885 GCA_049324355.1 Bacteroidota bacterium
CACTGGGTACAGGCCCGGGTGGAACATCGAAGATCCGCATTCGCGGGCAATCCTCTATATCAGGACAGAACAATCCACTCATCGTAATCAACGGTGTACCCATTGACAACACCAACTTTGGCACCAACCCCGGCAATCAGGGATCTGATGGTTCAATGGGCCTTCGGGGTGGCGGTGTAACTTCCGATGGCGGTGATGGCTTGTTGAGTATCAATCCGGATGACATAGAAAGCATGACTGTTTTGAAAGGTGCCGCAGCTTCGGCTCTATACGGATCACGCGCGAAAGACGGTGTGATCATGGTAACTACGAAATCGAAAGGAGATCATAAGGGAATTGGTATTGCTTACAATCTCAACTACACGAATGATACTCCGCTGGACTTTACGGATTACCAATATCAGTATGGACAAGGTGAGAATGGTGTTCGCCCGACAACTGCCAATCCAACATCGGGGCAGTGGTCTTTCGGTGAAAAATTTCAACCAGGCATGACCCAGGTGCTTTTTGATGGCGTTGAAGTTCCCTACGCCCCTGTGCATGATCGAATTAAAAAATTCTATCGCAACGGCCAAAGTACAACGCACACCGTTTCAATTTCGTCCGGAACCGAAAAGGGCGGATTCAATTTTTCAATCGCCGATCTGAAAAGTCAGGGCATTACACCCAATAACACCTACAATCGAAAAACTGCAAACTTTGGTTTCGATTATTCACTTGGTGAAAAACTGACGTTCAGAGCAAACATTAACTACTCAAACGAATATAACCGAAACCCTCCCAATGTAGGGAACCAGGATAATACCATTCCAGTGGCGTTGTACAACATGGCGAACTCTATGCCATTTGATCTATTGGATGCCAAGAAGGTCAATGCCCAGGGTGATGAATTCGTCTACTCAAGATTTAAGAACAGAACCAATCCTTATTTCACGCTCGCGAAACAATTTAATCTGATCAATAGGGATCGAATTTTCGGCAACGTTGCGCTTCGTTATGAGCTGCTCAACTGGCTCTTTGTTCAAGCCCGTGTGGGGCAAGACTATTGGGCGCGAAGCCAGAGCTATAATAACTTCCCAACGGGGCAGGCATCACTTGCAGCCGCTCAGCCTGGTTTCGTGAATGGTCAATACACACAAGAGACGAGCCGATTCCGGGAGATCAATGCTGACTTCCTGATCGGAGCGAATCGTCAGTTTGGTAACGTGGGACTGAACGTAAATTTTGGCGGCAACCGTTTGTACAGAAGATCAGATGTGAACAATGTTCAGGTGTCGGAGTTTGTGATACGCGATCTTTATACCGTGATGAATGGAAGAGTGAAGGACCCGCTTTACGCGCGTACGGAACGAGCGGTCAATTCACTGTACGGATCGGTTGAGTTTTCCTATAAAGACATGCTTTTTGTAAACGGTACCTTGAGAAACGACTGGTTCTCTACTCTTTCTCCTGAAAATCGCAGCATAATTTATCCGTCGGTGTCGGTCGGTTATTTGTTTACTGAATCCTTCCAGGCGCCTTCGTGGTTGTCATTTGGTAAACTAAGAGCAGCCTATGCAGAAGTCGGCAGCGATGGTGATGTGGCACCATATTCGAATTTGTTGTTCTATGCTACAAACAACAATTTTTTTGCTAATCCTTCCGGAGCTTTGCAACCGGTGGGTGGTCCCTCTGGCAACCTGATACCGAACGCAAACCTGGTTCCGATGAGAGTTGCAGAAACTGAGCTTGGACTTGAATTAAAATTCATGAATAACCGTCTCGGGCTCGATGTTGCGGCATATGAAAAAATCACGTCAGATCAGATCGTACAAGCGCAGGTTTCGGATGCGTCGGGTTACGTAAACATTTTTATAAACAGTGGTCAAAGCAGAAACCGTGGAATCGAATTTATGTTCAACGCCGTTCCTGTGCAGACGAATAATTTTACATGGGACTTTACGTTCAATGGCGCTTACAACATCACCAAAGTTCTGAGTTTGCTTAGCAATAAACCTGGGGAACGTATCACGGTGGGTACCCATATTTTTAACGGAGAACTCCGTCAGGTTGTTGGAGAGCAGCTGGGGCAGCTTGCCGGGTTCGGTTACTTGCGTAATGCCGAGGGAAGAATTACTTACGGCAGCAATGGCATCCCCCTTGCAACCCCTGCGATGATCCTTTATGGCAGCGCCCTTCCAAGATGGGTCGGCGGATTTACAAACTCATTTAAGTTCAAGGGAATCACTGCTTCATTTTTAATCGACTTCAAACTTGGCGGAAAGATGATCTCTGGAACAAATTTCAATGCGTACCGTCATGGCTTACACCAGTCTACACTGCCCGGACGCGAATCGGGTATCGTCGGCGCGGGTGTTAACCAGGAGGGGGCAGAAAATGCTGTAAGTGTGTTTCCGGTTCAGCCGTTCTACGAAGTGGTGCGGTCTAAAGGAATCGTGGAGCCGATCGTTTACAATTCCGGCTACTGGAAACTCAGACAAATTTCTATTGGCTACGACTTCACCAGGTTCCTTCCCAAGAACTTGCCGTTCCGGTCACTGCGCCTGGATTTTGTTGCAAACAATGTGCTGATGCTGAAAAAATGGGTTCCCAACATTGACCCTGAATCCTTCGGTTACTCATCTGATAACCTGGTAGGCTTGGAATCAACAGGCGTGCCTACAACCCGTAGCATCGGGTTTAACCTGAATGTCAAACTTTAATTCATTGCCATCATGAAAAAGATAATAAGATATTTTAAAGTACTCGCAGTGATTGTATTGCTGAATGCATGTAGTACCGGTTTTGATGAGCTGAATACCAGTAAGACAGGGGCGCTGTCAATTGATCCGGCATACCAGCTGAACAACGCTGTGCTGAATATCAACGCAGGAGGTTTTGCCGGAGGCGGTTTTCTGATTTATGACCTTGGCATTGTACAGCAAATCGTTTCACCCAACTCGGGTGTGCTGACCGGTGCTAATTATAATCAGGACAACCGGAATGCCACGCAGTCAGTCTGGCAAGGATACTATCGCAACTGTGTCCGCAATACGGTTGATGTTATCCTCAAAACAAAAGGCGATCCGCAACGTGCAAACTTGTATCACATGGCCCGCATTCTTCAGGCATATGTATTTATGGTGCTCACAGACGAGTATGGTGACATTCCATACACCGAAGCTGGGAGGGGATACATTGATTTGAATCTATTTCCGAAGTACGATGCACAGGAAGACATCTATATGGATATCATTGCTGAGTTGTCAGCAGCTTCCGCGGCACTTGATCCGGCTGTGAGAATTGAGACTGCGGACGTGTTGTATGGTGGCAATATTGACAAATGGAAAAAGTTTGCCAATTCACTATTGCTTCGCGCGGGCATGAGACTCGCCAACGTCGATCCCACCAAAGCTCAGGAAGTTGTGTCGTCGGTTTCATTAAGTAATCTTATACTTACCAATGCCGACAATGCCGTAGTGCGGCATGATGCAAATTACCAGAATGGTATGGCCATTACCTTGAATGGAACCGAAGCTGCAAATTTTTATCTCACTGCTCCTTTTGTTAGCCATCTGAAAAATACGAGCGATCCACGTCTGGTTTCTATTGCTGTTCGCTACAAGGGTGCAACCTCAGGTACCGGCCAAGTGCAGGGAATAGCAACAACAAACCCTGCCGATCAAATTGGTATGCCGATGGGTTATGACAATAGCACGATTGGTGGCGTAGCAACCGGTTTGGGCCTGGCAAGCTTTTATGACTTCAGCCAGGTTGACCGAAAAAGAGTGATGAAACTTACGGCACCTTATTTTATGGTAACCTCTGCGCAAACGCAGCTGCTGCTTGCAGAAGCCCGGCACAGAGGATGGATCACTACAGGTGCCGCGGCAACCTACTTTGAAG
>JBMOKS010000074.1:0-3879 GCA_049324355.1 Bacteroidota bacterium
TCGTTATAATTTTAATTACAATGTGGTATGGGAGCGGGCTATGTTCGATATCCGCAGCGGCTATCTGGGCCAGGCCATTTTAGACGGACCGAGAATGAAAGCCGATTGGCACCTCACGATCGACGGCGGCGTGCAAGGTTTTTATGCACATATTTTCCGTGGGGCGCTGCGTTATTTTTACAAAGATATTGGCGGGCTGAAGAGGCCCGGCGTGTGGGCGAAGATGAAGATCTGCGCCTTTGATGAAAATAACAACAACAAATACGGACAAAACAACGGCAATTGGGATTTCACCGGGATCCTGCCCGATATCAAGATCTGGAGGTTTGCTCAAGGCCGCGAACGTGGATCTGATGAGATATTTTCAACCGCTGTTCATGAAATAGCGCACTCTTCGCATATTGAATTATTACGATTTGGCGACCTTCAGTCCCATGATGTAAGCGATTTAATCTTTGAAAGCTGGGCCGTGGCGGTGCAGTGGTATATTACTTCGATGGAGTATAGAGAAAGAGGGATCTCTAATTATGCAGATCCTTGGTGGTATTCAGGGATAGCAGACTACCGGCTAAACTATGCCTTTCAGAAAGATTCCCAGGGAAACTACACATGCTTGTTCATTGATTTGGTAGATGACCATAACCAGGCAGGGCGATTTCTAAATGCCTTCACCGATAATGTCACTGGATATACATTGGCCGAAATAGAGGCAAAGGTCCTGCGACAAGCTTATGGTCTGCATTCATTACGTGACAAACTTTTGGCTCACAAACCAGCTGGTGTGCAGAGCGCTCAGATCATCGAACTTATAGATCAATTTTAATTGCAGAAAATCTCAATACTATGAAAAAAATAATTTATGCATTATTCGGACTTACTGGCCTTCAGATAATGCTCGTGCGCTGTCATACCGAAACTTCGGGACTTATGGCGAGCTACATTAAAAATCCGACACCTTATAATATCAGTCTGAAATACTATAGGGGTGGTCAGTTAGCCCAAAGAGATACGCTGAACTTCGTCGCTGGCGAGACAAAGAACGTGTTCAATTCAATACCGATGGACGGATCGCCCACCTATGCAGACGCTGTTCAACTATTTTACGATTCCCTTTTAATAACTTTTGACAACAAGCAAGCGACCCACTACGGTTGGAGCAAAGCAGGAAAAAATCCGGATGCAATATCTTTCGATCATCCGCGTAATATCTTCAATAAAAACAATTGGACAATTAAAATCTTTCGAAATACAAGCAAGCACTTCGATGGAGAAGCCATATATATTTTTACTGAAGACGACTACGTCAACGCGAAATCCCGATAAAGGTGTTCACATACATCTTCACCGAACAAGATTATTTAGACGCAAAATGAGACGGATTATTCAAGCAGCCAAAGGCATTCATCATCATTTTTTATTAGTGCCAATAGCATATGCAGGTTTAACGCTTCTTGCTTGCCGCGACGAATTTTACCATTCAATACAACTCACCATTGTCAACAATACGGATCATAAAGTTGAATTGAATTTTTATAGAAACGGAGATGCTATCATGGAACAAATCATTTCATTAAAAAGCCAAGAAGTCAAGCTCTTGCAAAAAGATAGTGATTTAGGCGAAGGACTCCCGCTTTCCTTTTTTTCATTTTTGTATTTCGACAATTACGTGCCACCGATTGATTCACTGAACGGCATTTTTGACGATTCTGTTTTTGCAACGCATTACTTACAATATAAACAAAGCCCAATCCTAATGGTATACCATTTGAAAGCAACAAGAACTTTTTCAATAGAGCGTCGTGGCAACAAGAAGTTCTTTTGAAAAAGAGATATAGAACTGAGGAAGGATATACGTTCTTTTTTTTGGAAGAAGATTATCTAAATGCTAAGTGGTTATGATTATTAAAATGTCATTACACTTATAAAGGCGGGGTTGATGCAGGACAATACAACCCCCAGGAACTAACGATAACTGCCGCGGTTGTTTTATTATTGACTTATGCCCATTTCTTAAAAACAGAAGAGTGTTCGAACAACACTCTTCTGCTTTTTAAGACCTTGTTAAAAAGTGGCGCGAACCGATAAAATGAAATTCAGGCCGGCTGCCGTAATGCCTGACGAGTAGGGACGATAACGTTTGTCAAGAATATTCTCGACACCCGCTGAAAAACTGAGATATTTATTCAGACCATACTGCGCTTTGGCGTTTAGGGTCCACCAGGAGGGCGCGTAAGGATTGCCATTACCGTCTTGCGCGTAAAGATGACGATCTGCTCTTTCTGTTAATGCAAGATCATCGTAGGCGATTTCTCCGTTATAAACGGCGTATAATTCAGCCCGTAGTCTATTCCTGGAATAGACAAAGTTTGTAGAACCGAACGTAGGTGCAACATGCGTAGGCGAAAAGTTTTCGCCGGTAGTCGGATCTTTTTCCTTGCCTTTTTGGATGTTCAGATTTGATCGAATCGCCAAGGCCTCGGACAGCTGCCAGTGTATTCCGGCTTGAACGCCCCAGATCTGAACCTCGCCAATATTTTGCTGCGATAATACCCGGCTGAGAACACCGTCGTAGTCGATACTATCCTGGCCATTGAAAGTAGAAGGTCCACGCGCAATTGCATTGTCCATGGTGGTATGATACGCGGTCAGGTCAACTTTCACAGCGTCGCCAAGAAAGGCTGCCAAACCTGCTTCAATATTGTAGGCACGTTCAGGCTCCAGGGCAGAATTAGGCACAACAACGTTGCCTGGCGCCGAATCAAACACCTTTCCGATATCATCCACATTAGGCGCCCTGAAACCTGACGATAGATTGGAGTACAGCTTTAGCATAGTTGAAGGGCTGTAAACTAATCCGATGCTTCCGTTGAGCGACTTGTTTTTCAGCGTTGCATCATCGAATTGAAAATTAAAGAACGTTTTATCGAATACGGCGTGGGTATAGACAGAGGTAAATCGGTTGCTGAGGTTGATCAGCCATTTTTCATTGGGTTTGATTTTAAGGCTAATGTATCCCGCAAAACTGCGCCAATCAGCACCATCGGGATAACGTGTTGAGGCCGGTGTGATTTCTCCGCTCGTTACATGTTGACGGCTCGCTATAGAATTCACGGAGTTTGTTACAAACTCGGTGCCGTAATAAAAAGTAATGAGATCGCTGAGTTTTTTGTCCAGATCAAGGTTCACAGAAAAAGCCCTTACTTTTTCGGTCCGATCCGTTCGTCGTGTTGCTCCGAATCCGCGGTTATGCCGGCTCTCTTCAAAATCCTGCAAAGCCAATATCAATCGAGTTTCATCAAACAAGGCAGTTGGTTTTGAAAATCGCAGGTTGAGCGAGTGCATCATCCACTTTTGGGGCCCGTAGTACCACTCTCCACTAGTAAATTTTCCGGCGTCTTTCTGGATCAACCGGTCATATCGGCCATAATCTGATGTTCGCGAATAATGAAATGCATACGAGAGGTTTGTCCAATCATTGGGCTGAAAGCTAATCTTTTGCATCGCATTCCATTGATCATAGCTGGTGCCCACCTGAACATCGGGGTCATCATTGACAACCGTTATGTCGGCATCATCCTCCCTCACAACATAATCGGGTCGTGTGTATTCTTCGGGGCCGTCAGATCCCATGCGTAAGTCATCGTAGGCCGAGCGAGTAATGCTTGTGAGAAAGGTCCACTTTTTCGCTCCGATATTAAAGTCAATGTGCGTTGTTCGCTCGCTGTTGGCTGAAGAATAACGCCCCATTGCATTCGCTTTAAAAAAAATACCATCACCTTGCGCAAACACGGGGCGTAAAGTATGGAAATCCATTACACCACCAATGGCATCGCTTCCGTACATTACCGATCCGGGTCCAAACACGACTTCGGCTTCCTG
>JBMOKS010000075.1:0-2056 GCA_049324355.1 Bacteroidota bacterium
ATACAACCACACTTTTTGACTCTTGATCTCGTTGGCCTTCAACGCCGCATCTTTCGTAAGCAACTCGATCTGCGTCTCTTTCAATTCCGATTCGAAGCTTGCCTGCATTAAGGCCATTTGCTCGCTGTTACGCTGGTCGTATAAAGAATCGTGAACTGCCAGGTACATCGACTGGTATTCGTAGGCCTTATTCAAATCGCCTTGGTCGAAATAAGTTTCGGATAATAATTTATACGATCGTTCCAACTCATCCTTGAATCCATACTTTTTAGCGATGTCAATATTTTCATGGAGGTGCGCCACGGTCTTGCCGGGTTGTTTCAAAATCTTATAAGCTCTGCCGAGGCGGTAAAGGCTGCTAACTTTCAAAAAATTAATATGATGCTGTTCGGCTATGATCAGGCAATCATTAAAATTTTTTAAGGCCAGTTTGGCGTTTCCACTTTCAAGATCGATGTCGCCCAGGGTGTGAGTCGAGAACCCAATCATGTAAGGATCACCTATTCTTTTGCTCACAGCAAAGCTTTCTCTGGCATAAGCATAAGCTGAATCAAGTTGACGCGCAGACCTTAAAAATGTAAAGGCGATATTATTCAGGCTGCGTGCCATCGTTCTGTGATCGTCAACCATTTTAGCAACCTGATAGGCTTTCTTAAAATTCTCAATCGCCAGCGTATATTGCTTTTGTTCGTAATTGATCGCTGCGATATTGATCAGACACCGGGCAATTGCGCTTTTATCTTGCAGGTCTTCACTGATCCGCAACGCTTGCGTAGAAAGTTGAAATGACTTTGAGTAATCACCCTGACGAAACAAGATCCATCCGAGATTTTCCAACGCTTGCGCTAATCCTTTTTTGTAGGAGAGCAGCTCCGCCAGCTGCTTGGCTTGTTGTGCAAAGCGCAAGGCTTTGTTATTGTCTTTCTCACGTAATGAAGTTACCAGATTATTGAGCAACCACACTTTGGTGGTATCCGGCGAGACAGACCTTACCAGGCTTTCGAGGCTATCTGTCTCATTTCTTTGAGCAAAGCACTGAATAGACAGCAAAAGAAAGCCAATGGCGAATTTTACCCGAAAAGGCATTTTGCAGTAAATACGTTTAAAATCCAACTAATAAACGTTTGCAACTAATGGAACTATTGTATGACTTTCCATACGAAATGACGGAAAAACCTACATACCGGCATGGCCACTATCTTTTGAAAGATAAACGATTATTGGCGCCTAAACCGCACTGATCTTGCCGGGTAACCCTTTCCCGAAAGGAAAAATGAATATATAAAGTGGAAGATTTCCAATTTTATATACTCATTTACACGCTTAGTAATCTCCGCACTTCAGCTCATCTATATCTCCAATGGGCTGTCCCGGAGGTGGTTGCACTAATTGGTCATTCTGAAATTCATCGGGGTTTGATTCAAACCTGTTGATCTTTTGTACCGCAAATGTGTAATGAGCCTTCAAAGACTCAGGCATTGTTTCCTTCACTTCGCTCAACCACGACCTCAATTGTGCAAGCTTTAATCCAGCGATGGCTTTCACCTGAGCAGAAGCTTGTTTGCTTGCAGCAAGTTCAAGCAGATTCGTCAGCACCACATCGTTCACCGTGATCCTGACAGCTGCCTCGTAGTCCTTTTTGATCCCGGCTTTGAACGTGGCATTAATTAATCTATCAATCACACTCTCTAATGAAGGTTGTTGCGGGCTTCTGGCGTGATATTCAACCAGTCTGGCCGCACGTGACGGATGAAGCATTAAACTGATGGTCATGTCGGCAGCGCTTTCTGCAGCGCCCAGCGCATCAAAAGTCATATCCGTTCTGATCTTCACCACTTCGCGGCTGCGATTGTAGCCAATAGGCCGGGGCGGCATCAATTTCAGAATATGGTCGGGCAGCATCAGCGTCTGCGGAGAAATGGTCTTCAACAAAGCATCGATCGATTTTATCTGCTGGACCGGCGCGATCATCTCCGTTGTAAATTGGCCGTCGCCACGCAGGGCATAACGATAGTTTAACCCTCCTATCATTTTCGCCGCAGCCTCAGCCTGGTAG
>JBMOKS010000075.1:2066-3870 GCA_049324355.1 Bacteroidota bacterium
GCACCAACGCTTCCTCCAGTGTAGCCAAGGGTACGCCAGGACGGATATTCTTTTCGCCAAAATTTTTCAGGGCCACCGCACGTATTTCAAGCACACGATTTAATTCGTCGGCAGCATCTTTTCCATTATCCCACAAATGCGCAAAAGGGTGTGCTCCTCCGGTCGGGCGGGCGTCCTGATCGGAGAGAAAAGTCAGACCTGCTTGCAACGACCGCTGAATAATCTCGTTCAGGGCAGCCTCCTCGTTTGTTCCGTCGGGAAAATCCTGATAGCCGTAGGCAATGGCAACTTTATCCCACGTGCCGATCTTATTGTCGTAAGCGCGACTCAGATCGATTTTTCCATCAACGAGGTTTACTACCGGGTGGGGATAGTCCATCACGGAGGCAAGCTCCTCCGAACTGGACGCGTAGCTGTGGGCAAGTCCCAGCGTATGGCCTACTTCGTGTGCCGAAAGTTGACGAAGTCTCGCTAACGCCATTTGTTGCATGGCCTCCGAAGCCGGTTTGCCTTCTTCATAGGGTGCCAGCAATCCTTCGGCTATCAGAAAATCCTGGCGTACACGCAAGGACCCTAAGGTCACGTGGCCTTTAATGATCTCGCCAGTTCGCGGATCGGTGACTGATGCGCCATATGACCAGCCGCGTGTGGAGCGATGAACCCACTGTATAACATTGTAGCGGACGTCCATCGGATCAACATCTTCTGGCATAACCTCCACTTTAAAAGCATCCTTATAGCCTGCTGCTTCGAAAGCCTGATTCCACCAACGCGCGCCGTCTAATAAGGCTGAGCGGACGGGTTCAGGAGTGCCACGATCGAGATAATAGATGATCGGCTCTACCGGCTCGCTCACCGCAGCCGCGGGATCTTTCTTTTCAAGTCTATGCCGGTTGATAAATCTCTTTTCGATGGGTTCATTGATGGGCGTTGCGTAGTCGTAGTACGACATTCCAAAGTATCCCGCGCGAGGATCAAACTTCCTCGGCTTGTATCCATTATCTGGCAATTGCACCCATGAATGATGCTGACGTACTGTGATGCTCGATGCCGTGGGTGCAACACTACGAATATATTGACCTGTGGGCTGCCCGGTAAAAGTGAGAGTAACTTCAAACTCAGAATTTTGCGGGAAATTCCTGATGCGAGGTAAGTAAAAAGCACATCTCGACCGGTCGAGTGTATAGGTGCCTTGCTGCGTCGACTTCAATGTGCCAATCACATCATGCGCATCCTGCAAGAAAAAATCAGTAGCGTCAACCAATACCTTTCCGTCTTCCTCGGCTTCTACTTTGAAGCCCCAGAGCACAGATTGGGCGAAAGCCTCTTCCACAGCCTTACGTTCGGCTTCATTATTCGAAACCGCGCGGTAGCGATAGTTGGGTTCCAGCATCAATATTTTAGGGCCACGACGATCAAATTTCACAATACGTTCGGCACCTAACTGACCACGATCCAGGCCGATGTCATTAGAACCTACACCGGCAGACAGTGAATTAACATAAAGGAACTCGACGTCGAATTTATCAATGACAACCCATAGCTTGTCATTTTTTTCGTCGTAGTAGAAAGTAAACAAGCCCGGATATTCTTTCATGCCGCTAACTTTTGCCTGGATACCCGTTGATGCCGGAACGGGAGCTACTTTTTGATTTTTATTTTTTTGGCCGTATACATACACTGGCAGGATGAGTAGCAACGGGAGAGAGAAATGCAGAGCAAGTTTCATAACATTCATAGGTTAACGATGAAACTTAACATAAAAAATTCCTTCCGGCAATGAAGCTTTTATAAAACGGAAAAA
>JBMOKS010000076.1:0-3869 GCA_049324355.1 Bacteroidota bacterium
GAGAAGGTAGCATCAGAAGTCGCAAAAGGCCTCCGAAACGGAATGTCTACCAAACACATTTATAAAAAAGCTCACGAATTGTTAAGGCGTGCTGCCCGGCCGGTGGCAGGACGTTACCATCTCAAAAATGGTATCATGGAACTAGGACCGTCAGGCTTTCCCTTTGAATTATATGTATCGGAAATTCTTAAGCAAAAGAATTTCGAGGTTCAAGTGGGAAAAATAGTGGAAGGACATTGTGTGAATCATGAAGTAGATGTAATTGCTCAGAAAGATGACCGTCATTTCATGGTTGAATGCAAATATCACAACAGCCCGGGTATGGTCTGCGATGTTAAGATTCCACTTTACATACAAGCGCGATTTCACGATGTGGAAGCGCGCTGGAAATTAATTCCTGGTCACGGAGAAAAATTTCATCAAGGCTGGGTGGTAACCAACACCCGGTTTACCACAGACGCAATTAAATATGCGGCATGCTCAGGGCTGAATCTCGTAAGCCTTGATTTTCCTCAACGTGGAAGCCTGCGTGAAATGATTGAGGAAACAGGTCTTTATCCCCTTACATGTCTTACCACGCTCACCCAACAGGAAAAGAAATTATTACTGGAGAAGAAAATTGTTTTGTGCCGCGATATATGTCACAATCCCGCATATCTCCGGCAGATAAACCTTCCTGTCCTCCGGATAAAGGAAGTTCTGGAAGAAGGCCATCAACTATGTCATAAACTTATACAACATGATCAACACTGACATCTTTAAACAAGTAGTTCATAGCAGTCCTCTGGAAGACGTGCTGCAATCACTCGAAACTGATGGCACCCGCGGCCTTAGCGGGGAAGTATCCACGCAGAGATTGAAACAATTTGGAAACAATTCTATTACGCATGAGAAAAAGAAAAGCCTGTTGGTAGTTTTTATGCGGCAGTTCAATAGTCCCATCGTCTATCTGCTCATCCTCGCAGCGGGTCTTTCATTTTTCTTTCAGGAGTGGCTCGATGGTGCTGCCATTCTTGTTGTTATCTTCATTAATTCCATTATCGGATTCTACATGGAATACCAGGCGGAGCGGTCGATGGAAGCATTGAAAAAATTGTCTGTTCTTCCCGCCAAGGTTATTCGCGATGGAGAGTTGAAAGAGGTCAATGCAGAGGAACTTGTGCCAGGTGATCTGATATTTCTTGAAGCTGGTGATATGGTCCCCGCAGACGGGCGGATATTTCGTTCTTCACAGTTACAGGTTGATGAAGCAGCCCTTACGGGTGAGTCGATCCCTGTGGAAAAAAAAGTATCTCAACTCAAGGAAGATACCACACTGGCCGAACGAATCAACATGCTTTACAAAGGCACATTTGTTACGAAGGGAAACGCTTATGGAGTCATTACTGGTACGGGTATGCAAACTGAACTCGGCAGGATTGCCAGTCTCGTACAATCGGCTGAACAGGCAGCTACACCGCTGGAAAGGAAACTGGAGCAGTTCAGCAAGAAACTGATCAAGATTACGGTTGCGCTGGTGGTGATCATTTTCTTTGCTGGCATTCTCAACGGTCAGCATATTCTTGAAATGCTGGAGACTTCTATCGCGCTGGCAGTGGCAGCCGTGCCTGAAGGCTTGCCCATTGTCGCCACATTAGCTCTTGCCCAGGGAATGATGAAAATGGCCCGGCACAATGTGATCGTGAAGAAATTATCGGCTGTAGAGACCCTTGGTGGTACCAACGTGATTTGCACCGATAAAACAGGAACCCTAACCCAAAACAAAATTGAGGTACATGTTATCGTAACGCCTTCCGGCAAGTACGATGTAAGCAATGGAAAAATTGTCAATTCTGATGACCCGGCATTCCAACGGGTTTTAGCATGTTCTGTGCTATGCAACACAGCCGCCCTTGGTGTAAATGGAAGTGAAACCGGTGATCCGCTTGAAGTGGGGCTCCTGAAATTTGCCATCACTCAGGGAACTTCCATAGAAGCGATGCGAAAGGAAAACCCGGTAGTACAGGAAGAACCATTTTCCTCGGAAACCAAAGTCATGGCTACACGGCATCAAACAACCGAAGGTAAATCATTGATTTATGCAAAGGGTGCCGCAGAAGAATTGCTAGATAAGTGCACATACGTTATCAATGGCACGGAAGAATTTGAGCTCCATGGAGCCCTGAAAAAAAACCTGTTATTGGAAGCTGAAAAACTTTCAGCATCAGGTTACCGAGTGATCGCGGCTGCAACACGCATGGCCAGCAATGGTGAGGATTCTTTGGCCTCTAATTTAGTATTTGCCGGATTGATTGGCATGATCGACCCACCCCGGGCCGATGTTTTCGGTGCCGTGAAGGAATGTAAGTCGGCAGGCATTAAGGTGATTATGATAACCGGTGACCATCCGGCCACAGCCGAAAATATCGGACGACAACTGGGAATTTTGGATCAGGTGGACCGGCCCGTCATGACTGGTAAAGACATGAAAGACTATGATCATCTTTCAGAAGATGAGAAAGACAATTGGGTGGGAGCCACAGTATTCGCTCGTGTAAGCCCCAAACAAAAACTTGATCTGGTGAATGTGTTGCAAGACAGAAAACACATAGTAGGAATGACCGGTGATGGGGTGAACGATGCGCCTGCCCTTAAAAAATCTGACATCGGAATAGCGATGGGCTTACGCGGTACGCAAGTTGCCCAAGAAGTGGCCGACATGGTTTTGAAAGACGACTCGTTCTCTTCCATTGTGCTGGCCATCCGTCAGGGCCGCATCATATTCGATAACATCAGGAAGTTTGTTATTTTTCTTTTGTCTTGTAACCTAAGCGAACTCTTTGTGATTGCCGTTGCATCCGTGCTCAATCTTCATTTTCAACTCTTTCCTTTACAGATTCTCTACATCAACATCATCACCGATGTCCTTCCTGCGCTTGCTCTTGGTGTAACAGCCGGTGGCGCTTCTATTATGAAACAGCCTCCCCGCAATACGGATGAACCCATTATCGATACCAAACGATGGACCGCAATTATTGTATATTCTGTGATCATCACCTTGACAACCTTAGGTGCAGTGTTCATAAGTCATTTTACTGTTCACAAGTCGGAAACCTGGAACCCTGAACTTTGCAATAACATCTTGTTCTTTACACTCATCTTCTCACAAATCCTGCATGTATTCAACATGAATGCCGCTGGCTCCAGATTCTTTTCCAGTGAGGTCATGAAGAACCGTTATGTCTGGTATGCGGTTGTGGCATGTGTGGCATTGCTTTTCATTTCTTACCAGGTGGAGATAGTAAGAAAGGCGTTGGATATTTTTCCAATGTCAAATGAAGACTGGGGTATCTCGATTGGTATGAGTCTGCTGTCGTTGATTGTTATCCAGATTGCAAAAAGTCTCAAACTGGTAAGACAATGAAAAACGTATTAAGGTTAACATTTTTAGGTGCTGCTGGTACGGTAACAGGATCAAAATATTTGCTCCAGGCTAACGATACCAACATATTGATTGACTGCGGTCTGTTTCAGGGACTCAAGCAATTGCGAGTGTTGAATTGGGATAAGTTTCCCGTTGACCCATTGTCAATTGATCTGGTAATGATTACCCATGGCCATCTTGACCATGTGGGACACTTACCTCGATTGGTAAAAGAAGGATTCAACGGCCCGATATGGTGTACCACACCTACTTGCGAAATTGCCAAAATTATTTTGGAGGATAGCGCCAAAATACAGGAAGAAGAGGCAACACATGCCAATCGTTTCGGCTATAGCAAACATAAAACTGCCCTTCCGCTTTACGACCTTAACGATGTGGAGAGAACAATTCCCCTTTTTATTTCGCAACCCATTAAGGAATGGCTAAAAGTGACAGAGAATGTTCA
>JBMOKS010000077.1:0-3861 GCA_049324355.1 Bacteroidota bacterium
ACAATGCCCATATTTTTTCTTAAAGCTCAGGAGTTTTTGGTATTGCACGTCCCAAAGCTCATCGTTCAGATTTCCCGTGCGGTGCCAGGGAAATTGAATACCATCAAGCATTTTCTTCTTCACCGCCGACAGTTTGGATTTATTATGTGACTGCCGGTTCACCCAATAGCGCAACTCCGGAAGTTGCCTGAGCTTAAGGTGATACTTGTCTTGGTATTTCTCTTTTAGGGCTTTAAATTTTTGAAACATCTCGTTCCATCGCTCCATTTTTTTCTTTTCAAATTCACCGCTCCAGAGCACGCCCAGCTTTGATAATATTTCTTCACGATCACGTCGGAGGGTCCCTTCTCTCTTGCCTTTCTTTTTAGCCTGAAGCCATTCGTAAAGCTCAACATCGTGTTTGGGCACGTTTGTATGTCCGTGTTTTTTCTTAAAAGCAACGAGCTTAGCATACCCCGTTTTCCATAGATCGGCGAAGGTCTCATGACGCCATTTGAAACCCAGCCCTTCCAGCTTTTTTATCCGTTCCTTACTAAGATTACCTTTGGCCTTGAGGGCTCTGTTCCTGGATATCCACACCATGAGGCGGTAATCATATTTTCTGGAAACGCTGAAATGTCCATGCTCTTTAACAAAAGCCTTGAGTTTTTCAAACATAGCATTCCACCGCTCCGAGTATGTGTCTCCCTTCTCCAGCTTCAGGCCCAAAGTAGTCAGCTTCTTCTTCCGGTAATCAGACATGGTGCCTATTCGTGAGAGCTGCGTATGTATCCAAAGGCCTAACGTATAATTGTCTCTCCTGATCTGAAACCTGTCCAGGTGTCTGTGCTCTCTTTTATACGCGACAAGCTCTTTAAATCGATTTTCCCAGTTTTGATCACGGTACCTGAGCAGAAAGCCAATCCCTTCAAGCCGTCGGATCCTTTCTTTGGATAGCTCACCTTTTTTATACTTGCTTCTCTGGCGAGAGACCCACCCGGCTAACACTTGATTCCTCTTATATCCTTCAGGAACATTGGTATGACCATGCTCCTTCTTGAAATCCAGCAACTCCCCATAATGGAATTCCCACCTTAAGTCATCATCTTTTAGCTCATCCCATTCAAACTGAACACTGTCAAGGTGATCAATTTGACGGGCGCTGAGAATCCGCCTGGCCTTCCGTTGGGTAACGGTCCAATCAAACAAGTCTTCCAAACCCTTCTGGTTCGAAGGAACAAAAGAATGGCCGTATGTTTCAAAAAACTGCTCAAGGCGCAGAAACATTCCGTTCCAGTCTTTCGGCATGTCGAAGACAAAACCTAGCTTCTTGAGTTCCTTGAGTCGCTTTGCGGGCAGGCGCTTAGGGTGTTTGCGTATATTTTCCGTCCAGGTCGCCAGCTTCCTGTCCTGCTTCCAATTTGGTGGCACGAAATAGTCTCCATGTTCGGCGTAATAGCGTTTGAGCTTCACGATGTTCTCTTTCCAAAAAGTGTCCTTTGCGTCGATTCCCATTTTTATTCCTTGTCTCAAAGTACTTCGGCTAATTTATTCCTAAAGATCTATTCGAACAAAGCGCTTAGAGCAAGGTGGCGTTAAGGCATGTGTGCTCAGATTGCACGATTTTTCATCATCCTTTAATTCCTTTTGACCTTTTCCCATCTTGCCGGCGACTCACTGGAACGTTTTTTCATCGGTAAATCAATATAAGGCTGATCGTTTCCAACTGTTTATTCATCGTCAAATAAAGCAACACATGGTCGGAATAGGTAACCCGGATAACTTATGCGCGTCGCAAAAAACATATTTTTCCCCAAGAGTGAAACCTTTCTTTCATCAAAGACAATCTCACAATATTTCACCGCATCAAACTTTTTTGAACCATCCACGTAAAATTTCACTTAGAGATACGTTTATCATTTTTGAGTATTTGTGCTGAACTAAACTTAAATCTCGTTATGGAAACTCCACCTACACTGCATCCTGCATGAGAGGATAATTCTCTCCTGATGGCTTTAATCTAACTTAGCATCTACACTTAACCCCTATTCTATATAAAATGAAGACTTGGATGGTGAGGCCTTGCACAGCAAGGCAGTTGGCGGAGCTTTACGAAGTTACTTACAGGATCTTTAAAGGACACTTGAAAAAAATTGAATCGAAGGTAGGCACACGTGTTGGACACTACTTCACGGTAAATCAGGTGATCATTATCATTGAAGAACTCGGACCGTTCCCCAATGTGGAAATAATATATCCACGCAAAATATATTGATTCTAAAACTACCACCTCGCCCTTCCCGGGCGAGGTTTTTTTATGTCTTCATCTTGCAACTATTCAGACGGTTTTCGGCGATTTTTTACTTTTTCCGAACGTATCTTACCGAACGCAGCGCTATTGATAAGTTTGCCTAAAAGATGAACAAAGTTATTTTGTTTCTTCCCTATTCTTCCTCAATGTAGTCACCTTCTTTTTTCTCCCGCTCTACCTTGGTGCAACATTCGGATAACAAGCATGCAAGCAGCGAAAGGCAAAAGGGATAAAAAGGAATTGTTCATTCGGCAAATGCTCGATGACCTTTCGGGGTCTGTAAGGCATAACAAAAAATCTGTTGAGAAGCTTGCCGCTTCCTTTGGGATCGTCGATAAAACAGAAGTTAAAGAGTTCACCGAACTTGCCATCGTCCGTAAGGCACGGGAGCTTGCAAACTCCTTTTCCACGTTGGAAGAAAAATTTCAATCGCTGGTCAACCTGTACAAAAGTCAGGTTAATCTTTCACATCGCACCAGTCAAAGTATTCTCCTTCAGCAATACAGCACTCCCGCGCCAATCGCTTTTCTGGCCGGGATATTTGTGAATTTAAATCAGAATATTGTTGCATTTGAACCCTCGGCAGGAAACGGGCTCTTAACCATTGCGGGACAGCCATCGCGAATAGTTGTCAATGAAATCGATGACTTGAGACGATCAAATCTCTCAAGCCAAGGTTATAGTCAGGTCTTAAAACAAGACGCCACTAAGCCCTTCACTCGCTTTCAAAAAAGATTTGACGCGGTGTTGACCAATCCACCGTTTGGAATCCTCAACCACGATGTGAAATATGAAAGTTTCAAAATCCAGGTTCTCGATCATCTTATGGCCCTGCGAGCCCTGGACTGCATGAAGGATAACGGAAAGGCAGCCATCATCATCGGCGGACATACCCGGTGGGATCGCAAAGGCAGAATTCAACTTGGCAAGAATCGGATTTTCTTCAACTACCTCTACAGTCGATACAATGTGGTGGACTTGATCAACATCGATGGGCAAAAACTGTATTCGCGGCAAGGGACGGCTTTCGATGTTCGATTGATACTAATTGACAGCCGCAAAGAAAAGCCTTTCGGTGCCGCTCCCATCAGAAACCGTGAGCTGGAAGACGTCGTGCAGTCATTCGATGAACTGTTTGAGCGCGTGATAGCGGTTACAAAACAAAGAAAGATTCCGGCGAATAATCGGAACCTGGAACATGAAGCAGACGCCCTGGCTCGCGAACTGGAAAAATTACAGTTCAATGACTACCTCGGCATGCCCTACACTCCGGCTTCCGACAGTTGTGTGGTGCTGCAAACCGTAGTGCCCGATTCAATGGGTTATGAAACACATCATGCCTTACAAGCTGTAAAGGAAGCCGTCGGAGGTGATATTGACGAGTACGTTAGAATCAAACTCAATTACAAAAATAAAGCTGAGCTGTGCAAAGCATTGTCAGCCGAGCAGATCGATGCCGTGGCCATGTCGGTCTATAACATCGAAGAGCGTGGTGTCGGCATGATCATCGGAGACCAAACCGGGATCGGCAAGGGCCGCATCGCCGCCTCCATCATCCGTTACGGCGCCGA
>JBMOKS010000078.1:0-3049 GCA_049324355.1 Bacteroidota bacterium
GCAAATGACAAAGTCCGAATTGTGCATTATAAAGAACTAGGTTGAGTCAGGCTCAGAGTCCTCTTGCGAGGGAAAAGTGGGTCCTTATTGTCTTAGTGTCTTTGTGGCAAAGTCCCTCTTCGGCCGCGAAGCCGCTAAGACATCAGGGATCACAATTTATCGATCCTCCTTTGAATAGCTTGTTGCTCAGCTTGTGTTCGGGCTAACGAAAACGCTTGTTGAAAATTCACCTTTGCCTTTTTATTGTCAACATCCGTATAAAGCTCACCCAACAAGGCAAAGTACAAATGATTGTCGGCCAGGTTTAGTTTTTCAGCTTCGGCGATAGCTTCCGGTTTTCCATTGGCTTTCGAAAGCGCAAACGTTCGGTTGAGCGCGGCGATAGGGGAATATTCAACCTGCAGTAACCGGTTATAGAGTTGAAGGATGTTTTCCCACTTTTCATGCGTGTCTGCTTTTTGCGTGTGCCAGTAAGCGATGCCGGCCTCCAGGTGATATTTGGAGATCTTGTTTCCGCTGGCGGCACAATTCAGAAAATACGCGCCTTTGCTGATCAGATCGGCATTCCACAAATCGGTATTTTGTTCGTTATAAAGGATGAGTTCGCCACTTTCGCCTAGTCGGGCATCAAACCGCGAAGCATGAAAACACATCAGCGCCAGCAGTGCGTTGACTTGTGGTAGGTTTGTGATCTTGTTTTCAACCAACATCGTGCAAAGACGGATGGCTTCAAGGCAAAGATCGCGACGGAGGGTCTTGTGCTGACTGATTGAGTAGTATCCTTCATTGAACAAAAGGTAGATCGTGGTCAGCACCGGATCGAGCTGCTCGTCGATATCTTTTGGTCCTACAACAACAGGAGAGAGCCTGATCTTTTCTTCACGGAGTTTTTCCTTGGCCCGCTGAAGTCGCTTGTTGATCGTTTCTTTGCTGGTAAGAAAAGCGTCGGCAATTTCTTCTATGCCAAACCCACACAGGATACGCAGCGATAACGATATCTGTGCTTCCGTAGAAATAGAAGGATGGCAAATGGCAAACATCATTTGTAATTGACTGTCGTTGATGTTCTGCGGCGACAAATCGATCTCGCTTTCGCAGGTGACAGGTTCGTTGTTCCTGATCTCCATCGAGATCTTGTTTTCGAAGAGTGCGTTTCTTTTTAAGTGATTAATAGCTTTGTTTTTGGCCACATTGTAAAGCCAAGCGGTAGGGTTGGAAGGGGCCCCTTCAATTCCCCACGTCTGTGACGCCGTAAGAAAAGTATCACTGGTAATGTCTTCGGCAATTTCTATCTGAGCGAACCCAAAGTGTTTTCCCAGCACAGAAACTATTTTCCGGTACTCCGTTCTGAACAGGTGAGGTATGAGGTCGTTGTTGTTTGAATTCGCCACTCGTCATTCTGAATTTGGTCATTCCAAATTATGGGCTGAAACGACTTTCCTCACCTCCACGCTGTTTCCTTCACCATTCAAGATCGGGCAGCTTTTTGCCAGGCTTACGGCTTCGGCGAAATCTTTAGCTTTGATCATAATAAAGCCTGCAATGGATTCTTTGATCTCCACAAACGGGCCGTCGGTGATCACCTGGCCGGACTTTATGACCTTGCCCTCGGTAGACAACCCTTTACCACCACTGAACTTATTTTGTGCTGCTATACCACCCACCCAGTCATGATACTGTTTCATATAAACTTGCATTTGTTCCGGAGAGGGTTGAGCCTCTTTGGTGAGGAGATCAAGGCGCATCAGGATGATGAATTCTTCCATTGGTTTTTTTTATTAAATGTACTGATAATTATTTTTTGGCGGGCTCGTAACCCAGTAACAATACACCGCTTTTAAAAGCTCTGTTTTCAATCAGCCTAAGGTCAAGGATTTTTTTGATGTTATGGAATATGGGCGTGCCGCTGCCGATGACCAGCGGATCGACCATGAACTGGTAGGTGTCTATCAGGCCGTGTTCGGCGAAAAGGCTTACGATGCTTCCGCTTCCGAGAATGGTGAGATCGTTTCCCGGTGTTTTCTTCAGCTTCCTGATTTCTTCCACGATGTTATCTTTGATCACGCGCGTGTTGCTCCAGTCTGGCTTTTTCAATGTTTTCGAAAAAACGATTTTCTCCGACTTATTCATCCCTTCTGCTACGGCGCGATCATTTTTAAGGGCCTGCTCCGTAGGCCAATAGCTCGCCATCATTTCGTATGTCACCCGACCGAAGAGTAGAACACTTTCGGATTGTGCGCCGTGAGCGGCAAATTCGCGCTCGTCGTCGCCCTGCCCATGTTTATGCCAGCTGATGTCTCCTCCTGGACCCTTGTAGAAGCCATTGAGTGTGATAAAATTAAATACTGATAGTTTTCTCATGTTATTTGAATTGTTGTTTACAATCCTATAACAAATGAGGTTGGGGAAACAGGACAGCGCTTGAATTTTTTTTTAGTTAAATCAGATGGTTACCGACTTTTCCGTGGAAACGAAAGCGTCGCCGCCGGCGTAGAGTCTGTTGATCTTGCCGTTTTCTGTCACGAGCTCTACATGGATAAGGCTGGGAGATGGTGTTGGCATAAATTCACCCTGTTTTATGGTGAGCTGCGTATTTTGGGTGAGATGATAATCGTAAAGGTAACTGGCGAGCGGTCCGGCCGCCATCCCGGTTGCGGCTTCTTCTACGATGCCATAGTACGGACCAAACATGCGGGCAGTCGCAGCTATAGAAGCTTCGTCTGACGGACTGAATACATAATATCCTATCAGCCCCATTTTTTCGGAATACCGGGCGATGCGGTCAAGGTCCGGTTTGATCGCTTGTAGGATCTTTGTGTTTGCCACGGGCACGATCAGGAATGAGTTGCCGGTATTTACGATGACCGGCAGATGATGTTCGAGAAGATCTGTTTCCGATAAATTCAATGAACCGAGTATCTCGGGTAGCGCATTTTCTACGGGAATGTAAGAAGGAGCTGTCTGTTCCATATAGGTCAGGCCGTTTTTCAAAAATATGTCGCGGTTTCCGTCGATGGTTTCTTTCGAGGATCTGTCACCGCCGATCAAC
>JBMOKS010000078.1:3059-3861 GCA_049324355.1 Bacteroidota bacterium
TGAGAAAACGTGGCAATGGTAGCGTGTCCACAATGTGCAATTTGTCTTACAGGTGTAAAGAAGTCGAGCTTAAAATCGGCCTGATTGGAACGGGATACGAACGCAGTTTCAGATAATCCGGTGGCTGCTGCAACACGTTGCTTCTCTGCAGGTGACAGGTTGTCGGCGTTTAGCACAACGCCCGCAGGATTGCCGCCCGTGCCCTGGATGCTAAAGGCGTTGATTATTTTTATCGTTACTTCTTTCATGCGTTGATAGTGTTTAATTTTTATGGAACACATCCTGCCTGTCGGCAGACAGGGAATATCCAAGTTGTCATGCCTTTGGTGCACTTGATAAATGGATATTTCATATTTTTATTGGTGCGAGATCAATAGATCTCAGCAAGTGTTTTGTAAAGATAGGGACATGAACCGTTCTGGAGCTGCAAAGGTTTCGGAATGAGTTACTCATAAAAAAGGGAGTATGGCACTAAAACTAAATTCATCGAACCGCCTCAACGAGCTGGTGCTGGAAGAACGATGTGTGTTGAACAAGGTACTTAAGCTGACGGGCAAACGCTGGATGGCGGAAATACTTATACTGATTGAAAACGGCGTCAACCGGTTTTCGCAACTTAAATCCAGTCTGGAGGGGATCACAGACAATGTATTGTCGGGCAACCTGAATGCCTTGTTGGCTGCAGGCTTGCTGACAAAAACTATTTATCAACAAGTCCCGCTCAAGGTGGAGTATCATTTAACCCTGAGCGGCAAAAAATTAATGGTTCACCTACACGGACTGTGTGAGTGGGGAAAAGAAC
>JBMOKS010000079.1:0-3860 GCA_049324355.1 Bacteroidota bacterium
ATATGATAATTGAGCATAAGTCCTTTTTGTTTAGCGAGGTGCTTATATGAATGCAGGTTTGAGGTGAGTGTGTCGGCGAAATTGAAAGAGATATGCTCGAGATTTAATTTTCCGCTTTCAATCTTGCTCAGGTCGAGTATGTCATTGATCAATCGTGTGAGGTTCCGGCTTGAAGTGCGGATGATCTCCAGGTATTCTTTATGGGTTGGATCCTGACTTTCTCCCAGCAGAATTTCGGTCATACCCATGATGCCGTTCAGCGGTGTTCTGATCTCATGGCTCATATTGGCCAGGAAACGGCTCTTCGCTACGTTTGCAGCTTCAGCAAATTCCTTTGCTCTGCGGAGTTCTTCTTCGGCTTTCTTCTGAAAGGTGATGTCCTTGGCTATAATGAGAATACCGTTTTTTTGTTCACGTGTATCATATATGGACGATACAGAGCATGAGGTAGGAATGGGAAATCCCTCTTTTGTTTTCAACATTAACTCAATATTCTTAATACTCTTGTTTTGCTTCAACTCCGCCTCCATCGTTTGAAAGGACGCCTCAGAGTCGGGATGGATCATGGTTTGGAAATGACTGCCAGCCATCAGGTATCCTTCAATGCCCAACGATTCGGTTACGGCCGAATTCAGGGATTGAATGCGGTAATCCTGGTCGAGTACAAACAACATGTCGACAACACCTTTATAGATGCTGTCCATATAATCGCGTGATACAGTAGAAGCTTTAAGTTCTTCACCGAGCATGTTGATACCGGTAACGATGGCATCGAGTTCGTCTTCGTTATCGGTTCTCTCAATTTCGTAATTGTAGTTACCACTGGCGATCTCGAAGATCAGCCGGGTGATAAGGTCAATTCTGTTCATTTCACGTATCATAATGGGTCTTTGATTTGGGTGTTTTCTATTTGACTAATGCATTTTTTTGCCAATCTAAATTGAATACCCAAAAGTAGCAGACCGGCTGTTTTTGTAAACGTTCAAAAGCGGCAAAACATTACTCTCGGAATGATTGGAAAATCATTAAAAAATGAAAGAAATGGATACTTAGACGATCTACGTGTTTCTATGTAGAGCGAGAAACTCCAAGGCATTATTCTTATCCGTAAACATACGGGTTGGAGTCAACGGTTGGTTGATCTTCAGATAAAAGTTTCCCATGATTTTAGTGACTGGCGATTCGATCAAAACCCCTACGGCTTTGACCAGTTGGGAGCCCTCTTTAGCGAGGTAATCGCGGGCATTTTTGTCGATGTCTTTAATGCCCCGCATGTCGCAAAAAACGGGGTAGGACACGTTTTTTTGGGCTTTCACACGATCCGCAACGATACGTTTGGCGGCCTCAACATCAAGTGTTACACCCTGTTTGTAAACAAAGAAAAGTATGCCGTTTTCAACCCAGAATTCGGCAAAATCATTTTCAAAATAGTGTTCCTTCATGGGGCGTGCGAGGAAAGGTTATCTAAATGACGTGATCTTTACCGGAATATACAACAAAGTACAATTTTCTCCACTATTTCTTTTAAAGCCAACCCCTACCTTACACCATATTCCGTGTGGCCTACGCGCCATTTTTTTTTGTTGTTCTTTTTTGCCGGAAGTTTGAATCGCTAATCACGACAACAACAAACAAGCAACAACAAACACCCAAACAATTTTCAGCCATGGCAAAAATCAAGCACAACAACTTCCTCGACACCGTTGACGAAGTTTTTTCAGATGCAAAGAAGTGTGGAGTTCTTCACCTGTATACCGAAGATGAAGAATTGACCGGTCGCAAAGTGAAAATCAAAGGAAAAGATCTATTTCACTTCGGTACCACCGGATATCTCGGACTCGAGCAAGATGTACGCCTCAAAACTGCCGCGGTCGAAGCCATTTGGAAATACGGAACACAATTCCCTTTGTCCAAAACCTACATTTCTCATCCCCTCTATAAGGAACTGGAAGAGAAACTTTACCAGATGTACGGCTATCCTGTGATCGTTACCAAAAACAGTACGCTGGGGCACCTGGGTGTAATCCCTTGCATCGTCAGAGATGAGGACGGCGTAATACTCGATCATCAGGTGCATTGGAGCGTACAAAGCGCTGCCCAAGTGCTGAAGACCCGCGGTATTCCTGTAGAGATGATCAGGCACAGCAACCTTACGATGCTGGAAGAGAAGATCAAAGAACTTTCTACTCGCTGTACCAAGATCTGGTACATGGCCGACGGTGTGTATTCCATGTACGGCGATTGTGCGCCCATTCCTCAGTTGCTGGAGCTATGCAAAAAACATCCTCAGCTTCACCTGTATTTCGACGATGTGCATGGCATGAGTTGGGCCGGCAAGAATGGAACCGGATATGTGATGAGCAAGCTGGGAACTCTCCCTGAGAATGTGCTGGTGTTTGGTACCCTCAGTAAAACATTCGGTGCCAGTGGCGCGGTATTAATTACTTCCAACGAGGAGCTTCACCGCAAGATCAAGAACTTCGGTGGGCCACTGACTTTCTCTGCTCAGTTGGAACCCGCATCGGCCGCCGCCGCGCTGGCGTCTGCCAAGATTCACTTGAGCGATGAGATCTACGAGATGCAATCACAATTGTTCGATCGCATTAACTATTTCAACAGCCTGCTGAAAGAAACAGATCTGCCATTGGTTGAACACAACGAGTGCCCTGTGTTTTACATCGGAACGGGTACGTTGGCTACGGGATATAATTTTGTAAACCGCCTGATCAACGACGGTTACTATGTGAACCTCGGGCTTTACCCTGCAGTGCCGGTGAAAAACACCGGCGTGCGGATTACGATCTCGCGTCACAACGAAAGAGAAGAGATGAAGGGGTTGGTGGAAGCGATGGTGTATCACTACCCCAAAGCACTTGAAGAAACCGGAACGACCAAGAACAAAGTGAGAGCCGCTTTTAAGATGCCATTCGTGCAAGAAGCTGAGATCGTGAAGACAACAACAGAACTTATCCTTCAGCACGAGACTAGCATTGTGAATATCGATAAGAATGAGTGGAATAAGTTGTTGGGTCAGCAAGGTGTGTTCGATTGGGAGGGATTGAGGTTTCTGGAGAAAGCGTTCTCTGGCAACGCAAAAGCCGAACACAACTATGCTTTCAACTATTTTGTGATTCGCGACAAACAAAAGAATCCGGTGTTGGCAACTTTCGTAACGAAAACACTTTGGAAAGACGACATTCTTGCGCCCGCTTCAGTTTCTATTCTGGCCGAGGAAAAGCGTAAACATGATCCCTACTACCTAACTTCTAACGTTGTAGCCATGGGTTCGTTATTCACCGAAGGCCAGCATTATTTCCTCGATAAGTCGCATGCATTGTGGCGCGATGCGTTTATGATGTTTCTGAATAAGGTCGATACTATGCCAGAGTCCCAGGATACAGCGATGACGGTGTTGCGCGACTTTGAAGACGATGCAGAGATAAACGAGTTCTTGCACAACCAGGGCTTCATCAGGATCAGCATGCCTGAGTCTTGTATCGTACAGGATTTGTCGTGGAAAGACACTGAAGGATATATGGCCTCGTTGTCGTCGCGTTCGAGAAAACACTTTAAGACCGACATTCTCCCTTATGAAAAGTACTTTGATGTAGTACACCAGTCTACGGCTACTGAAAAAGAACTCGACGTATTTTATACATTGTTCGAGAATGTGAAAGCACGAAACTTCGATCTGAATACTTTCAATTTCCCTAAAGGATTGTTTACCGAGATGTCTGCTAACCCTAACTGGGAGTTTATCACCTTATACCTGAAGAAAGAGTACGACAATCGTGAAGAAAGAACGCCGGTGGCCGTGATGTTCTGCTATAAGAATTTGGAACACTCTTATGTACCTGCCT
>JBMOKS010000080.1:0-3844 GCA_049324355.1 Bacteroidota bacterium
AGATGTATTTTATTGTTGTGATGAGTGCCAACGTCCAGAAGATACAGGACAGGCCGCCAAGGATCAGGTCTTCTGTTACGGGCCTGTCTCCAACAATGAACTTGATTGTATAAATGGGCGAAGTACCTATGTCTCCATAAATAATTCCAAGTCCGACCAATACTCCTGCTGCCGATAGCTTATGATGTTTGTTAATTGAAGCTTCCATCTCAAGTCCTTGCTGTTTTAACTAATATATCGAGGGGTTTCCGATAAATGGGTATCCTATGCCTGATTCTGTCATGATATTAGCTGGGTCGATTGGGGTCAGTTTAAATTTTTTTCCGGTGCAGTGCGATAAAAGCCCGCAAATATTGTGATTCATTCTGATGAGAGCAACCCCATCCCTGGCTAAGCAAATTATTGATGCATCAAAACTTCGCGATAGAACCGATAACCATGCGCACTCGGCCACAGTCAGGGTTGATGACTGCCTCATCCTTTCTCGCGATCCTGTTTTGCGTGGTCGCTTGAGTGATTCTTGAAATTTGGTATCGGCACCTTCTGCTCGTTGCTTGCTTTTCAAAAATGGTCCATTTTCTGAATGATATTTTCAAGTTGTTACCGATCATCAGGTTGTGGTTCGCGCTGGCGTTTACCGTTTTTTCTCGCAGCGCTGGCAGGTGCCTGGTTGTTACTCCCTGTGCGTTGACCTCAGGCCGGTTCTGACATACCCGCTCAGGGGCTGACAATTCACCGTGCAGTATTTGGCAGTTTAGAAGGACTGGTCTGAATTGGGAGCCATTTCCATTTGATCAACCCAATTCCGCGGAATTGAATGCGTGGCAAAGCACAACGTCCCATGACCGTGCAAATGTTCACATGGCATGACGACAATCGAATCATCGGATGTTGAGGCCATCAGGTTCCACATGCAAAACCTGACAAAAGCCCAACCGCAGGCGCATAGCCAGCGTCCATCGATCGATTGACTAACATGTTGCCGTAATCGATTTCGGTTTTTTGTTTTTCGTTCTGTTAGGTTCCATCGGCTTAATTAACTTTACTTGAGTGGTAAAATAAGCCCATTTTAGGAATGTCCGATAAATTCAGATCGCAACTCAGCCAAAGTTTAGGTAAGCTCATTCATTGGAATACCGAACCCTTCGGACTCTCAGGAGAGACCACTCATGGTAAATTCAGAATTCAGGTTTACAACGATTCTCTGGTACGCATTAGCATCACCCGATTCGAAGCCTTCGATGACTTCTCCTACGCCGTAATCACATCACCCGCCAATATCGCTGTTGAAACGGAGGACAGCGCAAATACACTCCGGCTGAAAACGTCGCAGTTAGTGCTGCAAATTCAGAAAAACCCCGTACGATTCAGCTTCCAGACCCACGAAGGCCTGGTCATCAACGAAGACGACCCTGCTTTCGGAACCAGCTGGAATGGCGAACAAGTAACGACGTACAAGAAACTTCAACCCGAAGAACGTTTTGTCGGGTTAGGAGAAAAGACGGGACCGCTCGACCGACGCGGAGCAGGTTATGTGAATTGGAATACCGACAATTTCGGTTACTCCTCGGGGTCTGATCCGTTGTATTGCACAACCCCGTTTTACATCGGCATCCACAACCGACTCACCTACGGCATCTTCTTTGATAACTCACACAAAACATTTTTCAACTTTGGTGCCTCCAACGACCGATTCTCCAGTTTCGCAGCCGACACCGGCGAAATGAATTATTATTTTATTTATGGAAATACCGTAGCCGAGATCATTCAACACTATACGCACCTTACAGGCCGCATGGAACTGCCGCCTCGCTGGAGTATAGGGTACCAGCAATGTCGCTATAGTTACTATCCCGATACCGAAGTGCTCAATGTGGCGCGCACCTTCCGAGACAAAGATATTCCCGCCGATGCCATCGTACTGGACATCCACTACATGGATAAGTATAAGATCTTTACCTGGAGTCAAAAGGATTTTTCCGATCCCAAAAAAATGCTGGAGCAGCTTAATGCTTTGGGGTTCCAGATCGTGGTGATGTGTGATCCCGGCATCAAGGTAGAACCCGGTTATCACACGTTCGAAAAAGGTATCCGTGATGACGTATTCATCAAATACCCCGACGGCACTAATTATACCGGGCAAGTGTGGCCCGGATGGTGCCACTTTCCCGACTTCACGGCACCAAAAACCCGGGCGTGGTGGAAAGAACAATTCAAAGAATATGTCGACTTCGGTGTGCAGGGTTTTTGGAACGACATGAACGAGATCGCCACCTGGGGCAATATGCTTCCGGAAAATATAGAGTTGAACTTCGAAGGTTATAAAGGCACCATGCGCAGGGGCCGCAATATCTATGGATTGCTCATGGCCCGCAGCACCTACGAAGGAACAAAAGCGTTGATGAAAGGTAAAAGACCTTTTAACCTCACGCGATCGGGCTACTCGGGCATTCAGCGATACGCCGCCGTGTGGACCGGCGACAACGTAGCCTATGACGAACACATGATGCTGGGCATCCGCATGGTAAACAGCATGGGACTGGCCGGGATCGCTTTTGCCGGATACGACGTAGGAGGTTTTGTGGGCAATGCCGATTCGAAATTGTTTGCGAGGTGGGTCTCATTAGGAGCATTCTCGCCTTTCTTCCGCGGTCATTCCATGATCAACAGCCGGGATTCAGAGCCATGGTCATATGGCGAAGAGGTGGAACAGATATCGCGGAATTATATCAAGTTCCGTTATCAGCTAATGCCTTACGTATATTCCCTCTTTTATGAAGCCAGTCAAAATGGAATGCCCATACAGCGATCACTCGCCATCGATTATCCCCATGATCCGAAAATTTACGATACGCAGTTTCACCATCAGTATTTGTTTGGTCCTTCCCTGCTGGTTGCTCCTGTGGAAAGCAATAAACAATTTGTAAAAGTATACCTTCCCGAGGGTGACTGGTATTATCTGTACGATGGAAAAAAATACAGCGGTCACTCAGAGATCATCGTGGAGTGCCCACCACAAAAATTACCCGTATTTGTCAAAGCTGGCTCGGTATTGCCGATGCAGCTAGCCAAAGCGAGCACACGCGAAACAAACGATCAACTGAGCATTCATCTGTACCAGGGAAATTCCAATACCTCATTTGTCTATTTCAATGACGACGGATCATCCTACGATTACCAACAAGGTGCCTTCGACAAAAGAGTGATGGAATACCGGTCTGGCGAAAAGAAATTGATCGTTCACAAAAACGATGGCCAGTACAGGTCTCCGGTTAAAAAGCTTAAGCTTGTGCTGCATGGGTTCGACCACCGATTGGAGGTGATCGCCATCAACAACACGAAACATCGGTTGGAAAAACAAATGAACCGATTCTTCGATGCGTTGGAGAAGTTTGATCCTATTCACGACCCCGAGCCGGCGCCGGAGGAAAACGTGCTGACGATCTCTACCGACTATCGTTCAGAGGAGATCGTATTTCAATGGTAAACATTTTACTGTCGTCAGGAACACCTCAAGGAAATTAAAAAGAAATTCACCACATTACTGGTATGAGTTATACTACTGCGCCTAAGCCCCGCCTCAGTTTCTGGCAAATATGGAACATGAGTTTTGGTTTTATGGGGATCCAATTTGGTTTTGCCCTTCAGAATAGCAACGCCAGTGGAATTTTAAGAAACTATGGAGCCGAAGTCGAGCACTTATCATGGTTTTGGATAGCCGCTCCTTTGATCGGTATGATTGTTCAACCCATCGTCGGTCATTACAGTGATCGCACCTGGACCCGGCTGGGAAGACGAAGGCCCTATTTTCTAACCGGTGCTATATTGTCATCGGGCGCTCTGC
>JBMOKS010000081.1:0-3837 GCA_049324355.1 Bacteroidota bacterium
CGATTGCACATCAGCAACGTTTAGCAAGCTGATTACGCCCCGTCCATCTGTTTTTTCAAAGAGGTCTTGAATGTCGAATGACGTTTCTCCAAAAATCTGATCAACACCCTGTTGTTCGAGCGAAACGATTTTGCGAAGAATCGTGGAAGCCGTAGCACCGGAGATCTTGCCATATTCGGCTTTGATCTCAGCGGCTCCTGCTCCTTCTGTGAGATAGTGTAATATTTTTTTGAGATCGTTAAAGTCTACGACTGGCAGGTTCTTATCGTCGGCATATTTGAAGATAACGTTCAGTACACCGGTTTGCACTTCATTCAGCTCGAGGATCTTGCTCAGCAGCACGGGGCCGAACTCCGTGACCGTGGCACGCATTTGGGCTCCGAGTTTTCCACTTAACGAATAAATTTCCACGGGAAATCCCGAAGGTGTGTAAGATATTCCCAGGGCTGCTGTGCGTTCATTGATCTTGTCATTGACAGCTGCTTCTTTGGCCATACCAGAAAGATCCCCTTTCAAGTCGGGCATGAATACGGGCACGCCGGCAGCCGAAAGTTGTTCGGCAATGAGTTGCAAGGTTCGTGTCTTGCCCGATCCGGTGGCACCGGTAACCAGGCCATGCCGGTTCATCATGCGTAGGGCGAGGTTAACTTTCGCATCGGCAATAATTTCTCCTTGCAGAACGCCAGCACCGAGGTAAATGCTAGGGGTATTGAACGAATACGATCCGGAGATCGCCTGGGTAAATTTGGCCTTATCCATAGTAAATCAAACTTACATCGCGGTGTCTGCCAAACAAAAGCAACCGTTATTTTTTTATGCTATTCTTTTTTCGGCTCTGCATAGTTTTGGAAGGTATATAGAAAACCGAGGGTGAATACCTGACTGAATTGCGCACCCGTGTCCTGATCGTAGTCATAAAGTAAAATGCTTCCCACTCCTACATTTATATATTTGTTCACTTTGGCGGTGAGGTCAACGTCAAGTCGGTGGTCAATGGTCTTCATGTCGAGCGTCTCGTAATTCGCATACATGAGGTAACGCCATTTTAAATTCAGGTTTGTGGCTATTTCTTTATTGAATTCCGCCAGCAATTGAAACGCCAGCCATTCCATTCTGACGGTCTCGGTAGAATCAACGCCGTAGGGCTCCGGACCGACAGATTTTGTAAAGCGGGTAGGATCTTTCACGATCGTAACGCGGGGGGCAAATGGCGAAATTCTGACTTTAAAATAATCTACAGGATGATATTCAATGCCCCAGGCCGAAGTGATAAACGCCGGTGCAAAAAAGTCTGATATCAGTTCGCTGGTGTTGTCTTCTTTGTAATTGTATCCCTTGTAAAATTGGGTCAGCAGGTTTAAGGACGTGAACACACTCCATTTCTTATTGAGCTCGTAGCCGTATTTGGTATCCAGAAAAACACGATCGATGGTTTTTCGGAAGCCCTGGCCTGCGTTGTTGACAAAGCCGTAAGCCAGATCAATCTCGTTGTCCCACGATGCCCGCTCTCTCTTATAGTTGACTTTGTAGTTAAACAAGCCGGTAAGACCAATGGAGTTGACACCGCCGGCTTTCCAGTTAGAAGAAAAGGAGGCCTGGTTAAGGTTCACGGCAAAATTCAGCTTCTTCTTCCAGATCAGGGTATCGGGCTTGTCGCTTTGAACCTGGGCGCTAACGCCAGAGCAAACAAAGACCATCAAAAGCAGAACGGACAACATCTTGTTTACGGCATAATCTAACATATAAGGATATTTTTTGAGAGGCATATTTAAAAAAATATACCAATTAAAAAATCCAATACCAAAAGATCAGATATTGTTGAGCTTGATCTCGTCAAGAGCTACCTCCGTGAGAGGTTTGGTAATAAACTTGATAACGTGATTATTGTTGACGATCTTATCGATGTCTCGTTTGTTATCAGAGCTGGACAGGATGATAACTTTACATTTGTTACGGACGATCTCGTTGAATTTTTCAAATTCATAGAGGAACACAAAGCCGTCTACAATGGGCATGTTGATATCCAGAAATATAAGACTGGGCAGGTTTTCGGCAGAATTCTGGTTTTCGCGCAAATAGTCCAGCGCAGCTTTTCCAGATCCTTTGACTTCCACTCGTTTGGCGAACTTGGTAATTTCGATGATACGCTTGCTGATAAAATTATCAGTGTCGTTATCATCTACAAGCATTACCAGGTCGATGGCTTTTGTATCAGTTTGCATTAACATTCAGTAAATCAGGCCTTCTCTCTATCCTTGGTCACTCGTCACAAAAATATTCTTTTTTACAAAATATGGTAGCATCGACGAAAAAATACGAAAGTGACGGGTAATAAAATACAGGAATTTGGCCAAAAACGAAATTTTACTTTTGAAGAACCTTCAGTTTTTCGCCGATGGCAAGTGAAAAATCCTTTTTTCCATTCCATTCCATCAGTTCTTTGATCGTCACGCCGTACTGGCGGGCTACGCTGTAGAGTGTGTCAGACGGCTTGACTTCGTGAAAAATCTCCCTTTTGGTTGTTTCAACGCCGTTTGCCACGGGTTGATGATCAAACAGCTTCAAGATCAAGCCCGGTTTGATGCCCTGCTGAAGGTCAAGGTTGTTCCATTTCACCAGGTCCATGACAGCCAGGTTATAGATTTTGGCAATAGCATAGAGCGTTTCGCCCGGCACTACCGTGTGCGTTTCCCGGGCAGGCATCGGCACTTGAATGGATATGCGTTGGGTTGTATCTACTACTGTCACTTGTTGCTCGGTAGCAGCAGGTTGCACCCGTGTCAGGGTGGAATCCGGGGCCGCTTCTTCTTGCTCTACGACCACTATTGACGCTGTATCGGGTTTGGCCGTCTCCGAGGTTGTTTCTTTCACTTCCGGAGTTAACTTTTCCTCAGGGGTTACTGCCCAATGGAAAGCCTGTGCGTTATCAACCTGAACTGCTTCGATTGTGACCGCTATTTTATCAGCGTCCTTTGGCCGCATAGACGAAAGCCATAGCATAGTGCCGACGGCAGGTTCTTCATCATGAAGTCTATTGTATTTCTTAAGCTTTTTAAGCTGCACTCCGTATTGTTGGCTGACAGACCAAAGATTTTCGCCGGCTTTTAATTTATGAAATGCTTCTGCGGCCCTTACCCGTTTCCGGGCTACGTAGTAATAAGAACCGGCTTGTAGCGGGTCGCTTATAGATAGGTCATTCCACTTTAAAAAAGCCGACAGGTCAACCTGGGCACGTTCAGCCAGCCGTACAGAATTTTCTCCGACAAGCGCCTGGATCACCACGACGCCATTGACCTTGCGCTTATCTCCTAATAGTTTAGGCGCGATCTTCGGATCTGCTTTTTTCTGAGCCTCAGCTTTGACCGTGTAGCTGGCAACTGCTGTCGTAGGCGCTATCTCCCGTCCTCCCGTTACCGGAATGACTACAACGTAGGGTCTGTCGTCGGGAATGATGCCGGACTTTGCCCATTTATTGTAGTTCCGCAATTCAGTTTCATCCATGGTAATCTCTTTGGCCAGGTCTGCCAGTGACTTGTGAGATCGGTTCTCAAAAGGCTGCACTTGGATCTGGCCTGGCCCGCTGACATGATCCTGGTATGCGATCTTGTAAGCCAGAAATTTTTTAACGTACCAATACGTTTTGCTGGTGATCTCCATGCGGCTTGCGCCATGCTGATCATCTTTGATGTGTTGCATCACACCACCCGCTCCCATCTGGTAGGCTTGCAAAGCATACAGCCAATTGTCGAAAAAAGTATTATTCTTTTTGATGTAGCGGGCAGCCGCCCGGGTAGATGAGACAATATTGAGGCGTTCGTCAATTTCATGATCTACACG
>JBMOKS010000082.1:0-1810 GCA_049324355.1 Bacteroidota bacterium
CGAAGTCAACGACGAGATGAAAGCACTTGAAAATTTTTTGCACCAATGTGGCGAAGTGGTAACAAAGGGAGGAAGGTTAGCGGTGATGTCGTACCATTCGCTGGAAGACAGAATGGTGAAGAACTACATCAATAAAGGTAAGGTGTACGGTGAAGTTGAAAAGGATCTCTATGGAAACGAGATCAAACCTTTCGCAGCGGTGAACCGGAAGCCTATAGAGGCTTCCGCCGAAGAAGTGGAGAAAAATAATCGGGCGAGAAGTGCAAAGCTGCGCATCGCCGAAAGAATATAATGGGAGAGAATAAATTTAAGGTTGGCGTACAACACGAGGAACCATCCGGATCGACCGGAGGTGGCACCAGCGTATTTTCCGGATTGGAAAAGAAGCTGAAGCTCGAAGCCTATTTCGAAGAAGGCTTCCCGGTGCAGTACCTGCCCAAGATACTATTTGTGATGGTGCTGGGATTGCTGTATATCGGTAACACACATTACGCGGAGAAGACGGTGAGGCGGATCAATGACATACAAGCAGAGGTTGAGGATCTGCGGGCTGACTATACAACCTTGAAATCAGATCTGATGTTCTCCAGCAAGCAGTCGGAGGTAGCGCGAAAAGTGAAAGCCTACGGATTGAAAGAAAGCTTAACACCACCCTATAAAATTGTTGTCGAAGAAGGTGAATATTAAGAAGTCCATATTATTAAGGGTCAGGGTAGCATTCCTTTTTGTGATGCTGTTTTCGATAGCAGTCCTGGTGAAGATCGGCCACATTCAGTTCGTAGAAGGTGAGAAATGGGCTGCCATGGGCGAACGGATTTCATTCGACTATAAACGTGTAAAAGCCACTCGTGGAAATATTTATTCCGACAACGGAAGCCTGCTTGCCACATCTTTGCCGTTCTACAAAGTTGCCTTCGATGCTACACAGCCGAAAGATGACACTTTCAACAAAGGATTGGATTCACTGGCGTGGCACCTATCGAAATTCTTCAAAGACAAATCACAACGCGACTATAAACAGATGTTGAAAGATGCCCGCGAAACCGGCAAACAATACATTGTGCTCAATCGCAAGCAGATCGATTACCAGGATAAAAAAGCTATGATGCAGTGGCCGATCTTTCGCGAAGGACGGTTGAAAGGTGGTGCCATCTTCGAAAAAGTAGATGTGCGTTTTCGTCCGTTCTCTAACCTCAGTCGCAGAACGATCGGCTTCGTCAATGAAAATGAAAAAGGAGCAGGGCTGGAATTCAGTTTCAATCAACAACTGGGCGGCCAGGATGGATACGCGTATTATCAGAAGATCGCAGGCGGCGTTTGGAAACCGATCTTCGATGCCAACAATGTAAAAGCAGTTGATGGCCTCGACCTTCAAACAACGATCGACATCAACTTACAAGATGTTTCGGAGACCGCCCTCCACAAGGCCATGTTGGCACATGATGCCGATGACGGATTGGTGGTGGTTATGGAGGTTGAAACCGGTGAAGTAAAAGCTATCACCAACCTGAGCGCCGATGGGCATGGAAATTTTTATGAAAAATTAAACTTCGCTGCCGGTAGGGTATTTGAACCCGGTTCGACCTTTAAGCTGGTAACGATGATCGCGCTACTCGAAGATACAGAAGTAGAATTAAGCGACAGCATCGACACCGGCAACGGTGAGTTTATGTTTTATAATAAAACCGTTCGCGACCACGAAGAAGGTGGTCTGGGAAAGGTTTCGGTTCAGGAGGCATTTGAACATTCGTCTAATGTTGCCATGGCCAAGCTGGTGGACAAACATTTCGGAAACAAGCCACAGAAATTT
>JBMOKS010000082.1:1820-3814 GCA_049324355.1 Bacteroidota bacterium
AAACTATCGACGCCACTGGGCGTGCAACTGGTCGGAGAGCCTATGCCGAAGATCCCTCGCCCGGGTGAAAAGGGCTGGAGCGGCATAAGCTTACCCTGGATGGCTTATGGCTACGGATTTGAAATTACGCCTCTCCATACACTAGCCCTTTACAATGCTGTAGCCAACGATGGAAAAATGATCCGCCCTGTATTCGTGAAATCCATCAAAAAGGCCGATGAAGACGAAGAAGTTTTCCAGACGGATGTTATCAATAAAAAAATTTGCTCCGGTAAAACGTTAGACAAACTCAAACTCTTGCTGGAAGGTGTGGTCGAAAAAGGTACCGCAAAAAATATCAAAGGCACACATTATCGAATTGCCGGTAAGACAGGCACGGCTCAGATATTGGAGAACGGCCGCTACACAAAAAAATATATCACCTCATTTGTAGGCTATTTTCCGGCTCATGCACCTAAATATAGCGCTATAGTGTTGATCAAAAACCCGAGGGGATGGTATCAATATGGAAGCAGCGTTGCCGCGCCGGTGTTTAAAGAGATCGCAGATAATATCTACGCACGCAACATCGACCTCCATGAGCCCATTGAAACGAAAAGATTTGCCAAGTCTGATGCGCTACCTGTGATCAGAGCGGGAAATCAGATCGAGCTGTCGATGTTGTGCAATGAGTTGGGTGTATCCAACCATTCACAAACTGAAGAAGAATGGGTGCGCACTTCAAAGAGTGGCCACGGTGTGAATTGGAAGAAGATCATCGAAGGAAAGGACATGGTGCCCGACGTAACAGGAATGACTTTCCGCGATGCTATTTATTTACTCGAGAAATCGGGCCTTAAGGTTTTTTACGAAGGAAAAGGAAGAGTAACACAACAATCATTGGCGCCCGGAGGGCGAGTTTCCAAGGGAGACAAAATTTATATCAGACTAGGATAACAAATATAGACAACAGAAGTGCCCGAACTAAAAGACATATTGTACAAAGCTCCCCTCACGTCGGCATACGGCAACATGACTACCGAGATCAAGGCGGTGTGCTTTGATTCCCGGAAAGTGAAGCCAGGTGCTTTGTTCGTGGCAGTAAAAGGTACCCTCTCCGACGGTCATGAATACATTCAAAAAGCCATCGAGTTGGGCGCAGTCGCTGTTGTCTGTGAAAAATTACCTGAGACGATAGACGAAAAAGTAACGTATGTAACGGTTAAAAACAGTGCGCAAGCGTTGGGCATTTCGGCCGCTAATTTTTATGGTAATCCGTCGGAGAAAATAAAACTCACGGGTGTTACCGGCACCAACGGCAAAACAACAACCGTTACCTTGTTGTATAAGTTGTTCTCGGTGATGGGACACAAATCCGGGATGATTTCTACTGTAGAAAATAGAATTGGCAATACGGTAATCGCAGCGACGCACACAACACCCGATCCTATTCAACTTAATGAGTTGTTGAAAAAAATGGTAGATGACGGATGTTCTCATGCTTTTATGGAAGTGAGCTCCCATGCGGTGGATCAGGAAAGAATAGCAGGGCTGAAATTTGCCGGGGCACTTTTTACCAACATCACACACGACCATCTCGATTACCATAAGACCTTTGAAAACTATATCAGGGCCAAGAAAAGATATTTCGACGAGCTGAATGGCGATGCTTTTGCGCTGGTGAACGCCGACGACAAACGTGGGATGGTGATGCTTCAAAATACCAAAGCAAAGAAGTATTCCTTTGGGTTAAAGAAGATGGTGGATTTTAAGGGCAAAATCATCACAAATTCTATCGAAGGATTAGAAGTGGAGATTGCCGGGAAAAATGTATGGTTTAAAATGATCGGTGATTTCAACGCGTATAATCTTTTGGGCGTGTATGGTGCTGCCGTATTGCTGGGTCAAGATTCTGATGAGGTGCTGACCCACCTGTCATCATTGAAAGGCGCGCCCGGAAGATTTGAGTTGGTATTGCCGGGTTCAAAGTTCACCGCCATTGTTGATTATGCGCA
>JBMOKS010000083.1:0-3813 GCA_049324355.1 Bacteroidota bacterium
CAATGCGCTGGAACAGATCAATACTCAATATTGGATAGCCTCCTTTCCCGGAGGTCCAGAGGTATTTGCGAATTACAGAAGAACAGGCTACCCGGCGTTAACACCGAATCCCTACCCAGGCAGGGAAGTGAACTTTATTAAACGACTTACTTATCCCGTGTCGGAAGGTTCGGTTAATGCTGCAAACGTTAATGAAGCCGTTCAACGAATGGGTCCGGATGCGCTTGATACGCGTGTCTGGTGGGATACTCTTTAATGCTAGCTAACGGTTTGGGTTAGTGGGTTAAAGCACAGGGGGCGACAGATGGTGTTGCCTCCCTGTTTTTCTTGTCTATTTTTTTAAAGTATGAATTCTTTCAACTTCTCTTAAAGTAATGTCAAAACCATTTCCGTATTACAGACCTTTTATTTTTTCTTCGTTCTTGTTCCTCTTACTTTATGGAGTCACCACAGTTATCGATCAACACACATACGCAGGATGGTTGCTGATGTTATTCTTCCTGACGCTGGCCCTTGGTGTACGTGGGCACGAGATGTTGAAAGGCTATTCATTTACGATCATGATCTTCGCGGCGGTCAGTGCAGCGATGTATTATCCTCAATACTTCACGCATATAGGCAGCTTCAAGCTCTCCAAGCTGATCGTACCGCTGATGCAGATCATCATGTTTGGTATGGGTACGGGTTTGAGCCTGAAAGACTTTGCCGGAGTTGTAAAGATGCCCAAAGGCGTGGTTGTGGGTGTGCTTTGCCATTATCTCATTATGCCCGTGATCGCGTTGATGATCACCAAAATATTCGAGTTTCCGAATGAGATCGCCGCAGGCATTATTCTTATCGGAAGTTGCCCAAATGGATTGGCTTCCAACGTGATGACATATCTCGCGCGGGCGAATCTGGCACTCTCGGTCACGCTCACAGCAATTTCAACTTTTATCGCCCCGTTTGTCACACCTTTCTTCATGAGCCTGCTGGCCGGTCAATATGTGGAAATTGATTTTTGGGCGATGGTTTGGGACATCACTAAGATTGTGATCATCCCCGTTACCGCTGGGTTGATCTTCAACTACTTTTTGCACGGCAAATTCAATTGGCTCGATAACATTATGCCCGTAATCTCGATGGTAGGGATTGGGCTCATCATCGTTGTTATCACTTCAGCCGGACGAAACGATCTGCTCGTTGTTGGGCCGAAACTGATCGCGGCCGTGCTCATTCACAACATGAGCGGATACGTGCTAGGATACTGGTCTGCCCGATTGCTGCAAATGAGAAGTAAAGATTGTCGCACGATCGCCATTGAAGTGGGGTTACAAAATGCTGGCCTAGGCTCCAGTCTTGCGCTGGCCATGGGCAAGCTTTCCACCGTGGGATTGGCTGCCGCCATATTTGCGCCGGTGATGAACATTACCGGGTCATCATTGGCATTGTGGTGGCGAAGTAAGCCATTACCGGCAGGTCAGGAGGCACAAGATGAAAATGTGATCAATATTGTCAGCAAGAGAATTTAAAAACCAATTAATACTATACCATGTCGCGGACAAATTTGTTTAGGCTGGCGCTTGCTGGCATTTGTTTCTATCTGCCGGCAAAGGCGCAACAAATATCGAAGGATGAGTTGATTTTTCTTACTCCGGAGTGGAAGGGTGAGCGATATCCGGATGGTCGCCCGAGGGTGCCGGATGCCATCCTCGATCGCATGAAACTCGTGACGCTCGAAGAAGCATGGGCGGTACTGAGAAATGAAAACTACAAACACCAATATGACGATGATTGGCAGACGATCAACCCGGATAGTGTTCTGGTGGGCAGGGCCGTCACCGCCACTTTTATGCCCGGCCGTCCTGACATCCATCGGGTAATTGATGACCGGGGTCACAACAGAGACAAGCGTGTCAAGTCGCAGAATTCGTGGCCCATCGACATGCTCGCCAGGAGAGATGTTTATGTGGTGGATCAATTCGGCGCCCATGAAGATGGCCCAACCATCGGAGACAATCTCGGCAATTCTATTTTCGCGAAGACGGGTAATGGCATCGTGTATAATGGCGCTGTTCGCGATATCAAAGGCCTCAAGGAAATCGGTTCATTCACTTCCTTCTTTCGCACCTATCATCCGTCACATCATTTGAACGATCCGAACGGTCAGCTCAACACCACGCTGGTCGGTATCAATACACCAACGCGTATCGGAAAAGCCACCGTGATGCCTGGCGATGTAGTCCTCGGACGAGACGGCGGCGTGATCTTTATTCCACCTCATCTGGCAGAAAAAGTTGTGCAGACTTCCGAGATCGTTCGTCTTCGCGACATGTTTGGTCACCAGCGCCTGCGCGAGCAGCGATACACACCCGGCCAGATCGATTCGCGGTGGTCAGATGAAATCGAAAAAGATTTTTCACAGTGGCTAAACGCCAATATCGACAAGCTACCCGTGCCGAAGGAACAAATACAGAAACTCCTGAAACAACGCACCTGGTAATATTTTAAAAACCTAAAATTTTCACACGATGTCAAAGACTCAATCGAGACGTAATTTTTTTGGAAAAGCTTTGGCAGCAGCGGCTATGGCTCCGCTTTCTGCAACATTCGGGCAAGGCCTTGAAAAAGCTGCTGAACGAACACCCATGAATTCAAAACCTTCCGACTTAAAGATCACAGAAGTGCAATGCGCCTTTCTTCGCGGTGGGCACAGTTTGTTTGTGAGAATACGAACCAATCAGGATATCTATGGATGTGGTGAGGGCGTAGATGCCGTGCCAGGCACTTACCAATTTGTAAAAATGATGGAGCAGCGTTTGAAGGGAAAAAGTCCATTGAATGTTCACAGGCTATTTGAAGACCTCCGGAAATCAGGAATTTTTGAAGGCGCGCAGTCAGGAATGTACATCGCTGTAATCTCTGCGATAGAGACAGCGCTTTGGGATATTGCAGGTAAGGCACTTGGCGTTCCTGTGTACCAATTGCTGGGCGGCAAATTTCGCGACAGGATACGCGTATATTGTGACACAGCGCTATATCAAAGCAACCTTCCGACTCCGGAAGATTTTGCGAAAGCAGCCAGTGAGGCGAAGAAGATGGGATTCAATGCGGTCAAGTTTGATCTTGATCAGCGCAACGATCCGAAAAAATATGACCTGTACAACTGGACGGCCAGTCCCGGTGAAATTAAACGTATGGTAGACCAGGTAACTGCGGCGCGGGAGGCGGTTGGCCCTGATGTCGATATTTGCTGCGACATGCACGGCCGTTACGATGCGGTCACTGGCCAACAGGTGGCCAAGCGTCTCGAACATCTGAACCTTATGTGGCTAGAGGAACCGATTCCGGCAGAAAATCCTGAAGCCTATAAAGCCATTGCTGACTCAACGTCAACGCCGATATGCGCGGGTGAAAATCTCTATCTTGGCTATGGCTTCAGGCGGCTATTGGAGATGGGCGCGGTGGATATCATCATGCCTGACCTTCAGAAAGCCGGGGGCCTTGGTGAAGGACAACGCATTGCTAATCTTGCTAACTTGTACTATGTTCCCTTCGCGCCCCACATGGTGGCATCATTTCTAGGGGCGATGGCGTCATGTCATGTTTGCGCTTCGGTTCCAAACTTCATGATCCTGGAATGGCAAATTTATTTTCACAAAGACCCTATGTTTAAGGAGATTGTGACATTTGACCAGCCGATGGTTGAGAATGGGTTCATTCCTCTTTCAGAAAAGCCAGGTATTGGCGTTGATATCAATGAAGAAGGCATGAAGAAATATGCCGCCGAAGGCTATCCCTACTTTAAATAGATGTAGTATCAAATCTGTTGAA
>JBMOKS010000084.1:0-3811 GCA_049324355.1 Bacteroidota bacterium
CCACACTCATTAAAACTGCCAAGAGCAATGGCGTAAAAGTAGGTATTTGCGGTCAGGGGCCTTCGGACTTCCCCGACTTTGCAGAATTCCTGGTGAAGGAAGGCATAGACAGCATATCGGTCACCCCCGACTCTGTGCTGAAAACCATAAAGACATTAGCCCTTACTGATAAGGCTGCAGTCCTCTGAAGGCCTGTCATTAGTCATTAGTCATTAGTCATTAGTCATTAGTCATTAGTCACTGGTCATTAGTCATTAGTCAATAGAAATCTTGACTAATGACCACTTTATTCAGCTAATACAGGTCTGTTTACAATGGATTTAGCTGTGGCTTCGAGTATTTCGAAGGCGCTTTCGGCCATACGGTTCTCGGTATCAAGCGTGGGGTTCACCTCCACAATTTCCCAGGCACAAACCTTCGGGCTTTTGGCCAGCTCAACGTTCAAGGTTTTAGCCTCTTCTACAGTCAGTCCATTGGGTACGGGTGTTCCCGTGCCGGTGGAAATGCGTGAATCCATGCTATCGACATCAAACGAAACGTAGATGAGGTCACAGTGGTCGAGCATTTTTAGGGCACGCTCGGCAATTTTTAAAGCGCCGAGTTTTTTCACGTCTTCCGTTTCAATAAAGTTGACGTTGTATTTATTCAACAAATAGTTCTCTGGCTTTTCGAGGTCGCGTACGGAGATATAAACGATGTCTTCAGGATAGATCTTTGGCCCAGGCATACCCACGTCCTTGAGTTGCTCCCAATATTCGAGTGTTTCTCCACGAGGGTCGTTGACTTTACATTCCAAGTTATCGATACCGCAGGCCATGGCGAGGGCCATGCCGTGCATGTTGCCGGATGGAGTAGTATAGGGCGTATGGATGTCGGCATGGGCGTCTATCCAGATCACACCCAGGCGGATCTTGGGATGAGCCTTTTTTATACCGGCAATGGTACCGTAAGCAGTACTATGATCGCCCGCCATGATGAGGGGGAAGTAATCATCCCAAATGGTCTCATATACTTCGAGGCAAACGCGCTCCTCCATGATCATGACACCATCGATGAATTTAGCATACGAGTGCTTGGCTCCATCAAACAATAGCTCGTTTACGTTCTCTACCTCTACCGACTCGTATTGTTTAAAAAAATCAGAATTCATATCGAGGCTCGCAATTTTCACAGCCTCAACGCCAAGACTGGCACCCCGGGTGCCGGCGCCGATCTCGGACTTTACTTCAATAATCTTCAGCTCTTTCATGGTATATATGCTTTAAAAGCCATACCGCCCTCTTTTCGGGGCAGTTCGTACCTATTCAATCACATTTAATGGTTCAAAGACTGACAGGTAGTTCATGTATAACAAATTAAAATTTTTTGAATTTCATGGTTTCGATCGAAAAAAAACAGCCAAAACACCCAAAAAAGCCACTTTAGAAGTCTGGCAGGGCGTGCATCCCGATAGGTATCAGGGCGGAAATTAAGCTGGCAAAACGATTAACCATATCGTCATTACGTGTATTGCAAAGATGGCAAATTTATCCCAATATTGCACTCTTTTCAGAACCGTTATCGGCATATCCAGGCCTTCATCGGACGCGTAATCCGAGGCACGGGTGCGTCGATAACCGGGTAGGTGTGAGAACAATATATAATGAAATTTTAACGCCCGCCTGCCGGCATAGACAGGCTTCATAAAGTAAATGAAGAGCTACCGCGAGCTGATCGAGCAAACCTTCGAATTTCCCCAGAAAGAATTTAAAGTAAGAGATCATGAACTGTTATTCAACGACGTTCCGTTGAACGACATCATCAAACAGTACGGTACCCCCCTAAAACTCACTTACCTGCCCCGGATTAGCGAAAATATACGGTTCGTTCAGGCTACCTTTAATAACGCTATCGAGCGTTTTAAATATAACGGCAAGTACACTTATTGTTATTGCACCAAATCGTCGCATTTTTCCTTCGTTTTGGAGGAAGCCCTGAAGAATACTGACGTACATATTGAAACTTCTTCTTCTTTTGATATTCCCATCGTTTGGTCGCTTTACAACAAAGGAAAGATCACCAAAGACACTTATATCATTTGCAATGGCTTTAAAATGCCATTGTACACGCAATACATTACCGAACTGTTAAACGAAGGCTTTTCAAACTGCATTCCCATCCTGGATAAGATGGGCGAAATTGACGATTACGAAAAAGCTGTAAACACCCGCTACCAGGTGGGCATCCGTGTTGCCGCCGACGAAGAACCTAACTTCGAATTTTATACTTCGCGCCTCGGCATCCGCTACAGCGACATCACCAATTTCTACAAAGAAAAAATAGAGAAGAGTGACAAAGTATCATTGAAGATGCTGCACTTCTTTATCAACACCGGCATTAAAGACACCGCCTACTATTGGAGCGAACTCAGCCGCTTTATCTTCAAATACTGCGAACTGAAAAAGATCTGCCCCACCCTCGACTCGATCGACATCGGCGGCGGTTTCCCCATCAAAACTTCGCTCACGTTCCAATACGACTACAAATACATGATCGAACAGATCGTGGAGAACATCAAATGGATCTGCGATAAGAACAATGTAGCCGTACCCAACATCTTCACCGAATTCGGAAGTTACACCGTCGGTGAAAGCGGCGCCGTTCTTTATCAGGTGATCGACCAGAAACTGCAGAACGACAAAGAACTCTGGTACATGATAGACGGTTCGTTCATCACCCACCTGCCCGATGCATGGGGATTGAATCAAAAATACATACTGCTGGCCGTAAACAAATGGGACGACCCTTATCACAAAGTGAACATGGGCGGCCTCACGTGCGACAGCATGGATTATTACAACTCCGAAGCCCATACGGGCGAAGTGTTCCTGCCGATGATCAACGACGAAGAACCTTTGTATATCGGCTTCTTCCACACCGGCGCATACCAGGAATCGCTAGGTGGCTACGGCGGCATTCAGCACTGTCTTGTACCCGCTCCCAAACACGTGCTCATCGACCGCAATGAAGACGGCGAGATCTCAACACATCTTTTCGCTCCCGAGCAGACAAGTGAAAGTATGTTGAGGGTGCTCGGATATGAGAAATGATCTAATTCTTGTTAATGGAACTTCTGCGCTTGTCCGAACCTGATCGTGGGCATTTAGTCATTAGTCATTAGTCATTAGGCATTAGGCATTAGTCAATGGGCAGTAGGCAAAGGCAATAGGTAAAATTCAGCGCTGGAAGTGCAATGTCCGCCTTGTTAGTTTCCTTTTTTTGAAATCAAGGCTTCATACACAGCTAGTGCGTGTTGGTGGAATGAATCTGCGTTTGGTTCCATTTTATTGCAATGTCGCTCGATCAGCTCAAAGTAGAACGCGAAAATCTGCTCGGAACCATCATTCAGGCCCAGCTCTGATAAAATTAGTTCACTGAAGTCGGGTTGATAAGGAGAATCCTGAAGGCCAATTTGACGAAGGCTATTGAAAAACTTCTGAACTTTAAGTTCCTCGCGGATGAGGAAAATGGTGCGATCGCCTGAAATTTGAAAAGGCATGTCACATACGGTTTCCCGTTCGATAGTTATTCAGCAAAAATAAGTGCCGGAAGTCAGAAAAGTGTCATACGATTATACGACAACTTTCTTATCATCAGGTGAGATCGGAAGGATAGATAAACAACTGCCTAATGCCTATTGACCATTCAATGTCGTTTAGTTAAGGAAACTGCTTACCTTTAGGATTATAGGGGGTATATCAAAAAAAGCAGATACTTCCAGACCAAGTTTAGGGAAAAACATCTAAATGACTTAACTAAAACCATAGAAGAT
>JBMOKS010000085.1:0-670 GCA_049324355.1 Bacteroidota bacterium
TCGTGAGGGTAAAGATGCTCAATTTCAGATTCACGGTTTTGGGCGAAGTGAACGGCGAAAAGGTGGTGGTAGCTACCAACCCACGGCTCACCGTTATGGAGGCCATTGGCATGGCAGGAGGTTTCACAGACTTGGCCGATCGGAGTCTTGTTAAGGTGGTGCGACAGAAGGGGTTGGAGACAGAGGTCTACTACGTGAATTTGCTGGAAGAAAAATTTATTGAATCGCCTTTCTATTATGTTCAGCAAAACGACGTGATCATTATTCCTCCTTTGAAGCAACGTGCTTTCCGTAGGTATTTTCCTCAAAACTTGGGAATTGCAACAGCTACGTTGAGTGGTATTGCTACGGTGCTTTCTTTTGTAGTTCTCATAATTACTCTGAACAACAATAATTGACAATCTCTTGGCAAGCGGACTTCAAGATCAGATTGACGAAGGAGTGGGGCGCGACCCAGGCGCTGCTTCTCCTATTAATTTCAAGCGCGTATTGTCTCGCGCCTTGCGGTTTTGGTACCTCGTGGTTCTTTCCATTCTGGTGGCCCTCTCAGCTGCATATCTGGTTAACCGTTATGCCACGAAAATCTATCCAGTAAACGCTTCGATCATTATCAAAGAGAATGAAGAGAACGTTGGGGCCAAGTTTTTATATAACAATGAACTTGTAAATC
>JBMOKS010000085.1:680-3811 GCA_049324355.1 Bacteroidota bacterium
GTCTTTTCCGCTGATGCAGGAAGTAGTGGAAGATCTTCATTTTGATGTCTCAATGTTTCGAGAGGGAGATATAAAAACAACCGAATATTATGACCCCGATTTTCCGGTCGACATACTCGTTGTCCCTGGGTCGAAGCGCGCCGGTCGTCCGATCTACTTTACAATAACATCAGAATCAACGTTCGATTTGACCTACGAAGGGTTAGAGGACCAGAATGAACCCGCAAAAAGTTTCAAAAATATGTCGTTCAACGACACGGTCCGCATCAATGGGTACTCACTCTACTTTCGAAAGAAAACTTCGGTACATGACTTTATTGGAGTTAATTTACTAGTGACATTCCAGGATCCCTTTTCTGTGGCAAAGGCGTACTCAGGCAAGCTGAGCGTCACGTGGGCCCAGCCAGGCTCATCGGTCGTAGACTTAGAAATAAGAGGGCCCATCCAACGCAAGGGGATCGACTTCTTGAATCGATTTATCGAACGTTATCAAGTTTATGATGTTGAGAAGAAAACCCGTGAATCAAAGATGGCTATCTCATTCTTGGATCGGCAGCTCCAGGTTATTGGAGATTCCCTGCGGCAATTCGAAGATCAAGTAGAGCGGTTTAAGAAGAGAAATTTGATCACCGATCTCCAGACAGAATCAGATCGACTATACCAGAAACTCACAGGATACGAAGAACAGAACTTTAAGTTTAGTCTCAGCGAAAACTACTTCCAGTACGTGGAGGGTCTACTTAGTAATGATAATTACGCAGGAATATTTACCCCCAATAGTGTCGGTATTGATGATCCTATTCTTGCCGAGCTGATAACGCAGCTACTGGAGGAGCAGGCGCAAGTAAACCTTTATAAAACAAACGCAGATCGTGGAGTAGATAAGTCTCTCGAAAACCCCGCACTGATGAGTAAGGTGCAGCGAATCAATTACATTAAAAAAGATATTGGGAAGGCGATTGAGAATGCCCGTACTACCCAGCGAATAAATCAAAAGTTTATTCAAGAACAAGTTCGGTTGCTGGAGGAGCAACTTCGAAAGATGCCGTCCACGGAACGTGAATTGGTCGACATTCAGCGCAACTATCACCTGCGGGAAACGCTGTATGTTTTTCTGTTGCAGAAGCGCGCAGAGGCTGGATTGTCAGAGGCATCTACTACGTCCGACATCGTGGTGGTGAATCCGCCGGTCGCGGGGGCGTCGATCTCGCCAAAGAGTACCCAAAACTATGGTATCGCGTTAGGATTCGGTTTGCTGTTACCCCTGATCGCCTTTGTGTTAGCTGAGTGGATAAATGACCGCGTGCAGTCGCGAGAGGATATAGAGCAGGTCACGAACGTTTCCATCATCGGCGGTATTGGCCATAACCCCAGCGCAGACCCGATGGTTATTTTTTCTCGACCCAAGTCGGCCATGGCGGAGTCGTTTCGTGCCCTGCGTTCCAACTTGAGTTACTTTACAAGTGGCAAGGACCACCAGGTGTTTATGGTGACCTCCTCCATACCCGGCGAAGGTAAATCTTTTGCGACACTTAATCTCGCATCCGTGTTTTCCCTTGCAGGGAAAAAGACGCTGGTTATCGGTGCCGACTTGCGTAAGCCGAAGTTATTCGACGAGCTTAATTTGAAAAATGAGAAAGGGCTAAGTCAATACCTGTCGGGTATGGCCACACTCGAAGAAATAATTCAACCCAGCGTTCATGAGAATTTGTATTTGATTGCGGGAGGTGTAACACCTCCTAATCCGAGTGAATTACTTTTGAAACCAGAAATGGGTTCCTTGCTGCGCTTACTTCGTGAGCAATTCAACTATGTGATTCTGGATACGCCGCCACTCGCGTTAATTGCGGATGCGTTTGTTTTGGCAGCCCATGCTGATCACACCCTGTTCATGGTTCGCCAGGACTACACCCCCCGTTCGGTCCTTCAAGCTCTTCAAGAGTATTATGCCAGTGGTAAGGTTTCGAAAGTTAGTATTGTTTTTAACGATCTCCGAAAAAAAGGAATGGGTTATGGTTATCATGGTTACGGGTACGACTATGGCTATGGATCCCGGTCCCGCGGCCAGAATGACGAGGGGAGTTACTATAGCTAATGTCGATGAGTTTAAAGCAGAAAGCAATACATGGCCTGGGATGGACATTTACTAATCAAGTTTCGGTTCAAGTTGTTCGCTTTGGTGTATCCGTATTGTTGGCACGTATGCTCTCACCCCACGACTTTGGCTTGGTGGGGATGATAACTGTTTTCATAGCGCTCGGTAGCGCTTTTATTGACGGGGGTATGGCGTCTTCCCTTATTCGCACGCAAGAGGCAACACATGCAGATTTCTCAACTGTGTTTTTTATGAATGTCGGAGTGGGTGTTGTTGCTTACGTGTTGCTATTTTTTACTGCACCTTTGGTCGCCAGTTTCTTTCATCAACCTGAGTTGGTGGCGATCGTCCGCGTTTACGCAATATCATTTATTGTCAGCGCGCTTACCATCGTACAAAACACGCGCCTTACAAAGCAGTTGGAGTTTAAAAAACAATTTTTGGTGTCGTTGCCGTCTTTTGTCGTGAGTGGCGTGGTGGGGCTTGTTTGCGCCTATTCGGGAATGGGTGTGTGGAGTTTGGTTTGGATGCATCTGGCACAAACATCCTTTAGTTCTGCACAGCTTTGGTTAAGATCCGATTGGCGGCCCTCATTTATTTTTGATTCGGGGCGTTTCAAACATCACTTTTCATTTGGCTACAAGCTCACCCTCTCCGCCTTGTTGGAGCGATTATACCAGAACATAACAGCGATTTTGATTGGCCGTTATTTTTCTGTCTCTCAGCTTGGCTTTTATTCACGTGCACAGTCTATGAAACAGTTACCTGTGGACAGCATTTCAGCCGCATTGAACAAGGTGACCTATCCACTCTTTGCGTCGATTCAAGACGACAACCCGCGTTTGAAATCAGTCTACAGAAGATTGATGCAGCAGGTACTTTTCTGGTTAACTCCATCGTTGGTGTTGGCATCAGTGCTCGCCGAGCCGATATTTCGTTGGCTGCTCACCGCTAAATGGTTGCCCGCCGTACCTTATTTTCAAATCGTGTGTTTTCTTGGAGTAATGTACCCCATTCATGCCTATAACCTCAATGT
>JBMOKS010000086.1:0-3800 GCA_049324355.1 Bacteroidota bacterium
ATGACCCGAAGAAAAAAATTGCTCTTGTTGTTGACGAGTGGGGCGGATGGTATGACGTTGAGCCGGGAACAAATCCGGGTTTTCTGTATCAGCAAAACACCATGCGCGATGCCATGATTGCAGCAATGACCCTCAATATTTTCAATAATCATGCTGAACGGGTGCGCATGGCCAATCTGGCGCAAGCCATTAATGTGCTGCAAGCTGTAATTCTTACCAATGAAGAAAAAATAATTCTAACGCCCACCTATCATGTCATGGAGATGTACAACGTTCACCAGGACGCAAGACTTCTTCCGCTGACGATCAAATCGAACGATTATGTTTTTAACAATGAGAAATTGCCTGCTGTTTCTGCATCGGCATCGGTCGATAACACCGGAACAGGTCACATTTCTCTCGTGAATATTGATGCCCGCCAGGGTCAGGAGGTTGCAATCACGCTTAACGGTTCGAAGTTCAAGGCCGTAACCGGGCGCGTTCTCACATCTGCAAAAATCACAGATCATAATACCTTCGGTTCGCCTGCTAAGGTGCAGCCCCAGCCGTTCAAGGACGCCAACTTCGAGGGCGGTGTTCTGAAGGTAAAGCTTCCGCCTGTCTCGGTTGTGGTACTCGAGCTAAAGTAAGGGAGCCAGCGCGAAGCGGCCATGCGAGGGGCGTGAACTATGAAACATAGGGTTTTGAATAATCGCCGGCGCGCTCCCGCAACCTATGAACAAAGCACAACAGTTCCGCACAGGCTCTTTGTGGGTCAACGATTTGTGACGCATTTCGACAATAATTAGGTGGTTTGGTGTCATCCATGCGTTTAAAGGTTTCCGTTCGATATTTCATCGGGTATGGTAGAGTTCCGCAAATGACCAACATGCGTTAACAACAAATTTGGGCAAACGAATGTGCAAACGTTACTTGATTTTTTATTTTTCATTCCGTATAATTGTATGCACTACACTTATTCCAGACACTTAAGCCATTGAACCGCCTGAAAATCATTCTACTTCCGCAACTAGGTTAAAATGGGAGAGAAAAGTTCATTTGAAATATTATCTGAGCAAAAGTTTGCAGAAATCTACCAGACTTTTTGGAAGCGGCTTTACTGTGTGGCCTATAATCATCTCCGTGATAAAGTACTCGCTCAGGAGATTGTGCAAGATGTATTTGTGAAGCTGTGGTTGAATAGGAAAGAGATCAGGCAAGTAGAGAATACGGAGGCCTATCTGTTGAGAGCCTTACGGAATAAAATTTATGATCACTTTGATAGTGTGGCGTGCCGGAAAAAGCATTACAAACTTGCGCTGGATAATTTTTCCGCAGAAAGTGATTCCATAGATGACATCATGGTTTTCAATGAAGGGATGAGCGTGATCGGTGACGAATTAAAAAAAATGCCAAAGAAAACACAAATGGTTTTTCGATTGAGCAAATTTCACCGATATACGAACGATGAGATAGCTGTTAAAACACGATTATCGTCAAAAGCAGTGGAATACCACATCACACAAGCAATTAAAAAACTGCGCATCCGTCTGGCGATCTTCCTTTCTTAATTATTTCCTTTCTTTTCGCGCTTTGGTTCTCGGAATAACACAAACATCTGCATTTCATTGCGGGCCTGGCTAAAACTCTTTCCATCGCCTTTTCCGTGTTCCGCTCTTTCCTTGTAGAAAAAATGCAAAACGGCCTTTAGGGCTAGCCAATGTGACAGCCGTCATACAATTTGAGAGCAATTCCCTCATTTAGCACATGGATCAAGAAAAATTAGCCGAACTGATTAAGCGTTACAAATCCGGAACAGCGACTCCCGAAGAGATCGCACTACTCGACAAAATTTGGGCTGAAGCTGAAGAACAGTCGTCTCTTACTACTGATCATACTGAGGAACAGTTAGAGGAGATCGAGGTTGAAATGTTTTTGGCGATCAAAAATGAAATTCGTAAACAAACCGCTCATTCCCGGAGATCCATATTGCATAAACCATTGCTCTATAAAGTTGCAGCTACCCTTTTACTGATCGCGGCCGCTGCTTTATGGTGGTACAGCGCTTCAAATGGTTTGAAGGAAGTTCGGACTGACTTCGGAGAGCATCTGACCGTGACCCTCCCTGATCAATCCAAGGTGGTACTCAATGGCAATTCGGTTTTGAAGTACGCTTCACAATGGGACGAAAACTCTTCAAGAGAGGTGTGGATAGAAGGGGAAGGCTTCTTCTCTGTTATCCACACAAAGAATCATCAGAAGTTTATTGTTCATGGTATGAGTCAGCTCAACGTCGAAGTACTAGGCACCAAGTTCAATATCAAGACGCGTCAGTTAGCGTCTGAGGTTATGCTCACAGAAGGTAGGGTAAAACTTGAACTGGGCGGAGTTGATACCACGCGCGCGCTGGTTTTAAAACCAGGTGAACTTGCCACGGTAAGAAATAAAGAGTTGTCAACGAAGAGCGTGAATAAACAACGCTACACAGCGTGGGTTGAAAATAAACTATTCTTTGAACAAACTCCCTTGCGGGACATATCCATTTTATTAAGGGACACATATGGTCTGACGGTGACATTTGCAGACCCCGATCTTGAAACGAGGAAGCTCTCCGGTGAAATCTCGGCAGCTACCCAGGAAGATGTTTTGTACGCCATTGGCGAAACACTTGATCTCAAAGTTGAGAAAAAGGGGCAAATGGTTACGATATCATCACGCAATTAATCTCTATTCAATCAACCTTAACCAAACCAAAACTATGACGAGACACTACTTGATTAACCGTTACTTAAAATGGTGCTGTGTTAGCATAGCATTTTTAAGTATTGCCCAGTTGACAAATGCCCAGGAACACTTATATGCTGACGCGAAAAGAGCAAATAATTATTCGAGCGATGAAAAACGTGATCTACGGGATGTACTACAGGAAATCCAGACACATTTTAAGATCTCCTTTGTGTATGAGTCCGCGGCGATCGAAGGCAAGGAGGTACTTGGAAAGATACCCTACAATAACAATGTAGAAAAGACCCTGAAGGCGGTGTTGGTTCCGCTAGGATTAAAGTACAGGAAGGTAAATAAGTCCACTTACTCCATTTCAACCTGGCCCATTAGTCCCAGCACTACCAGCCGAAGTATTGACGGATCTGCCCTCGTGACAGGCTATGATGACCCTGTTCTTGACCTTGACCTTAGCAGAACTTCCAGTTCATTTTCGGTCCAGGAAGTTGACATACTTGTTACCGGAAGCATTACGGATGAAACGGATAATCCGTTGCCGGGTGTTAACGTGTTAATAAAAGGTAGTACCAAAGGAACTACCGCCGATGCAGAGGGCAAATTTTCGATTAGTGTGCCAGATGAAAATGCAGTGCTCGTGATCAGCTTTATTGGCTATGTCACTCAGGAAATATTAGTAGGAAACAGTACGCAAATAGCTGTAAAGCTTCTGCCGGATGTAAGGCAGTTAAATGAGGTAGTTGTTGTTGGGTACGGAACCCAAAAGCGCAGCTCAGTAACGGGTGCTGTCACGTCAGTCAGTTCAACCGAAATTGCAGCATTGCCTGTTCCCAGCGTTTCGGCTGCTTTACAAGGTCGCGTTCCTGGTGTTTTTGTTACCAACAACGGAGGTCCTGGCACAAACGCGATCGTCAGGATACGTGGCATTGGTTCCATCACTCAAAATGCCGATCCTCTCTATGTTGTGGATGGCTTTCCTGCGCCTAATTTCAATTTGAACAGTGTTGATACTAAAGATATTGAGTCTGTTGAAATTCTAAAGGATGCGGCTGCGACTGCTATTTATGGATCCAGAGCAGCGA
>JBMOKS010000087.1:0-34855 GCA_049324355.1 Bacteroidota bacterium
TCTTTTTCTTTTCGTTTTATGGCGCCCAGGCTCCAGTAGCAGAAAGCAATAACTCTTTTGTTGTTTTCTCCACGCGCAAAACGTAGCGAGTTCTCGATATACTTATAGCCCTCCGGAATGTTACCGACTTGGATATACAGTTCGCCGATGTTATAAAGCGTGATGGCCTTTGTGGAAGCATCTTTCTTCTTCAATTCGGCGGCCTTGATCAGATACTCCAGTGCCTTGTCGTATTCTTTAAGTTTTTTGTAGACTTCGCCGATGTTGTTGTACGTCTGTCCAAGACCGATGCTGTCGCGAATGGATTGATATTGGCGCGCCGCCATCAGGTAGTAGTTCTGTGCGAATTCATAGGTGCCTTCATACCAATAGGCATTTCCCATTACGGCGAGTGCTCTTGCGTAACCTCGCGTATACTTTATTCGCGACGAGACATCGAGGGTGTGTTCTGCCATGTATCGTGTGACGTCGGGATTTGTGCGGAGGTATTGTGACGCCAAAACATTGAGACGGTCTACATAAGCGCTGTCTTGTGGCAGGCCGGCCATCATTTGCTGAAGGCTATCGGGCAGGCGCTGTGCCATCAGATGAACTGATGTCAGTATGAAAAATACCAAGATGCGCCCCTTGCTCATTGTATTAAGCTAAGAATCTTAAATATTTTGGTTAATAAGCCCGCTAGCTGGTCATAGCTTTCAGCACGTCATGTTGTGTGATGATGTGCACTTTTTCTGCAGCATCGCGAACCAATACAGCTTTGTTGTCCTTGTTCAACAATGAAGAGAGAACATCAAGAGTACTGTCCGGAGCCACAAAAAGCATGGGCTTATCCATGACTTCGCCTACTTGTTTGTTTTGAAGCTTAGGGTCTTGAATGATTTTTTCCAACAGGCTGGAGGAACTAATGCTGCCCACAAAGTGACCGTCTTCTGTCACTGGTATCTGGTCGATGCCTTCACGATTTAATACGACAATAGCTTCGCTCACTTTCGATGAGATCTGAACGGTGTACAAGCTGTCTTTTCCGTTGCGTTGTTCAATGATATCGCGTGCCGTGCTAAACGATCTGGTTTCGGTGAAACCGTGATCTTTCATCCACTGGTCGTTGTAGACTTTGGCGAGATAGCGCGTTCCGTGATCGGGAAGGAGAATGACCATCACATCATCTTTTTTCATTTTTTCGCGCGCATATTCAATAGCACCGTGCACGGCAGAACCGCTCGACCATCCTACAAACAAGCCTTCCTCGCGGGAAAGTCTGCGGGCCATTATGGCGCCATCTTTATCGGTCACTTTGATGAATTGGTCAATAACATCAAAGTCCACATTCTTGGGAAGAATATCTTCTCCGAAGCCTTCAGTGAGATAAGGATAAATCTCGTTTTCGTCGAAGATGCCGGTTTCTTTATATTTCTTGAATACGGATCCATAGGTGTCTATACCCACCGTAACCAGTGAAGGATTTTGCTCTTTCAAATATTTTGCGGTTCCACACATGGAGCCGCCGGTTCCAACTGTGGCTACATAATGCGTGATCTTTCCATCGGTTTGCTTCCAGATCTCAGGCCCCGTCGATTCGTAATGGGCCTTAGCGTTGGAAGGGTTGTCGTACTGATTGGGGTAAATGGAATTGGGGATATCCTGGTTGAGTTTACGTGCGACGGAATAGTATGAACGCGGATCGTCAGGCGCGACGTTGGTGGGACACACGATAACCTCAGCTCCGACAGCTTTCAGGATGTTGATCTTTTCCTGCGATTGTTTGTCGGCCATGGTAAAAATGCACTTATAGCCTTTGGCTACGGCGGTCAGGGCTAGACCCATACCCGTGTTTCCGGACGTACCTTCGATGATGGTGCCTCCGGGCTTCAGTTTTCCGGACTTTTCGGCATCCTCGATCATTTTGAGGGCCATTCGGTCTTTGGTGGAATTGCCAGGGTTGAAATATTCAACTTTGGCCAAAAAAGTGCCTGGGATACCCTTAAAAAGCTTGTTTAAACGCACCATGGGGGTATTGCCAATGGTCTCAACAATAGAATTATAGATCATGGGAAATCGATTCGGACCGCAAAGGTACGAAAAAGTGCCGAATGATTGTTAGGAAGCCCGATGGGCTTGTTCTCGGTTCCTGGTTCTTGGTTCCTGGTTGTCGGTGAACCGTATCAGGCTCCGGTCGGACCGTTTTAGTTCTTGAATTCTTGGTTGCGGGTTCAAAATATCTCTATCATTCCACATCAGTGCTCCTTTTGCCCGCTCGCCCCTTTTACAAAAACTGGTTCTGGTATTTCGCTGGTTTTGAACTTTGAACACTTTGAACACGGAACCTTAAACGAGGTACCCGAACCTGGAATGAAGAACAAGGAACATTTTAAGCTGCTCCTGCAAGCAGGTATAGCACAGCCATTCTTACGGCTACACCATTTTCTACCTGGTCCAGAATAATAGAATGCTGCGAGTCGGCGGCATCGCTGCTCAATTCTACACCGCGGTTGATGGGGCCAGGGTGCATGATGATAATCTGCTTTTTGAGATTGTCGAGCATCCTTTTGGTGATGCCATAGTAAAGTGAATATTCCCTTAGTGAAGGAAAGTATTTTATTTGCTGACGCTCGAGTTGGATGCGAAGCACGTTGGCCACATCGCACCATTGTAGTGCCTTTGTTACGTCCAGCTCCACCTGCACACCAAGTTGACCGATGAATTTAGGAAGCAATGTTGGCGGGCCACAGACCATAACTTTGGCTCCCAATTTTTGGAGGGCAAAAATATTGGATAAAGCCACGCGTGAATGTAAAATATCGCCTATGATGGCAACTTTCTTGCCCGAAACATTGCCCAGCTTTTCACGTATGGAGAAAGCATCCAGCAAGGCTTGTGTGGGATGCTCATGGGTGCCATCACCGGCATTGACAATATTGGCCTTTATGTGTTTGGCCAGGTAATGGGGCGCTCCCGGACTGGCGTGGCGCATCACCACCATGTCTACTTTCATCGCCAGTATGTTATTTACGGTATCAAGCAGAGTCTCACCTTTTTTCACCGAGCTCGTAGAGGCGGAGAAATTTACCACATCGGCCGACAGTCTCTTCTCGGCTAACTCGAAGGAGAGGCGCGTGCGGGTGGAGTTTTCGAAGAAGACATTAGCAATGGTCACATCGCGCAGGGAGGGTACTTTTTTGATCGGACGATTGATCACCTCCTTGAAATTATCAGCTGTTTCGAAAATCAATTCTATGTCTTCTCTGGTAATGTCTTTAATGCCTAGAAGGTGTTTTTGACTGAGTTTAGACATAGTTATCAATCCTTGTTAATCAACCAGATTTTATTTTGTTTATGACCTTGTGCCTGTAATTCTACCAATACACGCTGCGAGGCGAGTGTATTGACTACTTTGCCCACATAGTCTGCGGCTATGGGTAACTCACGGTTGTATTTTCTGTCGATGAGCACGAGTAGCTCAACTTTTGCAGGTCTGCCAAATGCGATCATGGCGTCCATGGCGGCGCGGATGGTGCGGCCGGTGAACAGAACATCGTCTACGAGCACTACATTTTTGCCTTCGATTATAAAGGGAATTCGGTTTTCGCTGGCTTTTGCCGGAATTTCCCGGCGCCTGAAGTCGTCGCGATGGAATGTAGCATCCAGGTAGCCTAGCGGGATCGTCTTTTTAATGTTCGACTCGAGATTCTTGTGGATCAACTCTGCCAGGTAAATACCACGAGGCTGCATGCCGATGATGACGGTGTCAGAAAAAGTATTGTGATTTTCTATTAATTCCTGGCAAAGACGGCTTACGGTGATGTTGAGGAGGTCAGAGTCAAGGATGAGTTTCTTCTGCATAATAAACCGCCTGCAAATATAGTCATTGGGCGATAGGCATTAGGCATCTGGTGTCAGATATTTTAAGAAGTTCCCCATTGCCCCATGCCCCTAGTCTCCCGTGCCTTTCAGCGTTACTTTGTTAATGAAAAAGACTTTACGTTTGAATTTATTGCCCTTTTCGGGGCTCACGATGTCCTGGACGCCGTACGCATACAGGTATTTATGATACCAATATTCCAGCTTGCTGATGGCTGAGGCGTCGTTCCTGATGATGTCGGTTTCGAACTTGGTTTTGATGGGGTCGGAGGTTTTTCCCTCCAGCACCTGGTTGCCTTTGATGATCTTGGTGCGCAACTCGTTGTCGTAAAGGTAGAGCAGGGCGATATTGTCCTGGCGGATATCGATCTTCACAAACTGCTCAAGGGTAAAAGTTTTGACATCGTTGATCTCGAAGCTGTTGTCCCAGAGCAACCGGCCTTGGCGGTCGAAACCCATCACTACCGCGTGGGTGTAATAGTATCCATCGAAGATCCGCCCGTTTTGTGCGACGTAGCTGCTGCGGGAATAAGGTGCGAAAAAAAATCCGCTGTAATAGCTGCGGTCCACAGGAATGTACTTCGGATAAAAGGCCTCGCCCAACAGGATGTACTGATTTTGATAGGGTACCAGTTCGTGTACCAGGAATCTGTAATTAAATTTGATCTTCTTGCCTTTGATTTTTCGTCGTTCTATCCTGCTCTTGATGCGTTGTTCGCGTTTGGCTTTCATATACTTGAAGAAATTTTCCAGGTCGCCGAAGTTATAGTATCGGATTTGTTGCAAACCCGAAGGATCGACGCTGGCTATAAACATACCGCGCGAAAACTCCGATGCCCGAGTGCCATAGACACCCGCAACAATTTGCATGTTGTTGGAGGTTTTGATCGACCGCCCGAAGATCAGGTTTTTATTTTCTTCCGGTTCCAGTGCCTGATTGGTAAGCAATGATCCGTCGCTATCGTAACTTTTGATCCAGATGGTCTGCTGCCGTTTAAAATTTCGAGCGCTGATCAGCACGTCGAAGGTGCCATCGCTATAAGTTTTGATCTGGGTGAGCTCGCCCGACTCGTTGAATAAGCCTGGTAAAACTTTAGACTTGGAGATCTCCAAGGAAAAGTGGAGTACAATCGGCACACGGTTAAAGTACCCACCGATCAGCACGGCTTTTTCTGTGATCTGAAATTCGGTAGGCGCGAAGGGTATATAACCTTTGATCTTATGATGGGAGTAAGTGCCATCTTCCTGCTGAATAATAAACAGTTCGAGGTCATTGCGGGTGTAATCCTGATAGCGGGTGAGGAGGTATATTTTTTTTTGAAAAAATTTTTTACCCACTAAAACCGATTTCTTATCGATAGGCAGATAGCCGTGCCACACTTCATGGAAGGCAGTATCGAGTCGGGCGAGTTGAAGTTTGTCATCTTTGCCGCCGCCCAGCCTGCGGTACAACAAAAGTCCATGATCTTCCGCCGGAATGATCTCAAACTGTTTCTCATTGTCTCGGAGTGTGATCTCGTATCGTTCGGTTTGCAATACCTGCGCGTTTGCTTCTGTTAGGCAAAAAGCAGCGACGAGCGGAATGGTAAATTTGGAAATATTATTTAACCACCACTTTGTTAACGTAAAAGACTTCGCGCACACGATCTTCTTTGTGAATATTTCTGATCGTCTGGTATCCCCAAACGAAGAATGAGTTTCCGGTCCAGTGTTTCAATCCTTCTTCGCCCTCGACTTCCATCCGCACTTCGTCAAATGGATCGTTCATTTTTATTTTTTCCGTTGTTTCCACGAATTTGTCGTCTTCAGCCAGAATTGTCTTGACCTTCAGTTCCGACTCTTTTTTATAGAGGAAGATAACTTTTGATTTGGAATAGTGGAATTCTGAGACCTGTTCCAGTGCCGGCTTTTTGATGTCATCCAATTTGATGCTTTGGTCCCACAATACATTCCCCTGTGCATCAAACCCTACCAGTACGGTCTCGTAAGTTTTGATCTCATCTGCATTCTTTACATTGCTGCCGTACGCGTAAGGCCTGTACATTCGCATGCCGGGATAGTAAGCGGGCCAGAATGGATTATAATAATAATACGGGTTATTGTAATAGGGGTTATTGTAAGGATTGTTGTAGTACGGATTCAGATTCGTTGATGGATTATAGACCTCAGCCAATAGGAGAAAACCTTCGGGTTGCTCTTCGATTTTAAAAGGCATCACGTATGCTGTGTAATCGGGTCTGCGTCCGGCGAGTACATCTGCCCTGGTGTTTTCTTTGATGCGTGCGGCGCGTTTCGGGTTCATGTAATCGAGAAAATGATTAAGCTCACCGAAGTGGAAGTATTTTATTTTCTGTTCGCCAAAGGGATCTACTACCAGCGAATAAAATCCAAGCGATTGTTTGCTTTGTCGCTCTCCCCAAGAGCCCAATACCATGAGGTCTTCGCGTATGAGTGTGCTGCTGATGCTCGTTTGCAACGACTTCTGGTCTTCTACCGGCACAATGTCATCGAGCAGTAACTTTCCGCTTTCGTCGAACGTCTTGAAAACAAGTTTTCGCTCTGTCCGTAAACTGCGGTCGAGCAGCGCTGCGTTGAACGTTTGATTCTGGTTCACGCGCAGATCTACTAACTCGGTGTCTTTTTGAAAAAAACCTGGAATTACCTTGATCTGATTTTTGCTGATCTCATAAAGTAGTACTGCGGGCTCATTGGACACGTAACCCCCCAGCACCATGTTTGCACCTACTTTGCTGAAATGCGTAAGTTTAAAATCAAGCTCAGGTTTTATTTCGTAACGGGCGGCCTCTTCTACGCGCACAATGTTGATATCAATTAAGACAAGGCTGTTCTTGTTGGTTTCGCCGGTGCGGTATAACAGGTAAAGTCGGCCTTTATCATTTTCATAACCCATCAGCCGGTGACGCTGGTCGATTTCGAGGTCGAATGATTTTTTTTCCTGCAGGGCAGTATCAAGTACGACGACTTCCCAAAGTTTTTTTGAGCCGTTGTATTTATCTTTCTCCCGGAGCAGCGCAACGCCCTCTTCTTTGAGAGAAATGACGGTAAAATACTCGTCTGCATTTTTTTGGATTCTTTCATAGCGATGGGTTTGCACTACCTGTGCTGACGTGCTTGCGGCTATAAAAAGGACGCATAGCGCTGCGAATGAAACCGTCGGTTTCAGGCGAAAGTAGAATAGCCCTGTTAAGATTTTGGGTATGCTCATTTATCCTCGCTTAAAGCCATTATCAGATCAAATTCGTCGTCCTTTACTGGTTGTACCGAAAGTCGTGCCGCGCGCACTAGCACCATATTGGCTAAACGTTTATCGGCTTTGATTTGTGATAACGAAACGGTTTTTTTTAGTTTTTTTTCCGGTGTGATCTCCACCACCACCCAGTCTTTGTCTTTGGGATCCGGATAAGCCTCTTTGGCAATCTTGCCAACACCAATAATCGATTTTTCGTCGCCGGTGTGGTAGATAAAAACTCGATCACCTTTTTTCATGGACTTGAGGTGGGTGCGTGCCTGAAAATTGCGAACACCATCCCACACGGTCTTTTGATCTTTTACCAGATTATCCCAGGAATAAGTTTCCGGTTCTGTTTTGACAAGCCAGTTGCTCATGAGAAAGTTCTTTTTAGTTGTGCTTTCTAAAAATACTTAAAAAAAGCATTACCTGCCTATCGGCTGGCTGGCTATCCCGATGAGCTAGCGGATACTTTTATAGGTAGCTTGAAAAAAAAAGCCTTCTGTCAGGAAGGCCATTAAATTCGCAATTCGTCACTCGTCTGCCTGCCGCTAGGCAGGTAATCCGTCATTTCTAGTAAGCCCTTACCAGCCTTCCATCCATGTAATTCACATACGAACGGTTCACAACCTTCATCCCACCAGGCGTGGGATAGTTGCCGGTAAAGTACCAGTCGCCGATGTGGTGCGGGCATGCCTTATGTAAATTATCTACCGTTTGGAATACAACTTCCAATTCAGCTTTCATGTCGGCCGGTCGAACGATCTCGGCGATCTTGTGTGAGATCTCATCGTCGGTGAATTGCTCATAAAGTTGTTTTATGTAATTCTGCTGATTCTGATGCCCACGGGCGCGCGTACATTTTTCGTATACCTCGCCGAGCAAATAATCTTTTCCTTGGTCTTTCAGCAACGCAATCATGGCGCGAAAAGCCACGAAGTCGCCCATCTTACTCATGTCGATACCGTAGCAATCGGGGAAACGAATTTGAGGCGCTGATGAAACCACCACGATTTTTTTCGGGCCAATGCGGTCGAGCATTTTAAGAATACTTTTCTCCAGTGTTGTTCCCCGCACGATCGAGTCGTCTATTACGACTAACGTATCTTTTCCTTTGTTGATCACCTCATAGGTGGTGTCATACACATGGGCCACCATCTCATCGCGGTGCTCGTCGTCGGTGATGAAAGTGCGAAGCTTTACGTCTTTTAACACGAGCTTCTCCATGCGCGGACGGAAGGAGAGAATTTCTTCCAGCGAATCGACAGATGGTTTGCCTTCTACGATGATCTCTTTTTGCTTGTTGATGAGGTAGTCTTCAATACCTTTCATCAATCCATAAAATGCGGTTTCGGCGGTGTTAGGAATATAGGAAAAGACAGTGTTCTTGAGGTCGAAGTTGATAGAGCGCAATACCTGGGGCACCAGCAAGCGTCCCAATTGTTTTCGTTCTTTGTAGATGTCGGGGTCGTTGCCGCGCGAGAAGTAAATGCGTTCGAAGCTGCACGATTTCTTTTCGCCGGCTTTGATGATCTGGTATTGACCAAATTCGCCGCTTTTGGTGACGATCAGTCCGTGGCCGGGTTTAACTTCGGAGATCTGGTCGTACTCAACATTAAATGCAGCCTTGATGGCAGGTTTTTCGGATGCTACCACTACTACTTCATCGTCGGCATAAAAGTATGCAGGACGAATGCCATTGGGGTCACGCACGACGAACGCGGAACCGGAGCCCGTCATTCCCGCCATGGTGTAACCACCGTCGAAATCCTTGCAAGCGCGTTTGAGCACGCGTTGTAGATCCAATTCATTTTCGATGATCTCGGAGATTTCGCGGTTAGAAAATTTGTCTTTGTATTTTTCAAACAGAGCCTGTACTTCTTCGTCGAGGAAGTGGCCTATTTTTTCCATTACGGTTACGGTATCTACTTTTTCTTTGGGGTGCTGTCCGAGGTTTACGAGGATGTCAAAAAGTTCGTCAACGTTGGTCATGTTGAAGTTTCCGGCCATCACCAGGTTGCGGCTTCGCCAGTTATTCTGGCGCAGGAAGGGGTGAACGTTTTCAATGCTGTTGACACCATGTGTTCCGTAACGGAGGTGACCCAGCCAAAGTTCGCCGGTAAAGGCTACGTTTTCTTTCAGCCACTGCTCGTCTCTGAATTTGTCGCGGCCCGCCTTTTGAGCTTTTTTATATTTTTTACCAATCTTTCTGAAGAGGCTGGCAACAGGTTGTGATTTGATTGAACGGTATCGGCTGATGTAACGATGGCCGGACTCCACGTCGATTTTAATGTTGGCCACGCCGGCGCCGTCTTGCCCCCGGTTGTGTTGTTTTTCCATGAGGATGTACATCTTATTCATGGCATAGGTAGGGCCATACTTTTCGATGTAATAAGACAGGGGTTTTCTCAGGCGAATAAAGGCTACTCCGCATTCATGAAGAATCTGGTCGCTCATAATTATCAGTTATCCGTTCAGTTCACTTTCGTTGTACCAGAAACGGGAACCCGTGGGAGGGATCACAGGATTCTGCACCGGTAGCCAACTATTTTGCCGATTAAAGCACAAAGTTAATTTTATTAATCCAACCCATCAACAGGGAAGGCTGGAAGAACAACGCAAGTAGGAGTAAAACCAGAATAAAGCTGAAAAGATTTTCAAACGTTAGAATATTTCGTTTTTCAACGAATTCGCCATTTTTTAGGAAGGCGTAGTAGGGGATCTTCAAATAATAAAAAAGGGAAACGACAGTATTTAACAAACCGAATACCAGTAACCCCAGCAAAATAGGTTTACCCGACAATTGGTAGGATTCCCAAAGGGACGAAAACACGAAAATTTTTGCTGTGAAACCACCCGTGGGCGGGAGTCCTGTTAAGGAGATCAGGGCCATCAACAAAAGCACGGAAGCGACGACATAGGTTTTACCCTTTCCGCTGAAATTCTCCATCAACTTCAACTCTTCCTTTTCAAAAAACTGCAGACAGAAAAACACAGCGAAGTTCATGAGCAAATAAACTCCGGCATAAAAGAGCATAAAATAAATTCCTTCTGGCAGAAAAGAGGCCAGGCCCACGAGCATAAAACCAGTTTGTGCAATGGAGGAATAGGCCATCATTCGCTTGGGATTCTTTTGCCACAATGCCGAAAAATTTCCCACCGTCAGTGTGACTATGGCGACGACGCTGATGATCATTTGCCAGTCATAAACCGATTGCCCGAAAAGATTGATGGTTAGTGTGAATTTTGTGAGTACACCCAATCCGGCCAGCTTGGGTGCTACTGATAAAAAAGCGATCACCGGCATGGGTGCTCCTTCGTATACATCAGGAGCCCACGGATGCATGGGTGCTGCCGCCACTTTGTATAAGAATCCCGCCAACGCCATTAAACCGGCGATCAGGAAAAGCGGAGAATTGTTGGCCATGAGCTTCTGAACAAATTCAGTCGATGCGAAATCCAGGGTTCCTGTGAGTCCGTACAATATTGAAAATCCGTACAGCATGACTGCTGAGGCAACGGAGCCGAATAAAAAATATTTAAGACTGCCCTCTGCTCCGTGCTTTGTAAAAGAATAACCGGCCAGCACATAAGAGCAGATCGAAACAATCTCCAGTGAAATAAATACCATCAGCAGGTTGTTGCTCATCACGAGCAGATGTCCTCCAAGTACCAGCGTCAGTAGCAACATGCAGAACTCCGACTGATGTTTTCGTTCTTCCTGGCTCGTCAAAGCCATCGCACAGGTGAGTATGCCGGAAATATTGAGCAATATTTTTAGATACGAAGAGAAGGTATCGATGCGCAACATGCCGTAAAATATATTTTCAATAGACAGCTCCTTCCAATGGAATAAAATGTTGAGGGTGGTGACCAGAAATACGATGATCGTAAAAGAAAGCAAGGCGGTACGATCACGTTTCAAGAGCAGGCCAGCGACAATCGCCAGGAGCAAACCAAGCGCTAACGTTAATTCAGGAACGAAATGAAGAATGCTGCGCTGTATGGAATCCAATTGCTCACCCAGGCCTTGCACAGTTTACGGATTTAAGGTTAAACGTTTTCCTGTGGTGATCACGATTTCCACAAAACCTTCGGCAAAGGGATTGATCAGGTTAATGAGCGGCTGCGGAAAAATCCCGAACAGCAAACACGCCAGTCCAAGGGGGACCAGCATCAGGTACTCGCGCCGGTTCAGATCATAAAGCTGATCTTCCCGCACATTTCCTTTGAGATGAAACGTACCGAAGAACATGCGCTGGATGGTCCACAAATAGTAGGCAGCGCCTAAAACCAGCCCGGCGGTGGCTACTATGGCAAAACTTTCGTGCAGCAGGCCATTGAAGGAATTGGATTTAAACGCTCCGAGAAAGATCATAATTTCGCCAATGAACCCGGAGAAACCGGGCAATCCCATTGACGCAAAGAACGCTACGAGTACCACTACAAAGAAAGATTGCATTCGCGAAGAGAGCCCCGAATAATTTAAGATCATTCGGTCTTGCGTACGGTCATACAGTACCCCGGCGATGAGGAATAGCATGGCAGAAATGATCCCGTGACTGAACATTTGATAGACCGCACCCGACACGCCTTCTGTGGTTAAGGAAGAAAGTCCAAGCAACACGAAGCCCATGTGCGACACAGACGAGTATGCGATCAACCGTTTGAGATCTTTACTGGCCATAGCGTTGAGCGCTCCATAGATAATGGAAATTACACCCATAAGGGCGATGAATGAGCTGAAGTATATTGCGGCTTCCGGAAAAATGGGGAAGGCAATTCTTGCCAAACCATACCCACCTATTTTTAGCAATAGCGCCGCAAGGATCACCGAAACAGGCGTGGGTGCTTCTACGTGCGCATCGGGCAGCCAGGTGTGGAATGGCACCATCGGTAACTTGATTGTAAAGCCGATGAATAGAAAAAGGAAAGCCCACAATCTTGCGTTGAGTCCGACGATGGTCCATGGATTGTTGGGATCTAGTATGGCGTGTGAAATAAAATTCAACGGGTCGCTCATGGTCAGCATATTGAAACTGTGCACGAGTTGTCCTGCCTGAGAGGGGTCACTCACAGAAATATACAGACCGATCATGACGACCAGGATCAGGATCGAACCCAGCAACGTATAGAGAAAAAATTTGATGGAGGCATATTCGCGCCGTGGTCCGCCCCAGATGCCGATGAGAAAGAACATCGGCAACAGCATAAATTCAAAAAATAGGTAGAAGAGCAGAAAGTCTAACGCCACGAAGCTGCCTATGATAGATGCATTGAGCACCAATAACAGTGCAAAATATCCTTTCACACTTTGGCCGATGGTCCATGACGAGACAGTGGCCACGAGCATAATAAAAATTGAGAGGGCGACCAGGGGAAGGTTAAGGCCATCGAGGGCAATGAAATACTCGGCTTGAAGTATACCCCATGAACCAAGGTTAAGACTGATCCAGGGCTGACGTTCCGCAAGCTGCAGACCGTGTTGCCCGGCATGGAAGTATAAGAGTATTTCTATCAAAAGTAGTACCTGGAAAAGACTGGCGATCAAGGCCACGATGCGGAACACCGATCTGTATTTTGACGGAATAAATAGGATAAGCAGTGCAGCAAGCAGCGGCGTGAAGATCAACAATGAAAGTAAATAAGGCTGCATCTTTTAAGTTATGCTGCGAGGTCGGCTGGTCTCGTGCCTCCACGGTTTTATTTCAGCGTCCAAATTAGAAAAATAATGATTCCGAAAATCGCCCAGAAAATATAAAGCTGAATTTTTCCACCCTGAAAAGAGCGCGTCAATGAGCCCACTTCGCGTGCTAACCAAGCCATGCCGGCTACGAACCCATCTATCACGAACTTATCAAGCCAGGCGGTAACGTGTGCGAGCGTCACTTGTACATAGGCGCCGGTATGCAGGGCGCCATCGATCCATTTTTTATCGAATGTTTCGGTTTTTTCTGCTACGTATCGGATGGGTCCTGTAAAGAGCAGCTGATATACTTTGTCGAGATAAAAACTGTTTCGAAAGACTGGCGTTGACGAGGCCGGGCGAGGTCGATACAAAAACCAGGCGGTGGCTAACGCGGCCAACACAAGGATGACTGATAAAATCGAGATGCCGACATGATGTGGAACGCCCAAGGGGATCCATCCCGAAAAACCAAACGGGTTCCACGACACCACGAGCCAGATCGACCCTGCTGCTAAAATCATAATCGGTGCCCGCATCACGGCAGGCGACTCCACAACCAGCATTGATTTCTTTTCTTCGCCGAGGAAAATATACCAGATCAACCTAAACGTGTAGAGAACGGTGATGAAAGAGACAGCAAGAAGAGTGATGAGAACAATCCATTCCCACGAGAAGGCATCTCCTGCCCACAACCAGGTTGCTGTGAGTATGGCGTCCTTCGACTGAAAGCCCGTAAAAAAGGGTACCCCAGCCAGTGCCGACCCTCCGATCATGAATGCCAAAAAAGTAGTTGGCATTTTTTTTCGCAGGCCACCGAGATTCCTAATGTCTTGCACGTCAAAGTCCAGGTGCTCCTGATGCTGCGCCTGGTGCAAGGCGTAGATCACCGAACCAGAGGCCAGGAATAAACAAGCTTTGAAAAATGCATGGGTAAAAAGATGAAGCATCGCAGCATCTGCCGATCCTACGCCCACCGCGGTGACCATTAATCCCAGTTGTGAAATGGTGGAATAGGCCAGTATTCTTTTGAATTGATATTGCGAAAGTGCTGATAACGCACCCATCAGCGCAGTAAGAGATCCGATGATAGCCACCACTTGAAGAGCGTCAGGTGTAAAGAAGAAATGAAGTTTCACGAGTAAATAAACACCGGCAGCCACCATGGTTGCGGCGTGGATGAGAGCGGAGACGGGCGAAGGGCCTTCCATGGCCTGAGGGAGCCAGGTCATCAATGGAAATTGCGCTGACTTCCCAATTACGCCGCAGAAAATTAAAAGTGAAGCTGCTGTTTTCCAGGTCGGTACGTCCGCGTCCGGTAAGGCAGTCAGGGGCGCTACTTCAAATGTGCCGGCATAGCTCCAGATCATCATCAGCCCGATGAGAAATCCAGCATCACCGATCCGGTTCATGATAAACGCCTTGACCGCGGCATGGGCGGCAGCAGGTCGTGCTGTCCAATGACCGATAAGCATATATGACGAAAAACCAACGAGCTCCCAGCATACAAAGACCAATAATAAGTTGTCGGCCAGCACAATGCCCTGCATGGCAAATGTAAAAAAGCCCAGCATGGCAAAGTAGCGTTGAATACCCGAGTCGCCGGCCATGTATCCGATGGAGTACACATGAACAAGAAAGGAAATGAAAGACACCAGCGTCAGCTTCAAGACCGAAAAATTATTCAACGAGACGCTTATGGTGAAGTAACTATCGCCGAGGTGGAACCAGGGCGCGGCAATGGCATAGGGTTCGCCATTCCAGACGATAGAAAAAGTGCAGGCCGCACCGAAAAAGCTTGTCAGCAATAACAAGGGGGCTGTGAGAGTTACAGTCCACGAATAGCGGTCGGAGGTGACAGACGAAAGAATAAACGACAACAAAGGAAGAAGCCATGCGAGCAGTACGCAGGTCAGCAAGAGGGTGTCTTGGTTGGGTTGAACTGTCAAATGGCTTAGTCTTTTAGTTCGTTAACCTCATCGGGTATAGAAGTCTGATAGTAGTGATAAACCCGCATGACAATCGCCAGGCCCACCGCGGCTTCACATACGGCCACAATGATAACAAATAGCGCAAACATTTGGCCGTTCAGGTTCGCCGGATAGAGTTGGTTAAAGGTCACCAAGTTCAGATTGGCGCCATTCAGCATGAGTTCGATGCCCAGCAACATCATGATCGCATTTCGTTTGGTGATGACGATGACCAGTCCTGCCGAAAAAAGCAGTGCGCCCAGATACAAAAAATGTTCGATAGGCAGCGTCATGTATTTTTGGATTTCACGAATGATATCACCACAGCAGCGCCAACAAGGGTGATCAATAGTAAAATACCCGCGAGTTCAAATGGCAACACATATTCACTCATCAGGTTGACTCCAATCTTTCTGAGTGATTGGCGATCGTACGTCGGTGTGCCGCTGGCGATAAAAATATTCTTCGAAAAAAAATAAATCAGAGCTGTCAGTGTAGCTATTCCGGCGAGCAGTCCAGACCAGACATTACCATGCGTCACGACGAGCGGCTTGCCAGCCATCTTGGCGGTGAGCATGATACCAAAAATAATGACCACCATAATGCCCCCGGCGTAAACCAGGATCTGAGATACGGCTACAAATTCAGCGAAGGCCAGCACATACAATCCGGCCACACAAAGCAAACACATCAACAGCAACAAGGCGCCATAAAAAACATTTCTGGCGAACAGCATGCCGATAACGGCCAGAGCTGCCAGTGTTTCTAATGCGTAAAACAGGATGCCAACGGAACTCATGACTCTGGTGGAGGTGGTGGGCCTGCAGGTTTTATTTTAGGTCGGAAAACAGGCTTCGGGCCCGCGGGCTTCGGAGTTTCCGGAACGTTTTCCTTTTTTTCTTCCGGCAAGGTTGGAATGGGAGCTGTTGCAACTTTTGCTTTTTGATGATCTTCCAAGGCCTTTTTCTTTTCCGCGATCTGTGCCGGTGTCATTTCTGCAAACGCAAAGTTGTGTTCGCGAATATCGGTCACGCTGAAATCGTAAACCCTTGTCATGGTGAGGCATTCGGTGGGGCACACGGTAGTACACAATCCACAGAAGCAACACTTGCCCATGTCGATATCAAATCTGGCGGCATAGATCCGTTTGGGCGTGCCGTCAGAAGTTTTGCCGATCTCTTCTATCGCCTTGATGGGCTCGATGTCGATACAGTTTACAGGGCATATCTTGGCACATTTATCACATACGATGCAATCGTCAATTTCATTGTGAAGTCGGTAACGGCCATTGTCAGGCACCGGCAACGTTTGATGGGGGTACTGAATGGTAGCTATACCATCGGGTTGGTGAAAGTAGTTTTTATCGGCGATCGAAAGCGGCTTACGGCTGCGACGGGCGGCCAGGAAGTGGCGGAAGGTGAGTCCCAGGCCGCTCGATAACGATTGAATGGCTTGTCCGATGTTTTTCCAATATGACGTTCGGGTTCTGCTCATGATGAATCAGAACAAAAATAGTCAGATTGATGCTTACCGCAGGTGTGATCGCAGGAATTTTAGTTTGCCTTGGGCAAAGTAAACCAGAAAGTACTACCCTTTCCCTCTTTGCTTTCTACCCAGATCTTGCCGCCGTTTTTTTCTACGAATTCTTTACAAAGAATGAGACCCAGACCGGTACCTTTTTCATTGGCGGTGCCGCGGGTGGTGTAGGGGGCGGTTTTGTCGAACAAGATCTTGAGGACCTCGGTGTTCATGCCCACGCCGTTGTCCTGAACAGAAATAACCCACTCGGCTCCGTTATCTTCGGCGTCGATGGTGACCGTTCCTCCGTCGTTGGTGAACTTGATGGCATTGGTCATCAGATTTCTGATCACGAGGTTGATGGTGTTGGAGTCGGCGAAGCCGATGGCATTCAAGGGTACGGTGTTCTTCAGCTTGATCTGTTTGCCGGGTACGGAAATGAGAAGCTGTATATTTTCTTCAACGATCTTGTGAACGTCGATTTTTGTGGCGTGCAGGTTCAGCTTATCCATTTGTAACAGCGTCCAGTCAAGCAGGTTGTTGAGGAGCGTCCGGGTATGATTGAACCGCGACTTAAGTTCCTTCACATGGTTGGGCAGTTCTTCAGGTTTAATAGCCCCTTTGTCCAACAGGTCCAGCAACCCGGCCAGGGCGTTGATCGGGGACCTCAAATCGTGAGATATGATGGAGAAGAATTTGTCTTTTACCTGATTGAGTCGCTCCAGTTCATCGCGGCGTCTTTCCATGTCTTCCTGGTGCTGCAGCAAGAGGGTATTGATCTGGCGACGACGCTGGCCACTGCGGTATACGGTTACCAACAGGATTACACTGAGGGCCATGACAACCACGAGGATGTTGCGGATCAATTCTTCTTTTTTGATCTGGTCGTCTTTGAGGTCGCGCACTCTGCTCAGCGCCGCGATCTGCGAATCTTTTGCCTCGGTTTCGAACCGGATCTGATCACGCAACAGTTTTTCCTGCATGTCCTGGCTGAAGAGCGAGTCCTCCAATTGTTTGTATTGTTTGAAATACATCAGCGCTTTTTTGAAATCACCTTTGGCCTCCCACAACGCGGACAATAGGTCGTAGCAGTTGATCTCGAGTATGCGGGCGTTAGATTCCTTGGCGATGACCAGACTGCGTTCAATATACCGTAACGCATCATCGAATTTTTGCTGTTTTAGCATTACGCGACCACGCCCCAACTCCACTTCGGCAATGCCAAAGCGGTTATTGGTGCGTTCGTGCAGCGCGTAGGTGGTATCATAGTAGGCGAATGCGCCATTAAAGTCTTCTTTGTGCATCCGCACGGTCGCCAATTTGATGAGCGTTCGTGGTTCAAGTACAAAAAGTTTCTGTTTTCGGGTGAGTGCGAGGGATTTCAACAAAGTACTGTAGGCACTATCATATTCACCTTTTCTCAGCAGCACGTCGCCGATCTCATCTAGCGAATAGGGTATACCCTCATCATCTTTGATGCGTACGCTCATATCTTTTGAAATGTTGAGGTGGTCGAGTGCCCGTTCGTATTGCCCAAGTTCCTTGAAGACCCGGCCTACGTTGTGAAGGGCTACGGTCATCCGCAATGAATCGTTGATAGCCCGGGCTATGTCATATGATGTCGTGAAATAGTAATAAGCTTCATCGTATTCGCCCAGGTCGTGGTAGTCGTTCGCGATGTTATTGTAGTCGAACGCCATGGTGGCGCTATCTTTGTCAGACAAGCTTATTTGTAGCGCCAGGTTATCGTATTTCAGCGCTGTACTGTAGTCGCCACTTACGGTGTACATGGAACCAAGATTCTGGTAGGCTCTGAGTTTGTGCCTGGGAACCTGGGTTTCTTCGGCAATTTCTACGGCTTCCTCTGCATTTTTTTTGCTTTTCGAATAATCGAGGTATTGGTATTCTTGCGAAAGATTGATGAGTAATTTGATGCGTGTTGAGTCAGGGAGTTCGGCTTTTAGTTCATTCTCAAGACTGTCAATTTTGTTCTTCTGGGCCTGAGCGGATACAGAACACAACAGGAGGACAAAGGGGATCAAAAACAAGGTATAATATCGCACACTTTTTATATAAAAATAATTTTCCAACATGCACATAGAATGATTAACACAAGCGCCAAGGGTGTTAAATACTTCCAACTCAAATTCATCAATTGATCTACCCTAAGCCTGGGGTAAGTCCAGCGGACCCAGATTTGAACGGCGACAAAGATCAACGACTTACCGATCAGCCAAAAAACACCCCAACTAATAGAAGCCAGTGTGCCAGGTTCACCGGTAGTCCATGCTGCCAATCTCACATCGCCGATGTTGGGTAGTGGCGTACTCCAGCTTCCAAAAAATAATACTGCCCCTAATATACTTACTAAAAGCATCATTGCATACTCGCCCAGCATAATTACTGCCCACCGGAATCCGGAGTATTCTGTATGAAACCCGGCGACCAATTCCGACTCCGCCTCAGGCAGATCGAAGGGTGCCCGGTTGCATTCGGCAAGGGAAGCAATAAAAAAAATTATCCAGGCCAGAAAAAGAAGGGGCATCCGGAAGATGTTCCAACTCAGAAAACCACCCATGGCAGTCACGTCGATATTCCACGACGGGATGCCGAACAGATATTGCGTTTGCGTCGATAAAATACTTTGCTGATAAGATATTTCCTGAAGGTCTAGTGTCTGGCAGACCATGGCCACACACAATACCGACAGCCCGAGGGGAACCTCATAAGAGACGATCTGTGCTGCTGATCGCATGGTGCCCAAAACGCTGTATTTGTTGTTGGAGCTCCAGCCAGCGATGATGATGCCTATAACATCCAGCGAGATGATGGCCAGTAAAAAAAATAATCCTGACGAGATCGAAGCGCCGGTCCAAGATGGGGCAAGGGGTAACACCGAGAATCCCATAAAGACCGCAACGAAGATGATGACCGGCGCGAGTTTAAACAACCGTCCGTCAGCATGAGTGGGTACAATGTCCTCTTTCTGAATGAGTTTGATCAGGTCGGCAACGGTCTGGGCCATACCATAATAACCCACTTCCATAGGCCCCAATCGGTCTTGTATGAATGCCGATATTTTACGCTCCGCATAAATAGCGACAATTGCGTAGAGCAGCAGGAAGGGCAAGATGAAGACGAGAATAGTCACCCGAATCAGTTTACGGTTTAAAGTTAAAAGTTTAAGATTAAAAGTCACCTGCGCACAGCGCTCTTTAACCTTTAAACCTTGAATCTTGAACTTTGAATCTTGAACCTTGAACTTTGAACCTTGAACTTTAAACCTTGAACTTGACCGTTAATTCCAGAGCGCGTGCTTTTCCAGGTGCACCGATTCGTGAAAGAACAACCTGGCCGACGATTCAAATGATTCCGTATAGTCTGACACGATAAAGTGGTGTACGGGCCTCCCTTCGTTGTTCAGGAGATTTTCTTTAGTCAGGTAATTTTTCAATGCGAGCGCTACTACTTCCGATGAATCCAGGACCGTCATTTTGTTATTATAAAATTCCAGGATCTCGTTTTTGACCAGAGGGTAATGTGTGCATGCCAGAATAAGGGCTTCAATTTCTTTTAGTAGCGGATCGGCTAGATACTGGGCGATAATATCGTGACTGATCTGATTGTTGAAAAAGCCCTCTTCGATCATGGGCGCCAATAAAGGGGTTGGCAACGAATGCAAAGTGATTTCTTTGTTGGCTTCATGGATCTTACGGTTGTAAACGCCAGACTGCACGGTTCTTTTTGTACCAATGAGCCCCACGTCTTTTCCTTCGAATTGCGCCGTTACCAGTTCCACCATAGGATCGATCACATTGATGATGTGCGTATCGCGGCGTACATATTCTTTAAGCAACTCATAAGCTGCCGAGCTTGCCGAATTGCAGGCTATCACAATTACTTTGCATCCTTTTTTTAATAAGATATCTGCTATTTTTATGGAATAGGCTTGAATGGCTGCTTCCGACTTATCGCCGTAAGGCAAGTGTGCCGTGTCGCCAAAGTAAATCATGCTTTCCTGAGGCAACAGTTTTTTGATTGCGTGGGCCACGGTAAGACCCCCAATGCCACTGTCAAATACGCCTATCGGTTGTGTTTTGGAAATTGCCATGAGTGTATTTAAATCGGTGCGAATTTTATTAAATTTATTCACAATCCCTTGATCATGTTGGCTCGGTGGTTTTTTCTGACGCTTCTTTTGTATGCGGTTGCCTCGCCGGCTCAGCAATTCAATGTCGACAGCCTGAATCGTCGTGTTGAAAAAGTTTCTACCGTGCTGGATATCAGCCTGCTGTTCGATCAACTCAAAAAAGGTCTGGACCTCCTCCCTTTTCACGAAGCCCTCGAAAAATCCAATACTTCGCTAGCCCTGGCTAAAAAGAATCCGAATGTACTGGCCTTGGTTTTTGCAAACCGGAATGTAGCCGATGTCTATGACCACAATGGGGAGCCCACGGAGGCCATCCGGTATCTGCAGGACGCTGTTCATGCGTCGGAAAATTCTAACGACCAGCTTGCTAAGGCCGTGGCGCTGATCCATCTGGGTGGTTTCTTGCGTGCCCAAAATCTGCTGGCTGAGGCGTTGAAAAATATTCTCGAGGCGTCCAAGATCTTTGAATCGTTGAAGGTCTATCCCGACTATGAAATACTTTGTCATTACGAGGCATGTTTACTGAACTATAACGCGGGCAGCTACCAGCAAGCTGTTGAAGAGGGTTATCGGCTGGTGAGTCTATATGGGAATTTCAAAAGCCCGCTGAACCCCGATCAGCAATTCCAGCTCATGAGCACCTATAACACACTAGGGCTGGCTAACCGGCAATTGCAGCAGTACGATATTGCCATCATCAATTACAATAAGGCTGAAGCTGTCGCCCAGCGGATCAACAACGAATTTTGGGTTGGGCTGGTTAATGGCAACAAGTCTGTTGTGTTTAAAGACCTTGGCAAATATGACGAGGCTTTAAGAACCATGCTTGAAGATTATAAGCTTAGCAAAAAACATAAAGTATGGGGCAGCGCTTCGCAGGCAGCTATGTCGATCAGTGAGGTTTACCTGAACCTGGATGATCTGCCGCTCGCGGAAGCCTACCTCGATTCTGCACGGATACTGATCAGGAAAGACAAATCCACATCTAGGCGCGCCATGGCCAACTATTGGAAAGCGCTTGCAGAGTTATCTGGTGCTAAAGGAAACTTCAGGAAGGCGTATGAAGCCGAGAAGAACTTTGCCTTGCAACGCGATTCGGTTTATAAAGAACAGGAGTCACTGAACTTGGCCAAGATTCGCGCAGCCTATGATCTCGATCGCAAACAGGACGAAATCAAGCTATTGACGCAAAACAACGAATTGCAGGAGGAACGTTTAAAGAGCCAGCGAACCCTTTTCGTGGCCACTCTCATCGGTTTGATATTGGTGCTGCTCCTGTCGGTGAACCTGATCTATAGTTTTAGAAGACAGAAACGGATCTCGGCGCTCGTAAGCCAGCAACGTGATGAGATTGAACACAAAAACAAAGAGCTTGAACACCAAAGCATCAAGTTGCAAGAGAACAATCAGCTCGTGCAGACCATCAATGCCGAGTTGGAGGACAAGGTTGCAAGTCGCACGCGCGAGCTTGCCATGATTAACCAAGAGCTGGATACTTTTCTTTACCGGTCGTCGCACGACATTCGGAGGCCCATTACTACCCTCCTTGGGCTTCATCAAGTGGCCCGACACGTGATTCGCGACGACCAAGCTAACCTGCTTTTCGACAAAGTAGTTGAAACTGCGAGGAACATGGACAATATGTTGTTCAAAATGCAGATGGTGTATGAGCTTAACAGACCGGCATTCGAACTGCAACCAGTGAATCTCAATCAACTTATTGAGAACAGTGTACAATACTTTTCCAATGAAATGATTCAAAGCCAGGTGGCAAGCCACGTGCAGCTTCGCGATTCGATCACGATCATCTCCAATGTGGTGTTGTTGAAGATCATCGTCAGGAATTTGATCGAAAACGCCATTTATTTCCGGAAGACACAAATGGGGGCACAGCCGTTTGTGAATATCAGCCTGCAAGAAACATCGGGGCAGGCCGAGATCGTAATTTCCGACAACGGCATAGGCGTGGAAGAAAAATACCAGCACCAGATCTTTGATCTTTACTTCAGGGGATCACAGGCGTCGAAAGGCAATGGCCTGGGTTTATACCTCGTACAGAAGGCCGTAAATAAATTAAGAGGTGCCATCACCATGATTAGCGACTATGGCGTGGGCACTTCCTTTACGATATCTTTTCCTATCGTGCAATAAACCTTAAAGAACCTACGCTACGTTGTGCGAAAGTTTGGCAACGATGGCTTCGCGTGCCTCCCGATGGTTACAATAAGAGCATTTGAAATGTTTGATCAGAAGGCCATTTTCCTGCTGGGTCGGCGACTTTAAAATTTCTTCTCTGTCTAGCTTCATTGTGACGTAGCCGCATTCTGAACATTCTTCGGCGTGCTGGTAGGCGTTGTATTTCTCAATTTTTTTGTAACCGGTCTTCTCGTCAATCCATACGTCGTAGTCAATAGAATGGATCTCGCTGTTCTGCTCGGCGACCTGGCCTTCTTCAAGGTGAGCCTCTTCCTCATCTTCACGGAGTTTCCTCATGGGATTACCAGCCGGGGATATGCGCGGAGCGTTGCGGAGTTTATTGAGCCGTTTTTCAACGTATCGGGGGTAATAGATTCGAACGAGACTGAAAAAAATGATGTAGGCAATAACGGTGAAGCCGGCTGTCAGGAATATGCGCACGTAAAACCAATGCATGCCATTGGAAATGATCCACGAGGTGAAAACCGAGTTGGCATACAGGCCCGCACTCAGGATCAAGGCGACCACCGCATACCAGAAATACTTGATTTCGTGCAGATTTACATAATCATACTTCTCCTTATAATCCTTTATTTGAAAGATCTTGAACTCATGATAAATCAAAATCAGTATGGCAATGCTGAGACAAACAAATGCGCTGATTGACATACTTTGATCCCAAAGTGCGAAAGAATTGGCATTAGTTTCCATATGAGTGGGTTTAGGATATCTAAATTTACCAAATTTATTCAGGCGATTGTGCCTCTTTTCCTTAAAAATTAATGAGAGTTTTCAGCTTAACTGACTATTCGTAATATTGTAGCCGCTAATTATCAACAATAAACTATGGCCAATAACTTACTTAAGGGAAAACGCGGAATCATTTTTGGCGCTTTGGATGAAAATTCAATAGCCTGGAAAACAGCCTTGAAGATAAAAGAAGAAGGAGGCTCTTTTACCTTGACCAACGCACCCATTGCCATGCGCATGGGGAAGATCAACGAACTTGCAAAAACGTGCAATGCCGAAGTAATTCCGGCCGACGCTACATCAGAGCAGGATCTCCAAAATTTGTTCACCAAGTCAATGGAAGTACTGGGTGGTAAGCTTGACTTCGTACTTCACTCCATAGGCATGAGCCCCAACGTGCGCAAAGACAAACCTTATGGCGACCTTAATTACGATTGGTTCCTGAAGACGCTTGATATTTCCGGCGTGTCGTTTCATAAAGTATTGCAGACCGCCGAGAAGACAGATGCGATGAACGAATGGGGTTCCATTCTGGCCTTAACGTACATTGCGGCGCAGCGAACGTTTCCCGATTATTCCGACATGGCCCAGGCAAAGGCAGTACTGGAATCTATCGCCAGAAGCTATGGCTATCGCTTTGGTAAGCTGAAAAAAGTGCGTGTAAACACCATTTCGCAGTCGCCAACCAAAACAACAGCAGGAGCCGGTATTACAGGCTTCGATGTTTTCTTCGACTATGCGCAAATGATGTCGCCATTAGGCAACGCATCGGGTGAGGAATGTGCGAATTACATCGTGGCGATGTTCTCCGACTTCACGCGCATGGTAACGATGCAAAACCTGATGCACGACGGCGGATTTTCTTCAACGGGCATCACGGAAGATCTTATTCAAAAGCTTTCAAATTGATCGCTTTTAGTTCAGGGTTCAAAGTTTTAGGTTTCAGGCTCTTGTTTTTTGAACATTGAATGGAACCTTGAACTTTGGACCTCGACCTTTGAACTGCAACATGATCTCATTCCCCCCTTGCAAAATCAATCTTGGCCTTAACATACTGTCGAAGAGGCCAGACGGCTATCATAACATTGCCACCTGTTTTTATCCGATACCGTGGACAGACATGTTGGAGATCATTCCGTCTAGTGAATTTTCTTTTTCTAGTTCCGGCCTGGTCATCCCGGGAGACTCGTATACCAATTTGTGCGTAAAAGCCTACCAGCTGCTGAAAGACGACTTTCAATTTTCGCCGGTTAAAATTCATTTGCATAAAGTCATACCCATGGGAGCGGGGCTAGGCGGCGGATCGTCCGATGGCGCGCATGCCCTCGTGATGCTGAATGAAGTTATGTCGTTAAACTTGTCTGAGACGCAATTGCAGAGGTATGCTTTACAGCTTGGAAGTGATTGTCCGTTTTTTCTCAGGCACGCGCCCAAGCTTGGCAGTGGCCGCGGCGAAATATTGCAAAATGTGTCGTTGAGCCTCAAAGGAAAATTCATCGTGATCATAAAACCGGACATTCATGTGGCTACTGCCGATGCTTACGCTGGCGTAAAACCGAAACTACCACAAGTCGACCTGAAAGATGTGTTGGAAAATAGGTCTGTTCGCGACTGGAGAAAATTTCTAACGAACGACTTTGAAGAGTCAGTTTTTACAAGATATCCGGCGATTGGAGAGATTAAAGAATCGTTATATCGGGCTGGCGCTGTTTATGCCAGCATGAGCGGTTCGGGTTCTTCGGTGTTTGGCATATTTGAAAATAAGGTTGACTTGAAAGAGCGGTTCGCTGATCATATTTATTGGTCGGGTGTGGTTAAACATTAGAATGCGATTTCATTCAATACTCCGACATATCTGCCCATTTGTTCTTCGCCTCCAACTTTGAGAAATCAGAAAATTCTTGTGGTCCTTTAAGAAGTTCCTTTTTATCATTTTTTGTCAAAAGGGAGAAGGAGTGGTGATTATCTTTGTGATACACTTTTTTCATGATTCAGTATCCTGAATGATCAGTCTATCAGCACCGGCTTTTCGAAACGCTTTTTCAGGAAAGGATAGGCGATCACCGCTCCGAGGATCACTAAAGTGCCTATATAAAAGTTGAGATTCATTTTTTCCTGCTGCCCGAATATGATCACGGCCATGATGATGCCATACACCGGCTCGAGGTTTAGCGTGAGTTGGATCATGAATACGGAAACTCTCTTCATCAACTCAACTGCCACGGTGTAAGCGTAGACTGAACATACGCCAGCGAGCACGGCAATGTGAAATAGATCCATAGCCGGGGGTATAAGATGCAGACCTTCGCCTGAACCCCAGGTGAGCTTGTGCAAAGGCAGGAAAAGAGCCGTACCGATAAACACTCCGGTCATCTCATAAAAAGTGATGGTGCGGGCGGGGATATTTTTCACCAAAGCAGAATTGAAGACCCCGAACAACGCAGACGTAAATCCGGCAAATATGCCCAACGCAAGTCCAAGTTTATATTGAAAGTCGAAAGAAAAAATGATGTATAGCCCGGTCAATACGATGATCCCCAGCAACAGTTCAAATTTTTTGATCTTGCTTTTAGTGAACCAGGGCTCGAGTATGGCGGCCCACAGCGAGTTGGTAGCAAAGCCCACAAGGCTTACCGATACATTGGAGACGCGAGCGGAACCAAAAAATGCGATCCAGTGCAACGACACTACAAAACCCACCAGAATGAGTTTCACCAGGTCATTGCCCGAAACCTGGAATGTACCGCGGCTCAAAAAGATAACAGCGCCCAGCCCGATTGCTGCGAAAAGTGCACGATAAAGCACCATTTCCATGGCTGGAATAGTGACAAGCTTGCCCAGGATGGCCGAGAAGCCCCAAAGGAAAACAAGAAAATGCAGCTTGACGTAATCTCTAGAGGAAGCCATTAACGGGGAACATATTTATACATCATGATCGAAATGATGCCGAAGATAATGTTCGGTATCCAGACGGATATTTCCGGCGGCAGAGATCCTGTTTCGGCAAAGGTTCTGAAAAGCATGAAGAACAAAATAAAGATGAACGACAAAGCAAATCCCGATGCGATCTGCACCCCCGTGCCGCCGCGACTCTTGCGCGATGATACTATGGTGCCCATGAATACAAGTATAAAGATAGTTAGTGGCGAAGCATAACGCGTGTATTTTTCAACCTCGTAAACTTCCACACCCGTGGAACCTCTTGCCTTGAGTGTTCTGATGTAATGGTTTAATTCCGTCAGTGTAAGGCCGTCGTATTTGCGATAGTCACTTTCGAATTCTTTGGGATGGATGACCAACGCGGTGTCCATCGTAGGACCGGATTTAAAATTCTCATGGCTTACCATAGACCGGGTGGTTTCAAAACCGGGAACGGCTTCGGGGTGTGCAGGATTTTCGAAGACGTGGTCGATCTTCTTGATCTTCCAGTCGCGCAAAGTCCACTTTTGTTTGGTGGAGTCCCACTCAATACGGCTTGCCGTTAGTTTCTCAACGAGTCTGTTATTCTCGAATCTTTCGAGCGAAAAATGATATCCGGTATTCGAGCTGTTGTTGTAGCTCTGCAAGTACAAATAATTGTCGGTAGCTACCTGTATATGAATGTTGCGTTTGTCGTAGTAATATTTGTTCTTCAAATACTGCACCTCAAATGCTAATCGCGATTTGTTTGAGTTCGGAATAATCCACCCATTTAATGTAAAGCTGATGATCGCCACGATCATGGCACCGATAAAATAAGGCAAAAGCATTCTTTTGAAGCTCACGCCACTGCTCAATATAGCAATGACTTCCGTATGGCCGGCCATTCGTGCACACACGTAAACGGTGGCAATAAAAATGGTGATGGGCGTAACGAGACTTCCTATCCATGGGATAAAATCGGCATAGTATCCGGCAATCTGCATCGCTGAAACACCTGCCTTCGCAAACTTATCCATCTTCTCGGTGAGATCGATGACGGTGATTACCGCCAACAGGATCAGCACCACGAAAAAGAACGTGCTGAGAAAACGTTTGAGGATATATTTATCGATCAGTTTCAAAGTCGCTGAGACACAATTTTCACCATTTTATCTTTCCAGCCGGCAAAGGTACCCTCCTGAATTCTTTTTCGCGATTCCCTCACCAGCCAAAGGTAGAAAGTAAGGTTGTGAATAGAAGCAATTTGCGCTCCTAATATCTCCTTATTGATCACCAGGTGGCGCAAATAGGCTTTGGAGTAAAAGGTGCTGGCATACCCACCGAGCTCCGCATCGATGGGTGACAGATCGTCTTTCCATTTTTCATTGCGGATGTTGATGATGCCTTGTGTGGTGAACAGCATACCGTTGCGCGCATTTCGGGTTGGCATCACACAATCAAACATGTCTATGCCCAGGGCAATACATTCAAGGATATTCTCCGGTGTGCCCACGCCCATCAGGTAGCGGGGCTTGTGTGCTGGCAGAATACTGCAAACCAGACTTGTCATCGCGTACATGTCTTCGTGAGGTTCGCCTACAGACAAGCCACCGATGGCATTGCCAGGTTGATCTTGCGCGGCGATAAACTCCGCGGATTGTTCGCGCAGGTCCTTGTAAACGCTGCCTTGAACGATAGGGAAGAGCGCTTGTTCGTATCCGTATTTCGGTTCGGTGGTGCGTATTCTATCTATGCAACGCTTCAGCCATTGATGGGTGAGTATCATCGATGACTTGGCGTAGTTGTATTCACAGGGATATGGAGTACATTCATCGAAGGCCATGATGATATCGGCACCGATCGTTCGCTGAATATCCATCACGGTTTCGGGCGAAAAATGGTGTTTCGAACCGTCAATATGTGACTTGAAGGTCACGCCTTCTTCTACGATCTTTCTGTTTTCAGATAACGAATAAACCTGGTAGCCGCCACTGTCAGTAAGGATCGGTCGGTTCCAGCCATTGAATTTGTGAATACCACCGGCTTTTTCAAGCAATTCAATTCCCGGTCTGAGATACAGGTGGTATGTGTTGCCAAGAATGATCTCCGCTTTGATATCTTGCTCAAGTTCACGCTGGTGTACGGCCTTTACCGAACCCGCCGTTCCCACAGGCATGAATATAGGCGTTTGGATCTCGCCATGGTCTGTGGTGATGATGCCGGCGCGAGCAGACGATTGAGGGTCTTTGGCGGTAAGTTGAAATTTCATAAAGTCGCAAAAATACCGCTCTGACTCCAGAATTCAGCAATCGGTTACTGAATTGATTATTACAGCTTTTCCAATAATTGTTTTACTAAAGGGCAGTGCCCCCAATAATCTAACAATCCGAACACCGGCCATTTAATTTTTTTATCAACAATAATGAAGCTGTCTTTTGTAAGATTCATTTGCAAGCCCTCCGGCGAATCTTTCAAAATCCACATACCAATTCTTTTTCCGGTAAAGTTTGTACCGGTCACAGGGGCGATTAGGAAGAGGCCATTCCCTTCATCACGCAATACAACTGCAGGTCTCGTTTTGCTGGTAAATATGTCGTCTTCGAAGGGAATGGAATGCAAAACATATCACCAGGTTGATCATTAAACAGCGTTTTTTTGCCCCTCCGAGCAGTAATCGTCATCTTCCCAAAGGCCGGTTAAGTTTTTTGATAATTCTATCAGCTGTTTCCTCTGCTGGTCAGATAATTTTTGATATAAGTGCGGGTATGCGGTTTTATGAAGCCTTTCTTCAGCTTCGAGAAATAATTTCCTTGATAATTTCACCTGGCCGTCCAGAGGCTTAATCAAGAAGAACTCAGAAGAAGGGGCGGTCTTGGCAATGATCCGATCTGCCTCTACTCTCCTATTTTTTATTGCATGGTGAATAAACATGAGCGACCTCGCGTCATTCGTGTCAATTTTTCGGAATAGTTTAGAGACTGCCTTTTTCCAATCTCCAATTAGTAAATTTTAGAACGACCCACATGACAAAGGTGACTGCCGCAAACAAGGGCATTATTAGCACCACGCCTAGTAAACCAGCGGCTTTGTTAATAAAGCCATAGGAGCGGGTTATCGCATTCAGGACCGCTTTGAGGATATGTTCCAGTGGATTTAACTCTTCAGTGATGATAAACTGTTGAGTCATAAAACCTTGATTTGGTTAGTATTAAGAAAGAAGCAAAGAGAGTAACGAAATTTAGCATAAATATGTTTAACTCAAACAAAGCTGAGTAGCCAAATTTCATGCCCATGGTCGCGTAGTTTAATAACGCCAAGTTAAAGCGCAAGAATAGTTACAGCATACTGTAGAAGCATTTCAACGCATTCATAAAATCAGTGAATTCCTGAGTTAAGATAGGAATCCAGGTTCTCGCGGGTGATGATCTCCAGGGGCAGCAGATCTTTTTGAGGTGATTCTTTTTTTAGCACCAGGTAACACACCAGATGGTTGATGCCCAAAAACGCCTGGCGTTTGGGATTCTGATTGATCAGGAAATCGATAATACCTTTTTTCATATACTGGATATTCTGATCCAGCATATCATAGCCAATCAGTGTCAATCCCCTGCGGTTATGTTTTTCAAGGAAGGAGGCAATCAGATAGGTGGCCTTCGAAGTGCTCACAAAAATTCCGCTCAGGTTGGGGTCTGACAGGAACGAAGAGAGCTGCTTTTCGAAGATAGGCTCGGAGGGATTATTGAGGTTCAATGTTCTCACTTCGTAGCCCGAATGATTTTTGGCATTGAAATATTCGCGGAAACCTTTTTCTTTTTCCAGCAGGTGCACCGAGTTATCAAGATCTTCATTGATGTGCAGCACGGCGAGCACGCCCGGTTTGCCTTGCTGGGCGAGATACATCAGTTCTGCACCTACGCGCCCGCTTTCAAACAGATTTTGTCCTATAAAACTGAGTGCGCTGGCTTCGGGTATGTTGGTATTAAAGAGCACGAAAGGGATCTCGCTCTTTTTGATGATGTCAAAGAATGGAAGAGTTTCATGGTAAAAGATCGGCGCCACGAGTATTCCGTCGGGCTTGGCGTGTGTCACGGCCTCGGCGACACTCTTGAAGGAGTTCTTATCATATAAATTAAAGAAGTACTGTTCGATGGTAACGCCGTAACGCAGCCATTCTGCTTCAGCCTGACTAATCCCGGCTTTGGTGGAGGCCCAGTAGGGGTCTTGCTGAGGGTTGGGAATGAGGGCGGCAATGCGATAAGATTTGTTTGCGCCCAGGGTTCGCGCGATAAGATTGGGTTTATAGTCAATCTGATCCAGAACCGTCATTACTTTTTTTAGGGCATCTTCAGAAACCCTTCCGCGGTTGTGGAGCACACGATCCACGGTACCTACAGAGACACCAGCCAACTGGGCTATGTCTTTGATCCTTACATTCTTAACATTCATAAACGATAAGTCAAAGGTATGTTTTTTCGCACACACATGTGTGTTAGCGCACACAAATATAATGTGTCCGCACACAATTTAATATTTTTCTTTGGATATTTACATGTTACTGGTAGATTTACTTGCAAGTCGCTCATGTGCCACAATAATCTTCTGTGAATCGTGCCCGACAGGAACTTTAACTCAAACCCAAATACCTGATGAAAAGAAGTCTACTTAAACTCCTTGTCTTGCTCTTCGTAGCAAGTGCTCCGGCTGTCGCGCAAACAGTCTCGGGCAGAGTAACCAACAGCGCCGACGGATCTGCCCTACCCGGGGTTTCCGTATTAGTGAAGGGTACAACGGCCGGTACTACTACAGATGTAGACGGCCGCTACGCGATCAATGCTCCCGATGCAGGAGCCGTATTAGTTTTCTCCTTTATTGGTTTTGCCACACAGGAGGTCGAAGTGAGCAACCGTACCACGATCGATGTGAACCTGGCAGAAGACGTGACACAACTCGGTGAAATTGTTGTTACCGCGTTGGGTATTGAAAGAGAAAAAAAGTCGCTTACCTATTCCGCTCAGGAGGTGGGTGGCGACAAGGTGAACTCCGTAAGGGACCCCAATTTTATGAACAGTCTGGCAGGAAAAGTGCCCGGATTGTTTATAACCAGGAGCGCATCGGGCGCAGGCGGTTCTGTAAGAGTGATATTGCGCGGCCAGAAATCCACGCGAGAAAATCAACCACTTTATGTTATTGACGGTGTTCCTATCGCCAGCTTCATGAGCGCGCAATCAGGCGACTTGTGGAGTGGACGAGATGGGGGTGATATCCTCAGCACACTGAACCCTGCAGATATCGAAACCATGACCGTATTAAAGGGCGCGTCAGCATCTGCGCTGTATGGTAGCCAAGGACAAAACGGTGTAATTTTGATCACGACCAAAAAAGGCAAGTCCGGCGTGACCAATATCGATTTCTCATCAAGCTTCACGGTTGAGAAACCAATGTATTATCCTGATTTGCAATATGAGTTTGGTCAAACCAGCCCGGGCAACATTTATAGCTGGGGTGCAGCGACTAACAGCCCCGATCACGTGAAACCTTTCTTCCAAACCGGAACGACCTGGATCAACACCATTTCATTGACAGCCGGAAACGAAAAAGCTCAAACTTACTTCTCTTATTCCAATACAGACAACAAAGGTATCCTGCCTACCAATACGCTCGATCAACATAACTTTAACTTCCGTGAGTCTGCCAAGATCGGTGACAAAGTAGCTATCGATGCCAACATCATGGTGTCTGATCAAAAAGTAAACAACAGGCTAGCGGGTGGTCTATACTTCAACCCTCTTACCGGTCTCTATCTTTTCCCCAGAGGATTGGATTTCAATCAATACAAGAACTACGAATACTTCTCCACTAGCCGGGCTTATTATCTGCAAGACTGGTGGAATTTAAATTACGACAAAGGTGACGCGGGTCAGGATAATCAACAAAATCCTTATTGGATTCTTCATCGCAATCAGAACACCCTGCATCGCCAAAATGCTTTTGTATCTCTAAGTCTGAAGTATTCGCTGAGCAGCTGGCTTACATTCCAGGCTCGTGGCAATGTGAACCGCGTTAGTGACCGATTTGATTTAAAAGCGTATGCTTCTACACAGGGAACGTTGGCTGACTTTAACGGTCGCTATCAATTTCAAGAAGGCCACAATACCTTGCTGTATGGTGACCTGATGTTGAGCGGTGATCGCGATCTTTCTGAAAAAATTGGCCTGACTTTCAATGTCGGCACTTCCATCAGACATGCCATCTCTGAGAATATCAATGTGGATTCAAAAGGATCGGACTTAGCATTTGCCAACGTATTTACGTTAGGTGCCATCAACCCAAGCAAATCAATGACGGCACTTAATGAAGGTGGCACGAGGGCTGAGACACAGTCGGTTTTTGCAACAGCAACTATCGATCTTCAGAAAAAAGTTTATGCCGACATCACCGTAAGGAACGACTGGTCCTCTACTTTGTCCTATACAGACAAGGCGAAAAAGGGATACTTTTATTTCTCAGCGGGTTTGAATACGATACTATCCGAACTGGTTACCCTGCCGGAGGTTATTTCTTTTGCCAAACTAAGAGTCTCCTATGCAAAAGTGGGTAACGGCGTGGCAGATTTTTCAACACTGCCGGTGAATACCTTCAATGCCGGAAACATGAATCAGATCAACGTCGGCCTATTGACACCGGGAGCTACACTTTTGCCCGAAGACAACAGATCGGTTGAAGGTGGTTTGGAATTACGCTTATTTAATGATCGTTTTTCTTTAGACGCTACGGTATACAAGTCGAATACTTATGATCAATACTTTTTGATCGGTTCTGCAAGAGGTGCTGGTAGAGCATCTACAACCCTTAACGCCGGTAACGTTCAAAACTCGGGCATTGAACTCAGCCTCGGTTATGATGCGATAAAAAATGCCAACCTGACCTGGAATACAACCCTTAACTATACGAAGAACGTAAACAAGATCATCGAACTCCACCCCCGTATCCAGGATGGAGAGTATCCCATCACAGGTGCTGGTGTGAATAACTATGGCTTGAACATTACTGAAGGTGGTCAATACGGCGATATCTATGGTAAAAAATTCCAACGCTCGCCCGATGGAAAGATCGTTGTCGATGCTACAGGCAAACCACTTGCTGCCAGTGGTGGCTTATCGTCACTAGGCAACCCGACGCCTAAAGCTTTGCTGGGTTGGAATAACACGATCAACGTAAAAGGCTTTGCAATCAATGTGCTTATCGATGGCCGTTTCGGCGGAAAAGTAATGAGCATTACACAAGCTATGCTCGATGAATACGGCGTATCACAAGCCACGGCAGATGCAAGACATGCCGGTGGAGTTGACATACCGGCCGTTATTTCCAATGGATCAACCATCACGGGTGAGTATTCCGGAAAATTGCCGGCTGAAACATTTTATACAACCGTTGGGGGGCGTGCCGGCATCACAGAGCATTACATGTATGATGCTACCAACGTTCGCTTGAGAGAGCTTTCAGTGAGCTACAAACTTCCTATCGAGATTAAATTCGTGAAAAGCGTTCATTTGTCATTGATCGGACGCAACCTTTTCTTCTTCGAGAAGAAGGCCCCCTTCGATCCCGAGATCAGTATGAGTACCGGAAACGGTGTGCAGGGAGTTGACACCTTTGTGCTTCCTTCCACCCGGAGTGTGGGCGTAAGTCTGAAGTGTGCATTCTAATTGGATATGTAAAAAGATACAGATATGACTAAATACATCAATAAAATACTTTTCGCTGTAGCCACAACCGGGCTTTTGTTTGCAGGTTGTACTGACAGGTTTGAGGAGTTCAACAAAAACCCCAACGGCGCCACCAACCAGGACATTACCGGTGACCTGATTCCCACGTCATTGAAAATCGCGCAGCAGAACATCTATGTTTATCAGCCTGCCTGGGTAACGCAGCTGCAACAAAACCTTTTGGGTGATGTGTATAGCGGATACATGATGCCGCCCACACCCTTCAGAGGTAATAACAACAACATGACCTACGACCTCGTGGATGGCTGGAACTCATGGGCGTTTATACCTGCCTATGACAACGTTATGGTTCCCATTTCGACAGTTGAAGAACTAACGTCAAAAGAACAGGGCAAACAAGATCTTTATGCCATGGCGAAGATCATAAAAGTTGAAGCCATGCACCGTGTAAGCGATCTTTATGGACCGATCATTTATACAAATTATAAAAAAGAAGAGGCTGATGGCTCTATTCTTTACGATACACAGGAGCAGGCCTATAATCAATTCTTTGCAGACCTGAAGACAGCTATCGATATTCTTACACCCATTGCGAGCAACGCATCTTCGGGCCAGTTCGCCAGCTCCGACCTTGTGTATGGTGGTAGCTATGCCAAATGGTTGAAGTTTGCAAACACTCTTCGCCTGAGATTGGCGATCAGGATTGCCAAAGTAGATCCCGCCAAAGCAAAAGCTGAAGGCGAGGCTGCGTTGGCAAATGCTGGCGGATTGATTACAGGCAACAGCGAGAATTTTCTAATTGATTTTGGTGCTACCAATCATCCTTTGAATGTGATCAACAATGAATGG
>JBMOKS010000088.1:0-3793 GCA_049324355.1 Bacteroidota bacterium
GCTATCGCGCACGCTGTCCTTCCCGGTATCTGTCTTGGCTTTCTGCTGTCGGGAACAAAAAATCCCGCATACCTGATAGGCGGGGCGTTTATCACCGGCTGGATATCGCTTGTCGCCGTGGAGTTCATCACTTCAAAAACGCGCATCAAAGAAGATACAGCCATCGGGCTAGTGCTTTCGGTCTTTTTTGGAATCGGCGTTTTGCTGCTCACGGTGATCCAAAAGTCCGGTAACGCCGCGCAAAGCGGTCTGGATCATTTTCTATTTGGCAAAGCCGCAGCGCTTGTAGGAAGCGATCTGTTTGCCTTTGGCGCCGTAGCTATTGTTTTGCTTGTCGCCGTCTATTGGCTCTTTAAAGAATTCGCGCTTCTTGCTTTTGATAAGGATTACGCCAAGGCGATAGGATTGCCGGTGAAGCGCATCGAACTGGTGCTCACGTCCATGATCGTTCTTGCCGTGGTTATTGGAATTCAGGCGGTGGGTGTGGTACTCATGGCGGCCATCCTCATCACGCCCGCGGCAGCGGCACGTTTCTGGACCGACAAGATAAGGGTGATGTTTTTGCTGGCCAGCATCTTTGGCGCTGTGAGTGGACTCACGGGAGCTTATATCTCTTACATCGCGCCTTCGATGCCAACAGGGCCGTGGATCGTCATCGTGATCTCTATCATTGCTTTTGTTTCTTTCTTTTTCGCGCCACGTCGGGGAGTGTTGAGCCGGATGGTGCGGCGGCACAGCATACGTCGAACCATCAGCGACGAAAATGTGCTCAAGGCGTTGTATCAACTCGGTGAAGAAAACCGGAATTTTTTCATTCAACGACTTCCGGAAGAAATTATGCGCAGAAGAAAATTCCAGCGCGATACGCTGGTAGCTGTGTTGAAACGACTCCGCCGGCAGGGTTATGTAGAAAAGACCGGCCAACACTGGGGACTAACAGAAGAAGGAAGGGCTCGCGCGCAACGCGTGGTGAAAATCCATCGTCTATGGGAGCTGTATCTCACAACACATCTCCACATCGCGCCCGATCACGTGCACGACGATGCCGAAACCATCGAACACTTACTCACACCCGAACTGGAAGCCGAGCTGGAAAGATTGTTGAATTATCCAAAGGTAGATCCGCACAAGGCAGAAATACCATACTGATAGATCGTAGATGAAGAGAAAAACATGAATGACTTTTATATCATATTAACCGGATCGCTCGTCGCTCTTTGCTGCGCCTTGCTGGGGTGTTTCCTCATTCTCAGAAAAATGGCCATGGTGGGCGATGCTATTTCACATGCTGTGCTGCCGGGTATCGTTATCGCGTTTCTCATTTCAGGTTCCCGCGATTCGGTAACCATGCTCATCGGCGCCGGGTTGATAGGAATTTTTACAACATTCCTCATCGAATTCTTTCACAAGAAAGCAAAGCTGCAAACCGACGCCTCGATCGGAGTGACATTTACCTGGCTATTCGCGGTGGGAGTTGTCTTGATCTCGTTGTTTGCCGGGAAGGTTGACCTTGACCAGGACTGCGTACTTTATGGCGAGATTGCCTATGTTCCGCTAGACACGTTGATCACGGACTCGGGCCAGAGTCTCGGGCCGCGGGCCATCTATATCATGAGCTCTATCTTGCTGATCGTTGCACTGTTCATCGTGTTTGGATTCAAAGAACTGTTTCTCACCACCTTCGACCCCGCTTACGCCAATGCTATCGGAATATCGACTGCCCTATGGCATTACCTGTTGATGGGCGCGGTGTCGGCCACAACGGTGGCTTCGTTCGAGTCTGTGGGTGCCATACTTGTTGTTGCCTTGCTCATCGCCCCGGCAGCAACGGCCTACTTGCTTACGGATAATTTTAAAATGATGTTGATCCTCGCCAGCGTGGCCGGCGTGTTGTCTTCCATAACGGGTTACTATCTGGCAGTCTGGCTTGATGGATCCATCGCCGGCGCCATCGCTGCGATGACGGGCGTGTTCTTTACACTGGCGCTGATCCTTTCTCCTGCGCATGGATTATTTTTAAAAAAACAAAGGACCACACATGACGAAGACCTGAACTCTTCGCCACAAAAAGTTGTACTTTAGCCGGATACTTGCCTAAAATATTTTTTGACGGACTCATGACTGATACGATCGTAGCGCTTGCCACAGCCCAGGGAATCTCGGCCATTGCCGTGATCCGTCTGTCAGGCAAGAATTGCATTCAACTTACTCAAAAAGTATTCAAAGGCAAAAAGCTGGAAGAGCAATCATCGCACACGCTGCACTTCGGATCGATAGTCGATGGCGATCGGGTGATTGACGAAGTTTTGGTATCGCTGTTCAAAGAACCCAATTCATTTACGAAAGAAAACAGTGTAGAGATATCGTGTCACGGCTCGCCCGTGATCGTCAAGGAAATTATCAAAGTTCTGTTGAAAAACGGCGCTCGCCTTGCCAACCCCGGCGAGTTCACCAAACGCGCATTTCTCAACGGGCGATTCGACCTGGCCCAAGCCGAAGCTGTGGCCGACCTGATCAATGCAGAAACGGACAATGCCCGGCAGGCAGCGTTGAACCAGATGCGCGGTGGCTTCTCTGCGGAAATTAACCGATTGCGGGATGAACTGATACACTTTGCATCGTTGATTGAGCTCGAGTTGGATTTTGGAGAAGAAGATGTCGAATTTGCCCAACGCGACGACCTGCGGAAGCTGATCCTGAAGATCCAGAGCTACGTCGCCTCACTGATCCAGTCATTCGACCAGGGCAACGTGATCAAAAACGGAATTCCTACCGTCATCGCGGGAAAACCCAACGCGGGCAAGTCAACATTATTGAACGTATTGTTGAATGAGGAAAAAGCTATCGTGTCTGATATTCCGGGAACAACGCGCGACGTGATAGAAGACGAAATGGTTTTGGGTGGAATAAACTTCCGTTTCATCGACACCGCCGGGCTTCGTGAAACCCGTGATGTTATCGAAGCCATGGGCGTTGAACGCACCCGTGACCGCATGAAGAAAGCTTCGCTGATCATTTATTTATTCGACCTTTCGCAAACTACACTGCAGGAGATCCGCCAGGAAGAAGAAGGTTTAAAAGTTTTGGGTATCCCCTATCTCAAAGTGGGCAATAAACTCGATAAAGCCGAACCTCAGCTTGTTGATCAGTTGAAAAAAGATTCATTCATCTTGATCTCCGCTTCACGGCATACCAACATTGAGGAACTCAAAGACAGCATACTGGCCACCTTCCACGTAAACCAGGTAAAAGCCGGCGACGTGATGGTAACGAATTTACGCCACTATCAAAATCTCCAGCAAACGTACGGTGCGCTTGAAAGAGTGCTCAATGGCATGGAACACGGCATCACCGGCGATTTTCTGGCCATGGACATCCGGCAAGCTTTACACTTCCTGGGAGAGATCACCGGCGTGATCACAACAGATGATTTGCTGGCGAATATTTTCTCAAAGTTTTGCATCGGGAAGTGAGCCATTTGCAAATTTCAAACACTTTACCACTACAGAACATTCGCTCATGAGTTACTGCTTTGTGATGATTTCCCAATGCGTCACACAAACGTTTCTGATTTAGAAGGGGAAAAAGACCCATTCAGTTATCCACTCTTGGTTTTTTTTGACACCCGAAGAAATGCACCAATCCCCTATTTTTCTTTTACCAACTAAATTAACCCCTTATGAAAGAATTAAAATACTTCAATTGGAACCACAAAGCGTAAAAGAACTTCATAAACCGGCAAACGATATCGTATTCGATCAGCAGGTACTGGATGTATCGGTGCGGGGCGCCC
>JBMOKS010000089.1:0-3790 GCA_049324355.1 Bacteroidota bacterium
GCTACAAGATCTCGGCCGTAGATCGATCTGAAAACGAAAGTGAGTTGAGCGATGCAATTTGCTTCGACAACTGCCCTTATTACGAATTGCCAAACGTGTTTTCACCGAATGGTGATGGCTGTAACGATAGATTCAGTGCTTATAGCAACCGCGGCTCCGCCGAAGCAGGTGAAGAAGGTTGTACAACATCTGAGGAGAGTAAAGCCAAATGTGCCAGGTTCGTTAAAAAAGTAAAATTTAGCGTCTACAATCGCTGGGGCAAAGAGGTTTATCGCTATGAATCCAGTGGCGAGCGCACTATCTTTATCGACTGGGACGGAAGAGCCATTGACGGAAGCGATCTGGCAACGGGTGTCTACTTCTACGTGGCGGATGTTACATTTGATTCCGCTGATCCCAACAGACAATATAAAACATTGAAGGGATGGGTTCACCTGGTGCGTTAGCGCGAGCGACTGTTCAAGACGTAATACTTTTTGATGGAGTTTGTAATCTTTGCAATGGCGCCGTGCAGTTCATTCTTCGTCGCGACCGGAAGAAAAATTTCAAATTTGCTTCCCTGCAATCTTCATTTGGGCAGCAGCAGCTCAAAAAATTCGGACTGGATACAAATAAGCTTCACAGTATTATCGTGCTTGACGCCGAAGGACGGTTCTATGAAAAGAGTGATGCCGCGCTGTTCATTGCAAAACACCTGAGTGGCCTTTGGCCTACATTGTCTTTTTTTAAAATTGTGCCCAGATTCATTCGAAATGCCATTTACGATCTTATTGCCAGAAATCGCTACCGTCTTTTTGGAAAGAAAGATCAGTGTATGATCCCTACCCCCGAGCTAAAATCAAGGTTCATCGATTGACGATGACTGCGCGATTCAAGAATTATTCTATTTTTGAGTCCGAAAATAAATATCAACAGATGAAAGCATACATATTCCCGGGTCAAGGCTCGCAGTTCACCGGCATGGCGAAAGATATCTATGATTCAAATCCAAAAGCCAAGGCACTGCTCGACCAGGCCAACAGCATTCTGGGATTTAAGATCACTGATATTATGTTCACTGGCACAGCGGATGAGCTGAAGCAAACCAAGGTGACACAGCCGGCAATATTCATTCACTCGGTGGCGTTAGCGCTTTCATCTGATAATTTTGCTCCCGACATGGTGGCCGGACACTCACTCGGCGAGTTTTCGGCACTTGTAGCCAACAAGGCCCTTTCTTTTGAAGATGGTCTTAAGCTGGTGGCAAAGCGCGCCGCTGCCATGCAGCATGCGTGTGAAATAAATCCTTCGACGATGGCTGCCATTTTGGGACTTGACGATAAAGTTGTGGAAGAAGTATGTGCTGCTATTTCGCCGGAAGTAGTTGTAGCGGCAAACTACAATTGCCCGGGACAACTGGTGATCTCCGGATCGATGAAGGGGATTGAGATCGCATGCGAAAAATTAAAAGCAGCAGGAGCGAAGCGCGCCCTGCCGCTGCAGGTAGGTGGAGCTTTTCATTCGCCGCTAATGGAACCCGCGCGAGAAGAGCTGGCCAAAGCAATTGAGAATACAACGTTTGGCAACCCGGCATGTCCGATATACCAAAACGTCAATGCGCTGCCATCCTCGGATGTGAGCCAAATCAAAAAGAATCTTATCGCCCAACTCACGGCAGCAGTTCGCTGGACACAATCTGTGCAAAACATGACCCGCGACGGAGCCAAAACATATATTGAATGCGGTCCAGGAAAAGTGCTGCAAGGCCTGGTGAAGAAGATATCGCCCGACGCAGAAACGATGAGCCTATAGATCTGTTTTTTCAACCGGCAGCGAATCGGGACACTCCTTGAGCAAGGTCAGAATATTTTTGTTCAGGATGGGGTGCAAAAGGTCAGGAGCGATTTCGGCTAATGGAGCCAGTGTAAACTTTCGCAGGGGGATTCCCGGATGCGGTATCGTAAGCGCCGGAAGATCCACAACCCTGTTCTGATAGATCAGGATGTCAATATCAATGATGCGCGGCCCCCATTTTTCTTTGCGTTTTCGTCCCAGCTCATTTTCTATGAGCAATACTTTTTCAAGCAAAATGCCGGGTTCGAACGACGTTTCAACCTCAATCACCTGGTTATAGAAGTCCGGCTGATCGGTTTTGCCCCAGGCCGAAGTCTTGTATACCGATGAAGCTCTGATGATCTTGCCGATAGAAGTTCGAATAGCCCTCTGGGCCATGATAAGATTCTCTAACGTGTGCCCTTGGTTGGAGCCCAGCAATATAAAAACACCATTGTTCATGTATCTCAGTCCTTTACAAACTTACTTTTTATTCGGTTTCGTATTGCTTACTTTTGGGACTTAATTTAAAACTATGAGCTTCGGAAAAGCATTTCTTTCTTCCTGCTTGGGCGCGTTGGTGGCACTGATCGTTTTTTGCGTGGTTGTATTTTTTACCATATCTGGTATGATCGCCAGCGCTTCAGAGGAGAAGGTCGTGGTGGAAGAAAATACTGTACTTCATTTGCGCCTCGACGCGAAGATCACAGAACTTCAAATCGAGAATCCATTTGCCGGTTTGCCGGTGCCCGGCGGAGAAGTGGTCAACATCGGGCTGCTCCAACTGAAAGATGCTATTAACCATGCCAAAGACGACTCGAGGGTCAAAGGTATTTTTGTGGAGGTAAGCTATCCGATCGGCGGATTTTCAACATTGGAAGAAATCCGCGAGTCGCTGATCGATTTTAAAAAAAGCGGAAAATGGGTAGTAGCCTACAACGAAGTAATGTCAGAGGGAGCCTACTACGTATCATCGGCTGCTGACAAAGTTTACCTTAATCCCGAAGGTGAAATCGAATTCAACGGACTAACCATTGAGATCGGATTCTTCAAAAAGATGTTCGAAAAGCTTGAGATCAGACCCGAGATCTTCCGAGTAGGAGAGTTTAAGAGCGCGGTTGAACCTTTTATGCTCGAAAAAATGAGCCCGGAAAACAGACTTCAACTCACCGAACTCGCAAACTCTATGTATGGTCATGTGCTGGCCAGAATTTCTGAAGCCCGCAAGGTGCCAGTTGAAAAGCTCGAGGAAATATCAGACAAAATGCAGGTGCGCACGGCGAAAGATGCTGTAGCGCTCGGTCTCGTAGATTCTCTATTGTATAAAGATCAATTTGACGATGAGTTAAGAAGAAGATTAGGACTAGGCTCTGAAGACGATATCAATATGATTCGTTATGGAAAATACAGAAAAAGCTACTCGTCCTACAAGAGTTCTAAAAATGAGATCGCAGTGATCGTCGCCGACGGCACCATCATGCCTGGGAGCGCAGATCAATCCGAACAGCTCATTGGCGCTGATACTTTTGTGGAAGAGATTCGCAAAGCCAGAGAGAACGACAATATCAAAGCCATTGTTCTGCGCGTAAATTCTCCTGGTGGTGAATTCCGGTCGTCAGATATGATCTGGCGTGAGCTGGAGCTGGCGAAGAAGGTAAAACCGGTGATCGCCTCTATGTCCGACTATGCAGCATCCGGTGGATACTACTTATCTATGGGCTGCGATACTATCGTTGCTCAGCCGCACACGATCACTGGCTCTATCGGTATATTCGGGATCATGTTCGACATGAGCGATTTCCTGGGTAATAAACTGGGAATCACTTTCGACGAGGTAAGGACCGGCGACTTCGGAGAGATGTACACGGTCACCAGACCCTTGACCGAAGCAGAGAAAAATTACTGGCAACGCAATCTTGACGAACACTACGAGACCTTCACCGGCAAAGCCGCCGAAGGAAGAGGGCTCGCTATCGAC
>JBMOKS010000090.1:0-3783 GCA_049324355.1 Bacteroidota bacterium
CGTGACAACGTGAACACTCCAGCCACTGTAACTTTGCCGATGCTCTGCCAAGCGTACAGCCTCCGTCAGAAAAGTTGGATGGGTAACGATAATAAGATTGGGTGTGCTGAGCTGGTGTAGATTCTGGTTTTCAATCTTGGCAACAAACTCGGGTGAAGGCACTTTGTCGTTGAAGACAATAAAATTTTTAAGCTGATCGGTAGACGTAGCAAATGTTGCTTGGCTGCCCGACAGTATGATCTCCTGAATTTTGGCATCACTAGGATTGGTTATATCCCAAACCGAAACGTTTGCCGGGACGGACGCAACGTTGAATTGTGAAACGGGATTCTGAAGACTGGAGGACGCGGTGAAAATAGTCTGATCATTGTACAACGCGAGGCTCCTTTTGAAACTCACCAATAAAAAATCCAAAAATCCCTGCGAAAAACCAGTGCCTTTTACGAACTGGTACCGTACATCGTGAGAAGTTTTTCCGCCAACGTTCACCGTGGTCGAATTGAAAGTGACCGTATCTCTTTTATGTTGACCCTTTATGGCGTATCGCGCGTTGGGTATCGGCAGCACTTTTTGCTCGACCAGCATTGTATTGTTGAAAAACACATTGAATGATGCACTGGTATACGATTGCCCCATGACATCCGAAACCAGTTTCATTTCTGTGTTTTCGACTATGCCCGATATCGCAAAACTTAAAGTCCGGTCGGTGGTGAGCCCAAACTGTTCACCAAACCATTCGCGGCCGGAATGGAGCTCATTGTATTCGTCAACTTCATGAAAAATGTAATCATCGCATTCGTTCACCGATGGAAATGCTCCGCTCTGATTTCCTGATGTGGTTACTCGTTTTCCATCATCCTCGGAGATGGTGAGGAAATAAAAGTTTTTGTTGGCGTAAAGATTATTCTCATAGCCAAAGATCTTGCGCTGCGTGTCGTACCACACTTTGTCAGGACCTTCGGCGTAGAAGAGTATATAATCCTGTGAGTTAAATGTTCCGTCGTCTTCGCCGGATACAAAAATCGCGATTTCGGGCAGATCTATGGTCCGCGGTGAGTTGTTGGATTGTGGCAACATGCCGCCGCCGTAACCATGTATGCTGATCTTTCGCGGATCGATCTTCGAGGGGTCTATCCCCATTTTTTTCAGGAGGTCTGAGCTGATCTTGTAAACGCCATTTTTCTCAACGGCTATCTTGTACCAGTTTCCGGTGCCCAATATCGATTGAGCATCGGCGGTTAACGAGACGATGAGCAATAAAAGCAACAGCCTGATGTGATGCCTGATTATCAAACTAAAAAGGATAAACTATTTAGACCTAACTCCTAACGACAGTCCGATGTACAAAAGTATGATCAGCGGAATGGCTGCCTGATATAAAGTTGCTAATAATAATACAGCGAGTATCAGGAAAGTAAACCTCAATTTGTTTTCTGCCCAGCGGAAATTTTTGAACTTCAGCGCAAACAGCTCAAATTTCGACACGAGCAACAAAGAAAAAACGATTGAAATGATTACCAGTCCCCATGGACTCAGCAATGGTGCTGCAACCGGGAAAGTAAGAAAGGGCAGTCCCGTAAGAAACAGGGCGTTGGCTGGCGTTGGCACACCGCGAAAAGAATCTTTTTGTGTTTCGTCTAGATTGAAGATGGCCAGTCGCAGTGCTGAGCAAACTACGATCAATAAGGCTGCAAAAGGCAAGTAGGTGGCCCATGAAGCATTCAGATATAAAGATTGCTGCCTAATAAATGTGAACATGAATAGCGAAGGCAATAGGCCAAAGCTGACCATATCTGCCAGCGAGTCCAATTCTTTCCCAATGGGTGAACTCACTTTCAATACTCGCGCTGCGAAGCCGTCAAAAAAATCAAAAACACAAGCGGCCCAAACAAAAAAAGCGGTAGGGAACAACGATGAGAAAGTGAGCGGAGAATCTGCGTCGGGAATGCCGAAATTAAACAAGCTCAGGATTCCAAGCGAGCCGCACAACAAATTGCAACAGGTCAAAAAATTGGGAATATGTCTTTTCATAATTTCAATTGCGCTGGATCCAAGCTCTTCAGTGACGTGGTCATTTTGAATTCACATCGGTGAGCGCACAAAAAGGATTGGTTCTTTTTTCATAGCCAATGGTAGTTTCAGGTCCATGGCCTGGAAATACCCTCACATCATCGGGCAATGTAAAAAGTTTTTGATGAATGCTGTCGATCAGCGTGTCATAATCTCCGCCGGGAAGGTCGGTGCGGCCGATACTGTTCAAAAAAAGCACGTCGCCTCCGATCACAATCTTGGTTTGAGGATCATAAAAAGCGATATGACCGGGTGCGTGGCCAGGTACAAAGAGAACTTGCAACGCTTGCTGGCCAAACTTCACCACATCACCTTCTTCCAGAAAACCGTCGGGCAGGGCTTCGCTATACTGATGCATGCCATAACCCGGCGCATAAACTTTTACTGCTTTTAATACAGGTTCGTCTTTGACATGCATCATGAACCTGACCTTGTATTTTTCCTTTACAAAATAATTGCCTAACACGTGATCGATGTGACAATGGGTATTGAGCAGTAGCTTAACATTCAGCTGGTGATGCTCGATAAATTCGGCCAATTCATATTGTTCTTCCCTGTCGTAACATCCCGGATCTACAATGACACATTCGCGCGTGTCGTCGTGCAGCACGTAGGTGTTTTCTTGAAAAGGGTTAAAAACAAATGATTGTATCCGGAGCATGTGCGGTAATTTCTTTCAAAAATAGGGGCCTTTTTTGCACTGGCCCAATTATTTATTTCATTTTTATGCCGGCATTGCAGCATGCAACATACAGTTGATTACATTATTGTCGGTCAGGGCCTGGCGGGGTCAGCGGTAGCGGTTCAATTATTGAAACGCGATAAGAAGATCCTGGTAATCGACCATCCGGCTGCGCAGACATCGTCGCGCATCGCCGCGGGATTGTTCAATCCCATTACCGGAAAAAAAATGGTCAAGACCTGGATGTCCGATACCTTGTTCCCCTACCTGCACAATTACTATCGCGAAATAGAAAAACAAACTGAAAAAAAGTTCTTCTTTCCGATGCCGTTGTACAGGCCATTTCTTTCCATTGAAGAGCAAAACGAATGGATGGGTCGCAGCATTGACCCGTCATATGAGCCCTATTTGGAGCGGATTTTTACGAATCCTGTATATCCGGAGGTAAAAAATCCTTTTGGGGGCATGATGCTCAAACAGTGTGGGTACCTGAACACTACTTCCTATGTCGAAGCTGTGCGAGACTGGATCAGGCAAAGTGGTATTTTCAGGGAAGAAAATTTTTTGGAAGGTGAGCTTATCGTTTCCGAAGATTCTGTTCAGTATAAGGATATCCAAGCTGCGGGAATTATCTATTGTCAGGGTTGGAATACAGGCCAAAGTAAGTGGTTTGGAGCACTGCCGGTCCGTCCTTTGAAAGGAGAGACCGTCACCATAAAAACCACCTGGCAGAAAGACGTTATTCTGAATCGCGGCGTTTATGTAGTTCCCGGAGGTGGGCCAGGATTATGGAAAGTTGGGGCTACCTATGGCTTCCAGGACCATACGGAGGGAGTTACTCCGGTGGCACGCACGGAGCTGGTCGAAGGGCTGAGCGAGCTGGTAGATTTTGCGATTGAGATCGTGGCGCAGGATTGGGGGATAAGACCTACCACACCCGATCGCCGCCCCATGCTGGGAGCACACCCGAAATCGAAGCGCCTGATGGTTTTTAATGGCCTGGGAACGAAAGGTGTGAGCTTGGCACCTTA
>JBMOKS010000091.1:0-3164 GCA_049324355.1 Bacteroidota bacterium
AGCTTTTCATAGGATCTTTTGGGGGTAATTAAACAACGTGTAATACCTCGTGATGTTATATTAGTTACACCAATGGCTGATATTTCTTGATAAGACGTAAAATCAAGCGATTTTAAATCCACCCGGTCCATGGGCCAGCGTTCAACCGCGGGATAATTGATAACATGAAAATGAGGATCCTTATAAACATGTTTGAGTTAGCCGGAAACACATTTCTTCACCCTATATTACACAGAAGGTATGACACCGTTTCCGGATTGGAGTCGTTAAACAACCGTTTGGGGGTGGCTGCACGCACCTCCAATCGCGCGAAAAACAAGAAAATAGTACAATTAAGGTTTTTAAAAACCGTTATTCCGGAACCTTACCCTCTCTATGAAAACACTTTACTTCGTGCTCTTCTGGCTAGCAGCCATGTGTGCCTGCGCTCAAAAATTTACGATCAGCGGTACTATCAGAGACAAAGCCAGCGGAGAGTCTCTCATCGGCGCGAGTATTTACAATCCCTTGTCCTTGCAAGGCACAACCACCAACGCTTATGGTTTTTATAGTCTCACGCTGCCTAAAGATTCAGTTCACCTCCGCATTTCATACGTGGGATATCGAACATTGACCCTAAAATTTAAACTCGAACGCGATACCGTGATGGACCTGCATCTCAATGGAGAGGCTGTGCTGCAGGAAGTAGTTGTTACCGCCACCACGGAAGACCAGATCCAGGAAAGTTCGCGGATGGGCACCATTGATGTGCCGGTAGAGTTCATCAAATCCGTTCCTGCGCTGCTTGGCGAAACAGATGTACTAAAAGTCCTGCAATTACTACCTGGCGTACAAGCCGGAACCGAAGGAAGCAGTGGCCTCTATGTGCGCGGTGGCGGGCCTGACCAAAATCTCATTCTCCTTGACGGTGTTCCGGTCTATAATGCCTCTCACCTCTTCGGATTTATTTCAGTTTTTAATGCCGATGCCATCAATCATGTGGAAATGATCAAGGGTGGCTTTCCTGCACGGTACGGTGGTAGACTTTCTTCGGTTATCGACATCAGTATGAAAGAAGGTAATAACAAAGAGTTTAAAGCCGAAGGATCAATAGGTTTGGTGGCCTCGCGGCTAACGGTGGAAGGCCCGATCATCAAGAATAAAACTTCGTTCATCATTTCCGGCAGAAGAACCTACATCGACTTGCTGACCAGGCCTATCATCAAAGCATCGACTGACGGCGATGAAACAGCAGGCTATTATTTTTATGATCTCAACACCAAGATCAATCATCAACTCAACGCCCGTAACAGAATATATCTTAGTGCTTATCTGGGTGACGACAAGGCTTACTCACGCTACAAAGAGGCTTACGAAGAAGCTGGCACCTTGATCATCATAAAAGATGAGGCCGGCCTACGATGGGGCAATGTTACCACTGCCCTTCGATGGAACAGTATTCTTTCCAATAAATTTTTCAGCAATGTGACAGCCACCTATAGTCGTTATCGATTCGACATCTTTGCGGAGTACAATGACATGGAAAAAAAGCCTGACACAACGATCGTTTATGGAGGCAGCGACGAATACATCTCAGGCATTCGCGACTACGCATTGAAATGGGATATCGACGTCATACCCAACCCAAGTCACTTCATCAAATTCGGCATTCAGGGCATTAATCACCTCTTCACGCCGGGTGTTTATCGTTATCGCGCTACCGACGAAGAGCAAGTTACACTTGGTGGTAAAAAGATCTATGCACAGGAATATTTCGCCTATATTGAAGATGATTTTCTTATGTCGCCGGCCCTGAAAATCAATATTGGTCTTCATGGTTCGGCATTCAACGTAGAACGGAAATTTTACACTTCACTCCAACCTCGGGTGTCCGGTCGTTACTTGCTAAATTCATCAATTGCTCTCAAATCTTCGTATGCCTCGATGACCCAATACATTCATTTACTTACAAACGCCGGACTGGGCTTGCCAACCGATCTGTGGGTACCTACTACACCTTCTGTTCGACCGGAGCGATCATACATCGCCGCGGTAGGCGCCGCCTACAACATAAACAATCAATATGAACTGAGCCTCGAAGGATATTACAAAAAAATGAAAGGTCTTATTGAATATAAAGAGGGCGCGCGCTACTTGGAGATCGAAAAAGACTGGCAATCCAAAATCGATCAGGGAAACGGAGAGAGCTACGGCGCCGAATTGTTTCTGCAAAAAAAAGCAGGTCGTTTCAACGGCTGGATGGGTTATACCCTGTCGTGGACAAACCGTACATTTCCAAACATCAACGAAGGGAAAACTTTTCCATTCAAATATGACCGCCGACATGACCTGGAGATCGCCCTCACATACCAGTGGAAAGAAAACAAAGACATCGCTCTTACGTGGGTATACGGCACCGGCAATGCGGTATCGCTACCCAAGTCGACATACTCAAGTTCTTTTCCAGATGACCCTTACGATGCCGGTTCTATCGACTATTACGAAGGTAGAAACAGCTATCGCATGCGCGCCTACCACAGACTCGACCTCAGTTATACCAGTAGCAAAAAAACTAGGTGGGGTGAACGTTCGTGGTCTATCGCGATTTACAACGTCTATAGTCGCAAGAACCCGTTTTATATAGAACTCCAAAACTATTATCTGAACGAGAAAAAGAAATTTGTTCAGTACAGTCTGTTTCCCATTATTCCTTCTATTGCTTACCGATTTAAGTTTTAACGCTATGAAACGATACACGCTTTATTTCACAATAGTATTTGCGATTGCGGGATGTGAAACCGTGATTGACATAGATATTCCTGTCGACAACCCAAAGCTCACCCTGAACGCCACATTTCACAAAGACAGTTTGTTACGTGCAAGCCTGAGTTTGAGTCAGCATATTCTGGAAAACGGTATCCATCCGCCGGTTGAAGATGCGCTGATTGTTATTTATCAGAACGACAATCCTATAGACACCCTGATTCATCAAAAAAAAGGAAATTACTTTTCGAAAAAACTAAAACCTGTTGAGGGTGGTGTGTATACCATCAGGGCACAGTCTCCGAATCATCCTGTGATCGAGGCAACGTCAAATATTCCGGTCGGTATACCTTTGAAAGAACTGGTGATACTGGAAGGCAACACGCAAGATGATGGCTTTGCCTTTACCATAAAGTTCGACG
>JBMOKS010000091.1:3174-3759 GCA_049324355.1 Bacteroidota bacterium
ACTTTATCAGGAATATTACTACGTAAATCCAGTGACGAATGATACCATATGGTCGCGACATCGTTCCTGGCTGGAGACCGATGACCCGGCATTCTCTGAAGAGGAAGACACCTTCAACAGTATTATTTTTAGCGATACGCGTTTCAATGGCAAAGAATTTTCTCTCAAGATAACGGCCGGCAGCCATTCCACCGGAACAAAATTCAAACTCCACTTCAATACCCTGAGCAAAGATCTGTATCAATACAAAGTCACTGCCAATTTGCAAGAGAGCACTTCCGGCGATCCGTTTGCCCAGCCCGTGAAAGTCTACAATAACATTGCCAATGGATTTGGAATCTTTGCGGGATACAGCGCCGCCGTCTACGAGCTAAAAAAATAGCCCTTTCCGATACTCCGGTTTTCTTTATCTTTACCCGAAACCATCAAACTCATTCGCATGGAAGGCATGTTAAAACCTGGAGCATTAAAAGATAAGACCATCATCGTTACCGGCGGCGGAACCGGACTGGGCCGTTCCATGGGAAAATATTTCCTGGAGCTTGGCGCGAATCTCTTGATCACCAGCCGGAAAAAGGAAGTGCT
>JBMOKS010000092.1:0-3724 GCA_049324355.1 Bacteroidota bacterium
ATGAAGTAGTTTCCCTTCAAACGATGGTCGATCATATTTACGGGCGAACTGATATTTTGAAGGGATCACAACGTCCGCACATGTTTATTAAAGAGTTAGCGCTGTACATTGACTACTGGCTGGAGTTTCTCACAGAGGCGAAAGAAACCATCGACACCAAGCGCAGGACGTATATTGAAAACTTCCATCGGAACCTGGTGGAAGGCATCCGCTACTATCGCCAACTGGCCGACGGGGTGAGTGGTGAATGTTCCTCGCTGAAAGAAAAGCTTTATGATGGGCTTGGCGTTGCAGAAAAGCAATTGGAAGAGTCTCTTCGAAGGTTTCGGGGAGAGACGATGGCCGTGCTTTGAAGTTGTTCGGCCATCCATTTTTTTGTAATTAGCTGTCATCAAGTTTGCATAGCCATGTTTTCAAGAGCCTGTGAATACGCCCTACGGGCAGTCTTATATATCTCCGTCAAAAGCATTGACGGGTCGCGCCTGGGTATTCCCGAAATTGCCCGAGCGGTGGATGCGCCGTTGCCGTTCACGGGAAAGATATTGCAGACACTTGTGCGCGAAGGGGTAATTTCATCCATTAAGGGACCAAACGGGGGCTTTTACATTGATCCCAAATCAAAACCCATTCCGCTCAAGGCCATTGTAGTTGCCATTGACGGGGGTGATGAAGTGCTACAGTCTTGCTCCCTTGGACTGAAGGAGTGTTCAGATAAATTCCCCTGTCCCATCCACGGGCAGATAAAAGAATACAAAAGTCGCTTGCGAACAGTGATGAAAGAAACGACCGTTCAAAGTTTAGCCAAGGATCTTGCCACGGGGAAGACTTTTCTGAAACAGATTACGGCAAGAAAAAATTAGGGCATTGACCATTCCGCGTATGAGTCGTGCGTCTCGTACAGTTTAAGAGAGTGCAGCTTAATACCGACTGGCAGCGATCGATTAATTTCCTCGCGAATGAAAATGAGCAGGTTTTCCGCTGTCGGCTCACCTGGAAATGTTAATAAGCTATCGGAGTGAGGCATATTATTGACCGTCTGGTATCTTTTGGAGAGGATGAGTTTATGATCCAGTTTGTTGATCACTGATCCGGCCACCACTTTTTTTAAATCTTTGAAATCTATTACCATACCGCTGCCTTCGATAAAGCGGTGGTCTTGGTGCGTTCCGGAAACACACACATGAAGTTCATACGAATGACCGTGGATGTTCGCACAAGCTCCCGTATACCCATGAATAGCGTGGGCGGCTTCGAAACGGAAAATTTTGGTGAGTGTAATCATGGATTGAATACAACGAGATAAGGCGCTAAGTGCTTCATCACCTGGCTGAGGCAGCGCTTGCAAACTCATTTGTCAGCTCGCGCACAACCCCGGCGAGGAGCAATGAGATCACGAACACAAAAGGGAAACATTCACCAACCAAGCCGAAATCGTTCTGCAAAAATAAATTAAATAAAGACTATTTTATCTTTTTTTAGTAATTTTAAAAAAAAGCTTTCACGTTAATTAAAAATCACCCGTTGTCGGCACGGTTGCTAATGAAGAGTGATGCAGGAATATCTATGTTGACGGGTTGTTTTTCGACCATGTGTATATAATCCCCTGAAAGTGCCATGACGCTATCATCCACAAACTCATCCATGTCTAAGGGTATTCAGGAATTCAAGCGGGAAAAGAATGCGTTGATCCTGGCACACTATTATCAGCGACCGGAGATACAGGACGTGGCTGATATGGTTGGAGATAGTTTGCAGATGGCTCAGTTTGCTGCGGATTCAAAGGCAAGCCTATTGGTTGTTGCAGGTGTTTACTTTATGGCCGAAACGGCCAAGATCCTGAACCCATCCCGTAAGGTATTACTTCCCGATGTTGACGCTGGTTGCTCGCTGGCGGACTCATGTCCTGCCGAAGCGTTTCGCGCATTTATTCAAAAACATCCACGTTCGCCAGTTGTTACCTATGTCAACTGCAGCGCCGAAGTTAAGGCGTTGAGTGACATTGTCTGCACCTCTTCCAATGCCGAAAAGATTATTCGCTCTTTGCCGGATAACGAACCTATTATTTTCGCTCCCGATGTAAACCTAGGCAGACATTTGATTCGACAAACGGGACGTCCCTTGCTGCTTTGGAATGGCAGCTGCGTTGTCCATGAAAATTTCTCGATCGATAAAATTCAGGCTTTACATAGGCGATACCCGAATGCCAAGTTCATTGCCCATCCCGAGTCGCGGCCCCACATCCTGAAAATTGCATCATATATTGGTTCAACGAAGGGTATGATTGATTTCGTGCAAAGAGATCGGGCCCTGGAATTCATAGTGGCGACGGAAGCAGGCATCATGTACGAGATGAATAAAGTGGTCACCGATAAAGTCTTGATTCCGGCCCCCACCCATGAGGACAATAGTTGCGCATGCAGTGAATGTCCGTACATGAAAATGAACACGCTGGAAAAGTTGTACCAATGTCTTTTACTGGAGGGGCCAGAGGTCTCCGTTGCGGAGCCGGTCAGGCGCAAGGCAAACAAGGCGTTGCAAAGGATGCTGGCACTCTCGCAGTAGTCGACCCGGATGATCATCTGCTATCAATGGAACAGTCCGATTGGACTTAAAACTTCAAGTCCTTTCCTTCCTTCGCATTTTGAACGTGGCTTTGGCCAAACCGAGTCAACCGATTTTCATTTTGGTCGGGGTCTGCGTGTCCCATGTGGGCCGTGCAGCTTCGGATCATCGGGCAGGTGGTCAGCGCATCAATGGCCGCTGATTGGGGTAAACCCATGCTTGCCAGGGGGCGTTATCGACTGGTGCATGAGCAAAAAAAACTACGGCTATAATCTCCCTGAATGAGATTATCTCCCCGCTCAGGGAACTGAATAGAAGATAATATTATCCTTTTTGTTGTGTTTAATAAAAGATAAATTAATCTTTTATTAAGTTTGTCGAAGACAAAACCGTTGTGTCATGCGTCAGAATAACTTCATGGACTACCTACTGAATCCCAAAAACTGGTGGCTACCGCTGCTGATCATTTTTGTAATTAGCTTTTCCGGTGTTTTGATGATGGGGTTGCACACCTACACGGAAGCTCCACCGGTCCCCGATTTTGTTGCCCCGGATGGTAAGACGGTGATCGATCAGCGGGGCATTCAAAACGGGCAAGTCTTATTTCAAAAATATGCATTGATGGAGTATGGCAGCATGTTTGGTGATGGAGCGTATCGCGGGCCAGATTATTCCGCCGAAGCCCTGCACTACACTGCCCTGTTCATGATAGATTTTTACTTGCGCGATTCCGGATCAGCCAGCGAGGTAACGAGGCTGGGTACTGCTGAGAAAGTGAAGAAAGAAATCAAGACAAATACCTATCAGGAATCGACCCATTCCGTGACCCTAACGGACGGTCAGGTTTACGCTGTTAACGAGCTGGTGAATTACTACTTGCGCGTGTTCACAGACTCCACCCACCACCAAGCATTTTCACCCACGGGTTATGTGAGTGATCCAACCGAAATCCGCGACCTAACGGCCTTCTTTTTTTGGAGTGGCTGGGTTTGTGGTGTTGAGCGGCCGGGAAAGAATTACAGTTACACGCACAATTGGCCTTTTGATCCAACCGCCGGCAACACGGCCAGTGCCTCAGTTGTTATCTGGAGCATTATTGGATCTCTTGGGCTTTTGATTGGCCTGGGCAGCGTACTGTATTATCATGGCAGGCTCGAAAAAT
>JBMOKS010000093.1:0-3708 GCA_049324355.1 Bacteroidota bacterium
AGTAACGAAGGCCGTTGTTGATTCAAGCATAGATTTTTACCGAAGGAGATTCCTTTCACCTTCGCTTGCTACCGAACAAACAACGCCAGGTGTCGGCAGACACGCGCCTCGCCCTGCTTCGTCGCCCTGGGCTGTCAATGACAGTTCATTCGAAGGATGTTGTCTTTCAATCAAAAACTCTATATTTCGAAACGATACCCATCTTTCATGATCGTTCACCTCGTCGACGGCACCTACGAACTCTTCCGGCACTTCTACGGCCAGCGCAGTTTCAACAAGGGCAAGGATAAACCTTATGGCGCCGTGGCTGGTGTGCTGCACGGCGTATTACAAATGATAGAAGAAGGCGCAACCCACATGGGTGTGGCGACAGATCACGTGATAGAATCATTTCGCAACGAACTTTGGGCAGGGTACAAAACAGGAGCGGGCATCGATCCGGTACTGTGGAGGCAATTTCATCCACTCGAAGAAGCGCTGGCGGCCATGGGAGTGGTAGTGTGGCCGATGGTTGAACTCGAGGCCGACGATGCGCTGGCTTCAGCGGCTTATCTGGCATGGGCCAACCCCACCGTTCTAAAAGTCTGCATCTGGACACCCGACAAAGATCTTGCTCAATGCGTGCGCACAGACCGCGTCGTGCAGATCGATCGGCGAGCTAAAGTGATCAGAGATGAAAACGGTGTACGCAAAAAGTTCGGCGTGAGCCCCGCACTCATCCCCGATTTTCTGGCGCTTGTGGGAGATGATGCCGATGGCTATCCGGGCATTTCGGGTATTGGTACCACTGGCGCAGCTCAGCTGTTAAATGAATACGGCCCCATCGAGGCCTTTCCTGAAAAAGTATTGAGAAAACAACAAGACCTGGCACTGCTATTCAAACGCCTCGCCACCCTGCGAACCGACGCGCCGTTGTTCAGTGACGTAGACCAACTGAGATGGTGCGGGCCTACGCAAGATTTTGCAGTGCTCACAAAAAAAATGGGAGATCAGCGCTTACTCGATCGAGCCCATGCGGCTGCCGCAAAGCTCAGGCAATAAACCTCGCGACTTTTTTATTGCCCCGTGCAGTTCTTGATCGGAAAAGTGAAGGTGGCGGAACATGCAGCGGAGATGAGCACAAACTTGTTTAAACAGCATTCACTTTTCGAAAGTGCCTGGCAAGGGCGTTGGTCGCCAATAGAAATCACTGGCAGAATATTGTAAAGATTTCGGATTTTTTTTCTGCATACGTTTCGGTATTGCGGTATGTTTAGGTAACCATCTAACCTAAATCATATATGAAGAAAAAATTCTCCCCGTGGATTATTACGCATAATCCGTTACAACACCTTTTCTTTCTTGTTCCAAGCCGATTACGGAGGCTCGTTGCAGGCATGACGATCATCGTCGTGATCGGTTCATTCCACCAACCATTGTTTGCGCAACAATGGTATCAACAGCGCGGTGCACAGAAAAACTTCTATGAAATGCAAAGCGACTTTAACGCTTTTGCCCGAGGCAAAGACATCAACGCTAAAGAACTCGGATACAAACAGTACAAGCGATGGGAGTGGTATTGGCAAACACGTGTTATGCCCGACGGAAGTTTTCCGGCCTCTGGAAAAAACCTGAAAGAGTTTGAAAACTATAAAATTCGAAGGCAAAATAATATCGCACGCGATCAACAGGCAGCAGACTTGCTTCAAAGTAATGCATGGCAAAGTATAGCGCAGACATCGTCTGGGGGCGGTTATGACGGCACGGGTCGTGTGAACTGTGTCGCTTTTCATCCTACCGACCAGAATATTTTTTTTGCGGGAACTCCCGGCGGCGGGATTTGGAAAACATCCAACGGCGGAACATCATGGACTCCTTTGTCTGACTACATCGCTCAAACCGGTGTGACAAGCATTGTTGTGGACTATTCAAATGCCAACATTATCTACATTGGCACCGGCGATGGGTACGGCAACCTGGATGTTAAGGGCGTTGGAGTTTTGAAGTCCACCAATGGTGGCACCACGTGGCAGAGCACAGGGCTGAGTTGGACTACGTCTCAGCAGTATGTGGTTTCGGCGATGGTGATGAGCCCTGCGAGCACATCGGTGCTCATGGCCGCAACTTCTGCAGGACTTTATAAAACAACAGATGGTGGCACTACGTGGACGCTGGTACGCTCCGGACGGCACCAGGATGTGAAATATAAACCCGGCGATGCCAATACCGTTTATGCCACGTCGCACAATCCCGCAAACATTTACCGGTCTACCGATGGCGGAAGTACCTGGTCGCAAGTCACCAGCATTAGCGGCGCCAACCGGATCAACATCGCTGTGACGCCAGCCAACACGGCAGTTGTAGGGGCTATTGCAAGTCGCTCGAGCGACAATGGCTTTGAAGGTTTTTACTATTCCACGAATAGCGGAGCATCCTTTACCAAGCGGTCATCAACGCCCAACCTGCTCGGCTGGAATGCCAATGGAGGTGATACGGGTGGCCAGGGCTGGTACGACTTGTGCGTAGCCATATCGCCCACCGACGCAAACAAAATACTGGTAGGTGGAGTGAACACATGGTTGTCGACCAACGGTGGCACCAACTGGGCTCTCAATACCCACTGGTCGGGAGCGTCGGGCGTCACTACTGTGCACGCCGATAAACATTTCATAGCATTTAGTCCGCTCAATAGCAACACGGTGATCCAGTGCAATGACGGTGGAATTTACCGGTCTACCAATGGCAGCAGCACGTGGTCTGATATTACCACCGGCCTGGCCATAAGCATGTATTACCGCATTTCAACGGCACAAACCAACAACGAAATTATGATCGGTGGCACACAAGACAACGGCGGAAGAAAAAGAAGCTCAACCGGCTCATGGAGTATGGCAACCGGCGGCGATGGTATGGACGTTGCGGTTGACCCTACCAACTTCAACATGATGTACTCGTCTTACCCTGGCGGAAATGTATATCGCTCCAACGACCAGTTCGTCAACAACTCGGTTACCATTTCCAATAACATTTCCTCGTCTTTGAGATCCGGATGGCTCAGCCCGTATACGTTAGATCCCAACAATGCCGCTGTCATCTACCTGGGGTATAAAGACATTTTTAAGACCACCAACCGCGGAGACAGCTGGACGCGGATCAGCACAAACCTGTCCACAGCCAACATGTCTGAAGTTGCTGTGAGCAAGTCAAGCCCCGGAACAGTTATCGTGACCAGCGGCACGGCGTTATTTAAAACTACCAACGACGGCGGAGCGTGGTCTACCATTACGCCCGCGGGATTGAACGGAAGTCGCATTACGGGTATTGTCATTCACCCAACCAATTCAAATATCATTTGGGTAACCTTGGGTGGCTATAACGCCGGGCTTAAAGTATTGAAGTCCACCAACGGAGGTACCAGTTGGACCAACATATCCGGAACATTGCCCAACGTACCCTTTAACTGTATTGTTTATGAAAACAATAGCTCCGATGCGCTGTATATCGGCGGCGATGTCGGCGTTTATTTCATCAATGCCAGCATGAGCGACTGGTCGTTGTTCAACACCAGCCTTCCGAATTGTGAAGTCATTTCTCTCGACATACAATACAATTCAAAAAAGCTGAGAGCAGGCACCTGGGGCAGGGGCGTATGGCAGACAGATCTGTATGTCGATACACCTGTGGGTTGTAATTCTCCTTCGGCACTCACAGCCTCCAATATAACTTCCA
>JBMOKS010000094.1:0-3701 GCA_049324355.1 Bacteroidota bacterium
ACAAAAATGAAAAATAAACCGGTTGTTATGAAACACGAACCTGTCGTGGTTGAAAGGACTTATCAGGCACCGATTGAAAAGGTGTGGAAGGCCATTACCGATAAGAACGACATGAAGCATTGGTACTTCGAGTTTTCGGAGTTTAAGCTGGAAATAGGTTTCGAATTTCAATTTGAAGGTGGTCCCGACGACCGGCGTTACTTGCACTTGTGTCGTATCACCGACATAGTACCTTTAAGAAAACTCGCTTACACCTGGCGCTACGATGGCCACCAGGGGAATTCTACGGTTACCTTCGAATTGTTTCCGGAGAGTAACAACACCACACGGTTAAAACTAACGCACGAAGGATTGGAAACTTTCCCGGACATGCCAGACTTTGCACCCCAAAACTTTGTTGCCGGATGGACCGAAATTATTGGCGAGAACCTGAAGAACTTCGTAGAGAAAACTTGACTTAAAATATTGCTGTTCGGGGAATGGACCTATTGTTCATTCCCGAGCAGCTCAATGTTCATATCTGGATATTCTCCGATTCATACGTTTTATTAAAAGCCTTAGTGTCATCACATTAGGATTTGGCGAGCCATTTGAATAACCGTGCCGAAAATAGACTATGAAGACTTTTATAGGCCTGGTGTTGTGGTGTATTCTGTTTGTATTATGCTGGCCCCTGGCTTTGCTGATGCTTTTTCTGCTTCCTCTTGTGTGGCTAATCCTGCTGCCGTTCAAGATCGTGGGCTTGTCGATATCTCTGGTTTTTAAATTTATCGGTGCCGTGCTTTTGTTTCCGTTCCGGGTGTTTAGCCGATAGCCTGATAGTCATAGGTCACGGGCCACCCCATTTTTTTTTAAAAGGGTGCGCGAACTTGTATCTTTCCCTCCGAATCCGACTTTCGCCATGCTTACAAAAAAACTTCACTACCATACTGGCCTCACACTTTCGGTATTTATCACGCTTCACCTGTTCAATCACTTATCGAGCATTATCGGTGTAGAGACCCACCTGGAGTTGATGGAGACTTTGCGTTTGATCTATCGGAATGTGATCGTAGAAACAATTTTACTGCTGACGGTAATTTTTCAGATCATCTCGGGCGTTAGCCTGTTTCGCGCGAAAAGGAAAGCAGCGCTTTTCGGTTTTGATAAGCTGCACATCTGGTCGGGTCTTTACCTGGCCTTCTTTCTTGTTGCCCATGTTAGTGCGGTGTTTGTCGGCAGGTTTTTATTACATGTTGATACAAATTTTTACTTCGGTGCTGCCGGTCTGAATGACTTTCCTTCCGGTTTGTTCTTTTATCCCTATTACGGATTGGCTGTACTGGCGGTATTTGCACACTTTGCTTCTGTTCACTATAAAAAAATGGAGTATAATGTAGCAGGACTCACGCCATACCGGCAAGCGCAGGCGATACTGATCACAGGCGCCATCATGACCTTGACCATATTTTATGGATTGACCAACGGTTTTAGAGGCATAACAATGCCGTAAATTTTTGTTATCATAGTCTGTTTATGAAAGCAATACTTTGGATTTTGTTTATCACGTTTGCCATCGTTATTGGATTATATCCGTTGATCTATCTTCTAAAGCTTTCACCAGGCATGTTGAGTTCCAAGTCGCAGGAGGTATTGCAAAGTGATGTGTGGTTCTTCGCTTTTTACATGCACATATCGTTTGGCGCCGTGGCTTTGCTCACGGGGTGGTCGCAATTCAGCAAAAAAGTAAGAAATAAGTTTTTAAAATGGCACCGCTTTCTGGGTAAGATATATCTGATTGCCGTGTTGGGCAGCGGAATGGCCGCACTGTACATCGCCATGTTCGCCAACGGAGGCTTGGTTTCGGTTATAGGTTTTAGCGGGCTGGCTATCGGCTGGCTCTTCACAACCACGCAGGCCTATGTCAACATCCGAAAAAAAGAAATCGATGCTCATCGGTATTGGATGATCAGAAGTTACGCGCTGTGTTTCGCGGCGGTCACGTTACGCATCTGGTTGCCTTTTTTTCAATTGGGTCTCCACATGGATTTCATAGAAGCTTACCGTATCATTGCCTGGCTTTGTTGGGTGCCGAATTTGATCGTTGCGGAAATGATCGTCACCAATATCAAAAGGAATGGTCGAACTACAAATGACCAGCCTTCGCTCCAGCGCTAAATTCAACGCAAGCAAGCATCTGAATTCCTAATGCCAGTTTGTTTCTCGTGATGTTTTCATGCTTTGCGATGCGACTCACGCCATCCATGAACGTTTTTCGTGAGACATGAAACGAACTACAAAATTTTTGGCCATGACTAGAATTGCTTTAACTTCAAAAAAATGAATTGAAGGCAGATTGAATTTGTACGTCTTAAAAGAAGGGCACTTCAAACCCTCAGTACTTTTGAAAAGAGTTTCCAAGGGTGCTTCTAAGAAACCGCCACCCTTTGCTTTTCCTTAAATTCTTTCGGCGACATGCCCGTATTCTTCATGAAGATCCGGTTAAACGATGATTTGGAATTGAAACCGGAATCCAATGCGATGGCCAGAATGGTGAGGTGATCATGGGCGGGGTCCAATAATCGTTTTTTTACTTCCTCTACCCGGTATTCATTAATGAAGTCGTGAAAATTTTTGTCCAGGTCGTTATTGAGGGTTTGCGAGATGCTTTTGGGCGAAAGGTTGAGCTGTTGGCCTAACATAGCCAGCGTGAGGTCTGGAACTAAAAACAGCTTGTCGTTCTCCATTCCTTTGATCAAGGCATTTTGAATTTCCTGGTTGGTTTCCGTTTCTTTCTTGGCGGTAGATTTCAGATCGTCCATTTTTCTTTCCATCGAGATCTCAACCGAGAAAACCTCGCTCTGGATGAATCCCACATAGCCAACCCAAAAAATGAGAATGGAGGTAACAACCTGGAAGGGATAGGAACTCAGATACGTCAAAATGAAATCACGTGTAAAAAAATTGATGACGGTCGAAAACAGCCACACCAGCCACACTATAGAAAGGGCGATCACCAGGTTTCTCAACCAATTGAGCGATTTTCGTGATGTTGTCGAAAAATGCTGATAAACCCATAGTTCATGCCTTTTGATCAGCCGGATCGAAGAAAAAATATAATAGAAGGAGAGGCCTATCGCCAGCGCATTTTCGACAGACGATACTATGGAGAAAAATTTTACTAGGGCTGCGTGTGCTGGCGGATTTTGCGCAGCGATGCCAAAGAAGACCACGCTGTTGATGATGATGAAGAGTATGCCCGGTGAAAAGTGTAGCGCGTCTCTTAAACCGAACTTAAATTCCGAGGTAAGACTTCGCACATATAAGAACAGCGCCGGACCAATAAATAAGACACCAGACAACGGAAACGACAACGAACGGAGATTGTATTCCGGATTACCCCCGGTGTTGGAAACATATTGAACAAGCACGTTCAATACGTAGTAGAATTTTATATTTTGAAGCGACAAGGCGATGATGAGCGTAGCCAGAAAATAAGATGGCCACCGGTTGGCGCCGCCACGAAATACCAGCATCAGGCTGAGGATAATACCCTGGATAATGGCTGGAAGAACTAAAGTGCCATAGACCCGGCCGATCCATTCGGCACGGAAGAATTTTTCCATGAACCTCTGACGGCTTTCCAGAAATTCGCCTTCGGCATGCAAAAGTTCCATATTACAAGAAGGGTCAGGGCAGATCCCTGGCCTGTCGAACAACTT
>JBMOKS010000095.1:0-1211 GCA_049324355.1 Bacteroidota bacterium
AAGCGGTCGAGATCCTTATTGGCAGATTCCAGGCTTGCGATATTCTCCAGCAGCTGCCTGTTCAGTTGTTTTACTTTTTCCTCCGACGACTTTCTTTCTTTGATCTCCATCTCAAGACTTTTATTGATGGCAATTAGTTTTTGCTCCTGGGCGATGAGCTGGCGATTTTTCCTGTACAGATCGATCAGCACCGATACCTTGGCCCGCAGCACATCGGGATTGATGGGTTTGTAGATATAATCCACGGCACCCGACTGATATCCTTTAAAAACATTCTCGTCGCCGAAGTTATTGGCGGTAATAAAGATGATAGGAATATGACGCAGCTTCTCGCGCTCATAAATAAGCGACGCGGTTTCGAAGCCATTGAGATTCGGCATCTTCACATCCATTAAGATCATGGCGAAATCATATTCCGTAAGCAGGATCTTGAGTGCCTGCCTGCCGGAGTTTGCCTTAACAAATTTGTAACCATCGGGCTCTAACAAAGTTTCGATGGAAAGCAGGTTGTCTTCACGATCGTCAACCAGTAAGATCTTCGGCTGCATACTATAGTTTATTATTTATGGAACCACAAACGCATCAGCGAGAGCAACTGATCTATCTTTAACGGCTTGGTTATATAATCGGAGGCGCCGGCTTCGATACATTTCTGGCGATCTCCCTTCATCGCCTTCGCTGTTACGGCAATAATGGGTAATGTGCTGTTTTTATGCTCACGTCTGATTTTCTGTGTTGTTTCGTAACCGTCCATTTCGGGCATCATGATATCCATGAGCACCATATCGATCTTAGGATTTTCATTCAGGATCTGAATGGCTTCCTTTCCGCTGTCTGCGGTGATGGCATTGATATTAAATCGTTCGAATACGGTGGTCAGGGCGAACAGGTTCCTCACGTCGTCGTCCACGACCAGGATGTGTTTACCGGCCAGTATATCTTCCTTGCGACGGATGCCTTCTATGATCTTACGTTTTTCGGGGGCCAGGTCTTTATGGTGGACGTGAAGATGACTAACGGTTTCTTCCAACAGTTGTTCGATAGAATTCACACCTTTCAGGATCACCGAATTGGAGTTTTGGGCGACCTGTGTCAGTTCTGTCTTGTTAAAGTCTTTGGCCGAGTATATGATCACCGGCGTGAGCTCTTTTTTCGCTTTACTGACCTTTTGTATGATCTCCGGCCCGGATATGTCGGGTAGTGTATAGTCC
>JBMOKS010000095.1:1221-3695 GCA_049324355.1 Bacteroidota bacterium
TCCAGAATGATACAATCGTAGTCTTCTATGCCGATCAGGTCCATGGCCTGTTTTCCGGTGCCGGCAATACTGATCAATATTCTATCGTCGCCGATAACTTTGGCGATCTGTGAAGAGTCGAGTTCGTTATCCTCCACCACCAGCACATTTTTAATTTCTTTCTCATGATAGGTGACGATGTCGGTAAACAGATCGTTGAGCGAGTCATTGCTCAGTGGTTTGAGCATGAAGCTCCGTGCTCCGCGCTTGATGGCCAGGTTTCTGTTCTCTTCGCCGCTCACGACATGGATGGGAATATGCCGATAATTGAGGTCGCTACGCAACAGGTCGATGACCTTCCATCCGCTGGTGTCGGGCAATTTTACATCAAGTGTAATGGCAATAGGGAAGAAGCGGTTGATAAAGTCGAAAACTTCCAGGTAGTTCATAGCAACGATTGCTTTCAGGCCACATTCATGCGCCTTTTCAATGATGATCTTGCCGAAACGAAGATCGTCTTCTACTACGAGTACTACTTTATCGGTCAGCTGAATATTATTGCGGTCGTCTCCGGCTTCATTGATCATTTCGTTTACGATCTCCAGGCTGCGCGATTCGATACCTTCATTTGAAATGCGCAGGTTATTGAGTAAGGTGGTCATTTCTCCATCGTCGGTATCAATCTGGAGTTGCTGAATAGCCCTGATGCTGTCGGGTGTTTCACGGCCGGCGCTGCTGGGAATATTATCCAGCGGCAGGAAGAGCGTGAAGGTGCTGCCCATGCCCGGTGTACTTTCGAGTTCAATAGAGCCGCCCAGCAGTTCGGCCAATCCGCGGCTGATGGAAAGTCCTAAGCCCGTGCCACCGTACTTACGGCTGGTTGAACCTTCTGCTTGCTGGAAAGCTTCGAAAATAATCATTTGTTTTTCCTGTGGTATGCCGATGCCCGTATCACTGATGGAGAAGGCAATGACTTTTTTCGCGTTGTCCAGACTTCTATTGCCCGTTTTCCAGTTGTGCTTGGCTTCCGCTATGGTCAGTGTTACTTCACCTTTCTCGGTGAACTTGAATGCATTGGACAACAGGTTTTTGAGGATCTGGTTGAGGCGCTGAATATCCGTATCCATGCTTGGTGGCAGGGAAGGATCAATGTTGATCTTGAATCGCAGATTGCGCGCTTCGGAAATGGGTTTGAACGTTGTCTCCACAAAGTTGGAGATCTCGGCCAGTGGCACAGAAGAAATGTTGGTAGAAATAAATCCGGATTCGATTTTCGAAAGATCCAGAATGTCGTTGATCAGCTGAATAAGGTCATCGCCGCAGGAGTGAATGGTCTTGGCATACCGGATCTGTTTTTCATTCAGGTTACCTTCCGCATTCTCATACAGCTGTTGCGCGAGGATCAGCAAGCTGTTCAGCGGTGTTCTCAATTCATGCGACATGTTGGCGAGGAACTCGGATTTATATTTCGATGTCAGCGTAAGCTGTTCGGCTTTTTCTTCCAGCGATTTTCTGGCTTCCTCCACTTCCTTGTTCTTGGCTTCCACCTCGTTCTTTTGTTTCACCAGCAGCAGCGCCTTGTCCTGCAGCTCGTCGTTGGTTCTGCGCAATTCTTCCTGTTGTATCTTAAGTTCTTCGGCGAGTGATTGTGATTGCGCCAGTAGCTCTTCCGTGCGGGTTGTGGTTTCGATCATGTTCAACACAATTCCGATACTTTCTGTGAGCTGGCTGAGGAAGTCGAGGTGAATTTCGCTGAACGTGTCAAGCGAAGCCAGTTCGATAACGGCTTTTACATTGTTCTCGAACAATACGGGCAGGATGATGAGGTTAGAAGGTTTTACTTTGCCCAAACCTGAATTGATCTTGATGTAACCTTGTGGCACATTGGTGAGTAATATCCTTTCTTTTTCGAAAGCAACCTGGCCGACGAGTCCTTCCCCGATGGCGAATTCCCTTGGGATGTTTTTCTCTTCGCGGTAGGCGTATGCATTGAAGAGCTGTAGCTTGAACTGTGCCGTAACATCGTCTTGTTTCAAAACATAAAAGGCGCCATAGTGGGCGTTTACGACCTGGGCGAGTTCGGAGAGGATACGGTTGGTCACCGTGTTCAAGTCTTTCTGCCCCTGCAACATCTGCGTGAACTTTGCCAGGTTGGATTTCAGCCAGTCTTGCTCCTGATTTCTCAACGTTGTTGCGCGTAAGTTGGCAATCATCTGGTTGATCGTATCTTTCAAAGCTTCCACTTCACCTTTGGCCTCTACGCGGATCATTCGTGTCAAGTCGCCTTTCGTCACGGCCGATGCTACTTCTGAGATGGACCGTACTTGCGTGGTGAGGTTTTGCGCAAGTTGGTTCACGTTTTCCGTAAGGTTTTTCCAGATACCCGATGCACCTGGCACGCTGGCTTGCCCACCGAGGCGTCCGTCTACGCCCACTTCGCGCGCCACGTTGGTAACCTGGTCGGCAAATACGGCGAGCGTATCGATCATTTCGTT
>JBMOKS010000096.1:0-800 GCA_049324355.1 Bacteroidota bacterium
ATTGTAAACAGACGGATTGTCGACAAGGATGAGCCATTCCGGAATACTGAATACTGCCCTGCCTTCCTTCCGTAGTTTGAGAAATGCGACGGGGTCAAGTGTGTTCAATGATATCTTCTTCTCGACACAATTCGGACGAGCGCTGTTTTGCAAATAAACCTTCTCCATTTCATGTAGTTGCAGGTTGAGACCATCGCCGGAAGACGAAAATCCAACAATCGAGTTATCGTAATCATAGCTCACGAAATCGATCACTTTTTCCGGATGCTCAAACTGAAAAGCCTGTTCAGCGCTACGTGCGTGATACATCGCCAGGTCATACAGCTTTTTGTGTATGGGTTTCAGCTTGTCGATGATAAACTGATAGTTCACAAAATTACTGTCCTTATTCACCATAAAGTCTCCAACCTCTTTAGCATGTGCTATCTGCTGGTTGTGGATCTTCAATTCCTCTTCGGCAATCTGAATTTTAATATCGGCCGATGCAAGCTGCTTGTCGATCTGGACAATTTCTTTCGATGCTTGATTGAGTTGGAATGTCCAGTCTTGTTCGCGACGGATGTATCCTGCGAACTTCGCTGCCATATTTGAATCATGACTGTGCTCTGCTGCTTTGTTTTCATGACTTCTTCCAATCGCGGAGAAGATAGCTGCAATATTTGCCGAGCCATATCCGAAAGTAAATCCTACTCCAATCGGTTTAGTGTGAAGAGACACATCAGGAAGCGCCCTTATTATTGCCGCCCACTGTTCCATGTTGCCAGCACTGCTCCGCTGGTCTGCTGCGTCTTTCGTTGCTG
>JBMOKS010000096.1:811-3670 GCA_049324355.1 Bacteroidota bacterium
TTTCTTTATTTTCCTTTGGAATCAGCTTCACCCCGGTAAAATCAGAATCCACGAGTGAAACGTCCACATCTTCTTTCATCGGGCTCACGATCGTATCTGTTGGTAAGGCTGAATCAATAGTGAGGTCGGTGGGCATATCGGTGTACGCAGGCACGACCGGGTCTCCAATACCCAGCAGCTCCTTATAGTGATCGTGGCGAAACTGAATGTTCTCTCTTGTCTTCAACAAAGCCTGTTTCTGAATCTTAGCATCAAGGATCTGTCTTTCTTTGATTGATGACTGAAGACTTAATATTGTGCTTTCGTTCTGAGAGCGTATGACTGCTAATTTTTCGGAGTCACGCTTTTCGATAGCGCCGGCGATCGATGAGCCCAGTGCTTTGGCTTTCTCACAACACTCCATAGCCTTTCTAAGCGAAAACATAAAACGATAGATCGGAGCGGGAGCAAACAAACCTCCGAGCACGTCTCCTAAACTAAGTCCTTTGGCAAGAGCTGAGAGTAGTTTGGCGGGGTTGATCCGAGTACCAAAAAGATCGATCTTCCGAACAACGCCATCTATATCACGACAGCTCCTGAGCTTTGCAAGGCGATCGTCCACGAGATCATGAAGCTCTAGTACATTTTTATCGGGAGGTATCGAGAAATAAAATGTATATGCACCACCTAGAATACCTCCCGACGAAATATCTCCGGTCGCGATATCGGCGTCGCTGCAAAATGGAAACATGTTTTCATATTGTACAACTGAATTTGCCGCGGGATTAAGTCCTTTGTCTTTGAGCGATTGATAGGTTTCCGGTTTTTTCTTCAGGAAATTTGGAATGGATTGAGGTCTTTTTCCAAGTTGAAGTTTTGCGATCTTATAGTATTCAAGCGCCGTGTTAAGATAATCCATTCCTCCGCCATTGTAGATCATACGAAAGTTGTCGTCTCCAACCGCGATATGCGCTTTGACATAAAGAGAAACAACGTACATCATAAACTCCTGCGGTCTGTGATAGGCGACCAGGAACGGATTGAATGGATCTTCGTTTAGCTCCCCGACGATGCTCTGAAGATCTTCTTTTCCAATAGCATTAAAGAATGCTGTCGTGCTGGCAGTCTGATTCTGCCTGAACACCGGTATCTTCCAGAATTCTTCAGGCCCACCTCCAACTTTCTTAGGAGAGTATAGACATTTTTCAATCCACTCAATTGCTTCTTTGTTCTTGTTGTTTTCCATTAAGGTCTCAACAAGAAGGATGATCACGTGATAAAATGTGAACCAATTGACAGTTGCATAGGGGTCTTTTATGTCGAACGTAAAATTCTCTACAGGCAGGGGTTCCTGAACAAGCGGATCAGGCTTTCGGTCTGTGTTAGGAATGTATTGCGAGAAGACCGTTCCGTTATCCGTTTTGGTCAGTAGATCGAAAATGCCGGGCAACCCGACTTTATTTAATGTTTCAATGATCTCCTCGGCATATGGATGGTAGAATGGTTTGAATGAAAAGCCGAGAAGATCTTTAGTAACATCAACGACTATTCGCCTTTTGTTAATGTCGCGAAACTTACCGTTTGCTTTCTTGGATTTGGGCTGGTGTCTGTGCTCCAGCGAGGCTACATTTTTTATCATATTCCAGTTCTTTTTATGAGCATCTTCGATGCTGTCAATGATAGAGATGGTAGAAATGCAAATGTTTCAGGGTGTGCGATCAGCTTAACCTGGTATTCGCGAGGGTTGCGGGTCAAAGGAGGACGGTCGACTACCTGCGCTTCCTGGAGATCATAGGTGATCGGTTGCGATGTTGCAAAGTAGGTTCTGTCCTGATCATGGAAGAAGAACGGACTGACATAAGCGGTGGCCAGATCGGACCCCGGATAAGGCGTATTGATAAGCTTATGCTTCCTTGCTTCTTTGAAGATCAACGGCTGGTCCACCACATTATCAACCGGGAATCTTAGTTCTCGAAACACGAAATTTTGGAAAGAGACATCCGCTTTAACGGATAGGTTCGATTTTTTACTGACCAGAACAGAGGCGTTGACTCCACGAAATTCAAATTCAGTTCTTATCGTCGATCCTTTCATCCTGATGTGAAAAAGTAATGAACTATCAGTACCCGGTTCAAACGTAAAAATATACTTGCTTACATCTTCACTGTAAAGCGTGTCGAATACGTCGTCTTCATCGAGAACAGTTTTTAAGTATTGCTTCGGGCTCCATTTTTTATTGTAGTATTCACTAACAGCAATCTTGATTTCCCAAAACGGTTTGGCGGCAAACGCCGATAAATTCTCAGTTGCCAGGTTGTTAGGTGTTAATGATTTTCCGCTGGTCAATGTTGGGAGCTCATTCTTTTGCCGCTTGACGAATTCCGGCATGATGAGATAGTATCGGTCCCTGAATTTTGTAAACATCACGTGCGCGCCTGATGCACCTTTTCCGTCTGCATCATTTTCCTTTATCGCTACGTCGATCTTTTCCCACGGTGTCCATCGGTCTTGCTCGTTCTTGATGCAATAGAAATAGTTGTGAGGCGCCGACCTGGACTTCCCGATCACATGCATCAAGGTAGTTTTGTTGTCGTTATCAGTATCGATGTCATCAACAAATGAAGAAACGATCTCCAGGTTTGCCGTTTGTAGCGTTGCGTGAAGATATCTGCGATACGATTCTTCAACGTTACGTGGTGTAATATCATTCTTGAGAAGATCTTCCTCGAGCGTTTTTGCCGCTGAGCTTTTTTCCTTCAGGTATTTATAACTCAGATATGGATAGGGATTGACAAGGAACTCCATCGTCACTTGCCACACGCGGAAAAGTGATTTTGGCAGCCATTGGTCTTCATCGATTGTTCCTGGCGCAACACCGAC
>JBMOKS010000097.1:0-3641 GCA_049324355.1 Bacteroidota bacterium
GACTACGTTAAGATCTACACCGCTAAAGAAATGTTGCTGAAAAAGAAGACGATGAGCTTTTATGAACAGAGTCTGGACCCATCGCAGTTCGTGCGCGTGCACCGCTCTTATATCGTACAATTGTCACAGATCACCCGTATCGAGCCGCTAGAAAAAGAAACCCATCTTGCGTTATTAAAGTCGGGTGCAAAAGTGCCGCTTAGCAAAACCGGATACGCCAAATTGAAGACCGTTCTTGGATTATAGTTTCGTTACGATCGAAATAAATTTACCTTTGCTTCCTGAAAAAAAAATCGCTTCCTATGTCCCACAAGCGTCCTGCACTGATCTTTATTTTTATCACACTACTGATCGATGTTACCGGCATTGGAATTATCATACCAGTAGCACCAAAACTTATTCAGGAATTGATCGGCGGATCTGTAAGCGACGCCTCTCGTTATGGCGGCTGGATGGTGTTTGCGTACGCGCTGATGCTTTTTGTTTGTGCGCCGATCATGGGCGGTCTCAGCGATAGATTTGGACGCCGCCCAGTTTTACTTGCGTCGCTCTTCGGCTTCGGGCTTGACTATCTATTAATGGCCTTCGCTCCCTCTATCGGGTGGCTGTTTGTAGGACGAACCGTAGCGGGAATGATGGGTGCCAGCTTTACAACAGCCACAGCTTACATCGCCGATATCAGTACACCCGACAAACGCGCGCAAAACTTCGGCATTATCGGTGCCGCTTTTGGTTTAGGATTTATCATTGGCCCCCTGGTGGGTGGACTCCTAGGTGAATATGGATCACGCGTTCCCTTCATGGTGGCCGCCGGACTTACGCTGTTGAATTGGCTCTATGGTTTCTTCATTCTTCCGGAGTCCCTTAAACGTGAAAATAGACGAAAATTCGAATGGTCGCGTGCCAATCCTGTAGGGTCGCTGCTCAATTTGAAGCGTTACCCGGTGATCATGGGGCTCGTAGCTTCGCTGGTCTTATTATATATCTCCTCGCATGCGGTTCAAACCAACTGGGCGTATTACACGATCGAAAAGTTTAAGTGGTCTCAAAAAATGATCGGATACTCTCTGGCTGTTGTGGGGGTGGTCTTCGCGGTGGTGCAAGGGTTTTTGATCAGACTGATCATTCCAAAGCTTGGTCAAAGCCGAAGCGTCTATGTGGGTTTAGGTATGAGCGCGCTCGGATTTATTCTTTTCGCCCTTGCCTCACAAAGTTGGATGATGTTTGCCTTCACGGTGATATACTGTCTTGGCGGAATTGCAGGACCAGCACTACAGGGTATTATTTCAACAGCCGTGCCCCCCAATGAACAAGGAGAATTGCAAGGCGCGTTGACAAGTCTCATGAGTGTTACCGCCATCGTTGGCCCGCCTTTAATGACCAACACCTTTGCATTTTTTACCGATGACGGAACTTCCTGGTATTTTCCGGGAGCGCCTATGGTGCTCGGTGCTGTACTCACACTCACGGCCTCACTGATGGCCAGGAAAAGTCTTAAGCGAACCTTCGCCACACATGCCACACCGCCACCAGCCCCGGCGCAAGAAAGTGTTCAGGCATCATGATATCATTCCGGTATCTCCAGCAAGTTAGACAGGTTGCCAAACGGATCGTAAAAGCTGATGTAATTTCCCAGTGCCGAAGACTGGATCGTCTTCTGAAGAAATTTCACACCCTTGTCGCGCAGTTTTTTTATGGCAGCCTCAAGGTCGTTCGTCTTGAAAAGAATGACCACATGTTCGGTGTCGGGTGAATGATGCATCATGGGTTCTACGCCTTCGCGGTAGTGTAACATAAACCCGAAAGTATTATCAGGATTTCCCATGGGCATATCCAGCGGCAAATACTTACGACTGCGCTGAGTAAAACCCAATTGGCCGCTATAAAAATCGATGGCCTTATCCATGTCAGGAACCAGAAAACCGAAATTGTAAATTCGGGGCTCCTGAAAATGCTCTGCTTCGACAATAGTCTGATGCATGAGCGAAATTTCTTTCCCGAACGGATCGGCAAGAAAAATTGCGTAGCCCACGCCTTCTTTTCGTTTTTGAACACCCTCGAAGCTTATTCCGCTAGCTTTCAAACGCAACATGGTACTATCAAGATTGTTGATCTGAAAACAGACACCGGCCTTTGTTTCCTTTTCTTGTTCGGGAAGTAAGTTAGCCACCCGGTGCAGTATCAGCTTATGAGAGTTGCCACTTTGCAGAAAGACATAGTCTTTATCCTGAGTGGTTTTGATCAATCCTAACTGGTCGACGTAGAAAACATTGGCCTTATCAAAGTCAGTAACATTGATCATCACGCCATAAGTTTTGATATCCTGTGCATACAGACTTGTGCAGATCAAGGTCAGCATCACCACAGCGGAATTGGCCCATAACTTTTTCATACTTATTCATTGACTATTTTTCTGATCTCGATCGAGCCGCCATGTTTGAGGTGCGGGCTCTTCTTTACAATTTCCAGCACTTCGCTTTCAGACGAAGCTTTAACCATAAATAATCCGGTAACATAGTCGGTTGACAATTTCTGGTCGATCTGACGCGCTGATGAATTATTGGCAACGACGGCCTGAAGACTTAATTTTTCACCGGTGATGGGAAGACCGCGCAATGCAAGATCTTGCATCCATTGTGAATACTCGGCGAAAGTTCTTGCTTCATCTCCCTGAACAAAATTTTTATCCTCGTGTAGAAGCAGCAAATAATTGTAATCCGCGTCAGCAGGTTCCAACGCACCACTGCTGAGACCAACATAGTATCCAGTGATAAAAATCAATAGCGATGCGGCGACGGCAAGCACGCGCGTAACGTATCGTTTTCCCAAAAAAGGTGTTTGGCGGATCAAACCTTGTGACAACAGCTTTTTTACCGTTCGGTCTTCAAGCGAAGAACCCGGCGCTGCCTCACGGTATAATTTTTCCAACGCCTCCTTTTCCTGAGGAGTTAATTCATTTTCTTCTTTCATGTTCGGGTTCTTTATTGTGTTAAAAACTGACGCAGAATTTTCCGGGCATTGAAGAGCTGGCTCTTGCTGGTGCCCTCCGATATCTCGAGCATCGCCGCGATTTCGTGATGTTTGTATCCTTCGATATCGTGCAGAACAATCACGCTGCGATAACCTGGCGCCAACAGGTTGATTGCTTTCTCCAGGTCCATCTTTTGCGCCTGATGTGAAAGGGGGTCGATCAAAATGTCAGCATCGGCAGCGTGATTGATCTTTCCTCTGAATTGTTGTCTGGCCAGATTCATGAGAATACTTACCAGCCAGGTTTGCAAGGCCGAGCGCCACTCAAAACCGGGAAGCTTGCGAACGGCCACACACCACATCTCTTGCACCAATTCCTCCGCCACATAAACGTCGCCGGTAATGCGCAACGCGATGCGATACAATGCTGGCGTCTTTTGGCGATACAACGTTCTGAATGCCTGCTCACTTTGAGTTCGTAAGAATATGTCGACTATCTCGCGGTCGTTCATTTATTTGAAAATACTGCCTGTTAGTGACAACCGAACTTTAAAAGGTTGTATGATTCATAAAAAAAATCACATGACACCGGCTCCTCCCTTATTGTATTGGCCACAGGTGTGTTGATCTGGAAATAATTGCAGTATTCAGGGATCCAATATAAGACTGGT
>JBMOKS010000098.1:0-3641 GCA_049324355.1 Bacteroidota bacterium
CTGTAAACGCCCACCCAGCTAAACTGGAAAGGTACTCCCGGTGCGCCTGGTACTTTTCTGAATTCTCTTCACTGCCTAACGGCAGCCAAGTAGTGCCTGTGCGGCACCGGGTTTTATTGTTTGTCATTTTTTCAAACCACAAAAACATTTACGCATGTTCAATAAACTATGCTGTATGGCACTACTATGTCTTTTTGGTAGTGCGGTAGCGCAAAATAAAAACTCTGGCCTGGTCATCGGTGACCGTGTGCCGGATGTGGTACTCACCGGAGTGATCAATCATTCCTCGGATCAGATCAGGTTGTCAGAGTTCAAAGGCAAACTCCTGATCATTGATTTTTGGGCAACGTGGTGTTCGCCCTGCATTGCCATGTTTCCGAAGACGGATTCCTTGCAGAAGAAGTTTTCAGATAAGGTGGTATTTCTTCCCGTGACATATCAGTCGAAAGAAGAAGTCTCCAAACTTTTCTCGAAAGCTCCACGCCTGAAAAACATCCTGCTGCCTATGGTGACAGGTGATAAAACGTTTCACGAACTTTTTCCGCACAAGGAACTTCCACACTATGTATGGATTGGTGGTGATGGAGTAGTGAGGGCGATCACGGGAACAGATGAAGTGAACGTAGCGAACATTCAAAAGATGCTCAATACTTCTGCGTCTTCGCTGGTGGAGAAGATCGATGTTGCGAAGGACTATAACCGTGAGATACCATTACTGCTGGGGCACAATGGTATTGATGAAAAGGGGCTACAGTATCATAAAGTGATCACATCATTCGTGCCAGGGTTGCAGTGCCGGTTTGATATTCTCCGCTACAACAATGGCGGGGTGAGACGCATCACCGCTACCAATGCTACACTACAGATGTTGTTTGCCCTGGCCTGGAGTAATGACTCACGTTATTTCAACAACAACAGGATTCTGGCAGAGGTGAACGATCCGGATCGGGTTACTACGCATGAAACCAATCAGCAAATCGTCAATGCCTGGATGCAATCCAATACGTGGTGCTATGAGATCATAGTACCCCAGCACCTGTCTGGCAAGGTATTCGAACTGATGCAGCAGGACTTGCTTGACTTTTTTCCGCAGTACACGGCAGGTGTTGAAAAAAGAAAGAGAATGTGTCTGGTGCTAGAACGTACTTCTACTGCGGACAAACTGAAAACATCGGGTAACCCTACCCGTGTTGACTTTGGCTACTACGAAACAACGTTAACCAACAGCACGATTACACGGCTTGTCTCTCAACTCAATATATATCTGCAGCACCTCCCCACACCAGTAGTAGATCGCACGGGTTATACAGGTAACATAGACTTGCGCCTGGATGCTGATCTCACACAGGTAAATACACTGCGTGAAGCGCTTCAAGCGTATGATCTCGACCTGGTAGAACGGGAAACGGAAATAGAAATGCTGGTGATTCGGGATAGCAAGTAAAAACAAAAACTCATTAACCTAAAACCCATAGCTATGAAAAATCAATTACTCATTTTTTTTATTCTTTGTTGCGCTCATCATGCGTTCTGCCAGACACTGATGGAGGGGCATGTTGTTTCCCAAACGGATAGTCAGCCGCTGCCTGGCGTAAACGTAGTGGTGAAGGGAACAACCCGTGGCACGACTACAGACTCCAACGGTGTGTTTACCATCATGGCCAGTGATAAAGATGTATTAGTCTTTTCGTTCATCGGTTATGCTCCACAGGAAGTGGTAGTCGGAAATCAATCCGTGATCAAGGTGCAGTTGGCGGAAGACATTGCCACGCTGGATGAGGTAACGATTGTTTCAACCGGCTACGAACAACTTCCAAAGGAACGCGCTACCGGTTCGTTCGCCAAGGTTGACCAGGAGTTGGTGAACAGGCGCGTGAGTACGGACATCATGAGCCGGTTGGAAGATGTAACATCAGGCTTGATCTTCAATCGGAATGTGGAAGGACGTGCCAATGACATCAGCATTCGTGGACGCAGTACGCTCTTTGCCAACGCGAGTCCGCTCATTGTCATCGACAATTTTCCCTATGAAGGTGATATCAATACCATCAATCCGAACGATGTGGAGAGTATCACGGTGCTCAAGGATGCAGCTGCAGCTTCCATTTGGGGCGCTCGTGCCGGTAACGGGGTGATCGTGATTACTACCAAAAAAGGAAAAGCAAATCAGGCTCCGCAGATCAGCGTGAATGCAAATGTCACGGTCATCGATAAACCGGATTTGTTTTACGTACCGCGAATGTCTTCTTCTGACTTTGTCGATCTGGAACAGGTGCTGTTTTCGCGTGGCGTTTACACTGCTACAGAAGCTTCTGCGAGCAAAGCTCCATTAACGCCCGCGGTGGAAGCCATGATTGCAAACCGGGATGGTATGCTCTCGGACCATAATCTGGATGTAGCGTTAGATGAATATCGCTCGTATGATGTTCGAAATGATTACGAGAAGTATTTTTACCGTAATGCCATTAATCAGCAGTATTCCATAGGTGTTTCCGGTGGATCGACTGTGCATCGTTACACCGTATCAACGGGCTTCGATAGAAATCAGGAGAACCTGATCGGGAATGACTTCAGTCGCTTTACCTTCAACACCAACAATACATGGTCGATGCTTCATGATAAACTGGAGTTTGGTACAACGCTGTATTACACGCAAAGTAAATATCAGAATAATAATGCTGGCCCGGCATCCATCCGATTCACCAGCATTAGTCCGTTGTATCCGTATGCGCGGCTCAAAGATGACGCAGGAAATAATTTGCCGGTGACAGTTGAATACCGAAATTCTTTTGTGACCGATGCTGAGTCAAACGGCTTACTGAACTGGCAGTACAATCCGCTTGATGAGATCTCACAGGCCGACAATCAATCCAGGCTCACGGACTACAGGATCAATGCCAACCTGAAATATGCGATCACCCCCAACCTTCATGCGGAGGTATTATATCAATACTGGAACAGTGCATCATCAAACAACAATCACCGGAGTAAGGATACATATTTTGCCCGTAACCTCGTCAACCTCTTTACACAGAAGGACGCATTCGGTACGTTCACATATCCGGTTCCGATGGGTGGTGTATTGGACGTTTATGAACGGAGTTCCGTTGGGCACAATTTCCGGTCACAGTTAAGGTATGGAAAGACGTGGAGTGAACATGCCCTTTCTGCACTGGCTGGATATGAAGTACGCGAAGTTGAAAGTGATGAGACTAATTTTCGTTACTACGGATACGATGGTGAAACGGCTGCCAGTGTGCCGGTCAACTATTCAGGATATTTTCCCTATTACTATAATGCTGCATACATGGGGCCTATACCCAATGTAGATTATGTAAGGTCATTCACCGATCGTTTCATTTCATTCTACGGCAACGCTGCGTACACATTCCTAAGTCGTTACACGTTCTCGGCCAGCGCACGAAAGGATCAGTCTAATCTTTTCGGTGTGGAGACCAATCAGAAGGGTGTTCCGCTTTGGTCAACCGGACTTTCATGGATAACCAGCAATGAAGGGTTCTATCAGTCTTCCTGGCTTCAGTACCTGAAAGTAAGAACAACGATAGGCTATAACGGTAACATCGATAAGTCGCTCACTGCCTATACCACTGCTTACAACATCGGCACGTACTGGCTCACGG
>JBMOKS010000099.1:0-3638 GCA_049324355.1 Bacteroidota bacterium
GGTAAAGTACACAGTCTGCTGACTTGGCAAGTTCAAAGAACTCCCGCATGGCCTCAATCATCATCGGCTGCACGGTTGTCTTGAAATGCTTCCTCGCTAAAAAGGGATTCTTCATCATCGCCTTTCCTTCGTCTGATTGAATCAACGCCTGGAAGTCGGCTTTAACGGGCGCAAATTCGACACCGTATTCCTGGGAAAGGGATGCAAAATTAGCTCCCGAAGAGAGGATGGCACGATGGCCTCTATCATTGAACGCCCGCGCCAGCGCTGCGTAGGGTTGTACATCGCCCCGGGTCCCCAATGTTAATAGCGCTATTTGCATAGTCGGTAGTCTTTTAAAGGCCCTAAATGTATACCTTTATGTTTAAAAGTATACGATTTTTGTCTATTTAGATATATTTCGTAAATTATTGGAACCACTTTTTATTGACTACGCCCTATGCACATTGATACTGCCAGTAAGAAATACGCCCTGATTGTAGCAACTGCGCGCGATCTCTTCTGGAAATATGGATTCAAGCGGGTTTCGGTAGAAGAACTATGTGCCAAAGCCAACGTCAGTAAAATGACTTTTTACAAGTTCTTCCCAAACAAGGTTGAACTGGCAAAGGCTGTATTCACCAGTGAATCGGAAGCCGGGTTGCAAAAATTTAAAAATATCCTTCGCGAAAAGAACACGCCTGCCATAACAATTAAGAAAATGGTGCAGTTAAAACTCGATGGCACAGCAGACATCAGCAAAGACTTTTTGCACGATTTCTACGAGGACAATAATGAAGGCTTGAAGGATTTTGTCGTACAAACTTCGCATGCCGCGTGGCTTCAGATTGTAGAAGAAATACGTGTGGCACAAAGCCAGAAAATCTTTACCAGCGCGATAAAACCGGAGTTGCTCATTCATGTTACCCAGGCAATGGGCCTACTGGTGACGGACAACAAACTGCTCGACCTTTACGTCAGTCCTCATGAACTGATAGGCGAGCTAACGCACTTATTGGCCTACGGCCTCGCTGCGGACGCCAATGAATAAATGCGCTGAATGGACCAGATAAAAGGTGTTAATTTCAATCATGAAATGGACAAGGCGCATTTTAAGAGGCACTTTTCTCGTGCTGGCAATTTTCCTGCTGGTGGACATCAACCGCAAGACAGACGAACAAACTCAGTCCATCGCTGAATTCAAAATCAAAATGATTGACAAAGTCCGGGCCGATTCACTCAACCCAAAGGATAAATTGGATTTGCTCATCAACGAAACATCGAGGTATGTCGATAATTCCGCCCGGGTAAAAAACGGGATCAGCTACCTCATGCGCTTGCTTTCGCTCTTTCTGGTAACGGAGCTGTTGTTCATTTTTTTGAGCAAAAGAAATGCAGAGCATGATGGCCAAACCGGCCAATAGCGAATCACATCAACATCGGCCGGCAACAGGGCAGGCCTCTCCGGTATCCTCGATGTCGGCTCTCTGCCGCAGCAAACGCTAAAAATAACGCAGCGTTAAAAGCTAAAAATGAGCCTCACTATCTGGAGTCTTTTATAGTATTTTTATTATAATAATATTATATTTAGATGTTTATTGGATAAAATAACTGAAATAACGGGCGTTTACGAATACATCATTGCCCAATTGGCGATGGAGCGGTATTCCTTTTCCTGGGAAGAATTAACCGCCAAAGTCTCCAAAACGGAATCTGGTTTGGTAAACGAACTCAACCGCCTGGTCAAAAAAAAAGAGATCGTAAACCTGCGCGCGGGCTTCTACCTTATCCTCCCGCCACGGTACCGCAGCTATGGAAAGCTGCCCGTTGAATTGTACATCGAGCCATTGTTTGCCTACCTGAATAAACCGTACTACATGGCATTTTATTCGGCAGCGGCCTTTCATGGAGCCAGCCATCAGCAGGTTCAGCAAGACTACCTGATCACAAAAGTGCCCAACATGCCCGATGTAAAGAAGGGACCCACGCATCTGAAAGTTTATGCTACCAGCACATGGCCGGAAAAAAACATAACACAGAAAAAGTCAGATGCCGGGTACTTCAAAATTTCCTCGCCAGCCTTGACAGCAGCAGACCTGCTTCACTATCAAACAAAAGTGGGCGGCATCAACCGGGTGTTTACTACGCTTGAAGAACTGGTCGAAACAATCACACCCACTGACATCAAAGATCTGCTCGCCTGGTATCCGCACATCAGCACCATTCAACGCCTGGGATACATGCTGGAACACATCAATGCCGGGCATGAAGGAATCCAACAGATCAGTGAGTACCTGCAGCAACGCAGACACTATCCTGTGCTGTTAAGCCCTAAAAAAGAGCAAAACGCGGGATATACCGGCAACAAGTGGAAGGTGGATGTGAACGTTGAGTTGGAGAGCGATCTATGATACCACGGAGTTACATCGCGCAGTGGAGAAACCATGCCCCCTGGCGTTCCAACGCGCAAGTTGAGCAAGACCTGATCATTTCCAGGGCACTGGTCGAAATTTTCTCGGACGACTTTCTGCGTCAGCACCTGGCCTTCCGTGGCGGCACGGCCTTGCACAAACTCTACCTGAACCCCGCCCCACGCTACTCGGAGGACATAGACCTGGTTCAGATAAAAGAGGGGCCGGTAAAACCCATCTTGCAGGCAATTGACAGGAGGATAACATTCTTCGAAGAGGAAAGAGTGGTGAAACCCAGGGCCAATAACAATACAATTTTATATCGCTTCACCTCCGAGGATGTTCCCCAGATACGGCTGCGATTGAAGCTCGAGATCAACTGCCGCGAACATTTTGCGGTGATGGGCTTGCACTCATTTCCGTTTAAAATCACCAATGAGTGGTTCGCTGGCGAAGCCAGCATAACCACTTACAAGGTGGATGAACTGCTGGGCACCAAATTAAGGGCGTTGTATCAACGCAAAAAGGGACGCGATCTTTTTGATTTATACTATGCAGGCCAGAACCACAAACTGGATTATGATGGCATCATTAATTGCTATCTTGAATACATGAAAGCCTCAGGGAGCAAATCGCCATCTCAAAAGGAGTTCTTGCTCAACCTGGAAGAAAAGAGGGGCGATGCCAACTTTGCAGGAGACATGGAAGGTTTACTAAAGCCGGAATTGACCTACGACCAGGATGCGGCATTCACCTGGCTGATTGAAAACGTGGTATCTAAGCTTAAATAGATGAAAACTTCTTTATCTCACCTCCCGGAAAACAAGCAGCATGAAATATTGCGCATTGTGGAGATCATAAAGAAGGTGGCAAACCCTGAAAAAATCATCTTGTTTGGCAGCTATGCCAAGGGGACCTATACTGAGCATACCTACACTGGGCGTGACGGCATTCGATATGAATATGTAAGTGACTACGACTTGCTTGTTGTGACAAAAAATGCCGTTGATAAATCATATGAACTGGACGATCAAATAACAAATCGCTCACGCATGTATAAGTCTGCGGTTAATATGGAGATACATGATATAACTTACATTAATGAGGGGTTGGAGTTTGGTCAATATTTCTTCTCGGACATAGTGAAGGAAGGCGTAGTACTATTTGACAAAGGAACTGTTCAATTTGCCAAGCCGCGAGAGTTAACCCCTACCGAAGAGAAGGAAATATCACAGCGCTACTACGACA
>JBMOKS010000100.1:0-3628 GCA_049324355.1 Bacteroidota bacterium
TGCTCATCACCATGGTTTTATCGGCATGCTCCTGTGCTGAAGATGTTGCCGACTGTCCTTCCAAAATGTGTGTGGTAGCTGGTGGTTGGAAACTTACGGAAGTTTACCTCGACGATGTAAGAGACCCGGGCGACCTTAGTCAATATCAACTGGTATTAAGAATGCCTTCTCCCGCAACAGAAGTATTCTCCGACTTCAACCGTGTGCAAGCCAGTGGCGTGACCGATGAGGGCATATGGTCGCTGGAAAACAACGGCGAAGTATTGCGGCTCATCCCGAACAACGATCCGCTATTCACCGAAGATTGGATCATAGAAAGTTTTTCGCCGAGGGTATTGATATTGGTCTTAAACCGCGATGCGGGAATTAAACAAGGGCCGGGTAAGGTTAGGTTTGTGCTTGAACCAATTTAATTCGAGGTTCGAACCAGAGAGGTTCAACATCGAACCTTGAACTTTGAACTCAAAACATATACAGATGAAAAATATTCTTCTCTTTTTGCTTTTGGTTTGGTCGTGGACCGGTCATGCGCAATGGTATGTTGGTGCAAAAGGTAGTGCGACGTTTTCGAATTATAAGACGACGACGCCTTGGAAAGAGGTGTCTAACATGGGCTTCGCGTCTGGCGTGTCAGTATACAAGCAGATCAATACAAATTTGGGTTACAACATCGATCTTCAATATATCCGCAAGGGGTATCATCATAAGATTTGTAACACCATAACCGATAAACTGGAGGCAAGTTACCTGGAAATACCCATTGCCCTGGATTACGCGCTGCCATCGGTAAAAAACTTTAGAGTTCATCTCAACGCCGGCGTCTACGCTGCTTACTGGCTCAGCGCGAAATATAAAATGGAAGGTTTTGATGCTTCCTCCGAAGATTTCGACTTTGAAAAAAGTAAAGCCAATCGTTTTGACCTGGGGCCTGTGGCAGGTACGGGCATTGAATATATATTAAAAAAAGGCAGCGTTTTGCTCGACGTTCGTTACGAACTTGGGCTGCTGGATCTTCAAAAAACCGGCAACGACGATATTAACAATACCAACCGGGCTCTGATCATCGGATTGAGCTACCGGCGGGCTCTTCGTCCATAGTCTTTTTCCATCCTTGTAAAAAACCTACGTCGGCATAAGTCCTGTCTTTGACTTGTGTGGTATTACCATTATTTTACTTTCAAATATCCCTTTTTTATGAAAAAACTATTCCCCCATTTTCTGGTAGCGGCGTTGCTCATGGCATGCGGCCAGGAAAAAAAGCAGGAAGCGAAAGATGGTATCCAGCCGCCTTCTGCCGAAAAAATTCCGCATGAGCTGACCACCCATGGCAACAAGCGCAACGACAATTATTATTGGATGAAGCTCACCGATGCGCAAAAGAATGCCGAAACGAAAGATGAGCAAACACAAAAAGTATTGGACTATCTCAACGCCGAGAACGATTACCTCAAAGCCAAGCTAAAACATACAGAAGCATTTCAGGAAAAATTGTATAAAGAGATCATTGGACGCATCAAACAAACCGATGAGTCAGTTCCCTACAAGGACAATGGCTATTGGTACTACAACCGCTATGAAGAAGGTCAGGAATATCCAATCTACTGCCGGAAGAAAGGAAAGCTCGACGCGCCCGAGGAGATCATGCTGAATGTAAATGATCTCGCCAAGGGCCACGAATATTGCCAGGTAACGGGTCTATCTGTCAGCGAAGACAATAATCTGCTTGCCTATGGCATGGATACTGTAAGTCGCCGGCGTTATACCGTCTACATCAAAGACCTTCGCACCGGCAAAACGATTGACCAACCCGTTCCCAATACCGAAGGCGACGTGGTATGGGCCAACGATAACAAAACTTTCTTCTATACGATGAAAGATTCCGTCACGCTTCGGTCAAACCGGATCTTCAAGCACAAGCTAAATACCGATCCCGCCAAAGATCCTTTGATCTTCACCGAGGAGGACGAAACATTCTACACCGGCATCTACAAAACAAAGTCCAACAAATATCTCGTGATCTGGTCAGGCAGCACACTCACCAACTATTACCAGATACTTTCGGCCAATACGCCCGACGGAAAATTCAAAGAATTCAGTCCAAGAGTGAAGGGCATTGAATATTCCATCGACCATTATGGCGATAAGTTCTATGTGGTGACCAACCTAGACGCCCAGAACTTTAGACTCATGGAAACTCCGGAAACCAAAACTTCCAAAGAAAACTGGAAAGAAAAGATCGCCCATCGCAAAGACACTTTACTTTCTGGAATTGAAATATTCAAAGACCACCTTGTGTTGAATGAACGCGCTAACGCCAACACGCTTATGCGCATCATCGATCAGAAGACCGGCACCAAACACTACCTGGATTTTGGAGAACCGGCCTACACCACTTACCCTTCTGTCAATATCGACTTCGATACCGAACTGTTGCGCTACGGTTATGCTTCGCTCACTACCCCCAACTCGACGTTCGACTATAACATGAGAACGCGTGAGAAAAAATTATTAAAACAGCAGGAAGTCGTGGGCGGATACAATCCTTCCGACTATGTGACCGAAAGGCTTTGGGCCACCGCCGATGATGGCACCAAGATCCCGATGTCGATCGTGTATAAAAAAGGCATCAGGAAAGACGGCAGCAACAATACGATGCTGTACGGCTACGGATCGTACGGTTCGAGCACCGATCCGTTTTTCTCTTCTACACGCCTGACTTTGCTCAACCGCGGATTCATTTATGCTATCGCCCACATTCGCGGTGGCCAGGAAATGGGACGTCAATGGTACGAGGACGGTAAAATGTTCAAGAAGAAAAACACATTTACCGACTTCATCGATTGTGCCGAATTCCTGATTGAAGAAGGTTATACCAAACCAGAAAATTTATACGCCAGCGGCGGCAGTGCCGGAGGCCTATTGATGGGGGCTATTGTGAATATGCGCCCTGAACTTTTTAAAGGTATCATCGCCAAAGTTCCCTTTGTGGATGTTGTCACCACCATGCTCGACGACGAAATTCCGCTGACGACCGGCGAGTTTGACGAATGGGGTAATCCTGACGTCATGGAATCTTATATGTACATGCTGGAATATTCTCCGTACGATCAGGTGAAAGCACAGAATTATCCGAATATGCTGGTGACTACGGGTCTTCACGATTCGCAGGTACAATATTGGGAGCCTGCCAAGTGGGTTGCCAAACTGCGCGAAATGAAAACCGATAACAATGTGTTGATGCTGAGAACGAATATGGAAACCGGCCACGGCGGCACAACCGGAAGATTCAAAGTATACAAGGAGATCGCAGAAGAATATGCGTTCATTTTTGACCTCGCCGGAATAACGGAATAGTAGCCCGAAAAATTTTTTTAGTGCCCCGACGTTCGACAATTGACGAACATCGGGGCATTAATTTTTTTTTCTTGCCTGCTAAAATGCAAACACCCGCGCTTAACCCAAACTCAGAACCGCGACGCGGTTAACGCCACGTCAGAATTTTTCCAGGCTTTTACGAAACGTTTGGAGGTTTGGGTCATCTCGGTCTTTTTTCCCAGCCTAAACCGGACTTGCTGAATTCCGAAAAGCGACCATCCGTTCTCGGGATTTCTTTTTAAGTCCTCCTCAT
>JBMOKS010000101.1:0-3622 GCA_049324355.1 Bacteroidota bacterium
TGTTGGGGAAAAACGGAAAGCGACTGGAATTTCGGTCCGGCCTTTGTTTGGAGACCCAGCATTTCCCGGACTCACCTAACAAGTCCGCGTTTCCATCGGTGGTGCTGACACCGGGCTCAACTTATCACACCACCACGAAATACAGATTTACGGTCAGGTAAGAAGGACTGATAGGGCAGTGGTAAAATCTCCCGATACAAAATGTGAAATCGGTGTAGGTCCGGCGCAGGCAGTGTACAGTTTTGGCGGGATGACAAATATAGAAGTCTCACTATGGATATGAGCCAAGATTTTTCTCGGGACAGTAAAAAAAGTATAAAACAAATCGAATAAAATACAATGAGGTCCTATGTACAGATATTGCTTCCGTTACTAAGCATATTACTTCTTCGAATATCATCTCATGCTCAAATCACTTTGCCGAAAGTATTTGGGGACAGTATGGTCTTGCAAAGAGACATCCAAATTCCGGTGTGGGGAAATTCAACACCCGGAGCACTTATCATGGCAAAACTCGGAGATGTGCGGACAACAACAAGAGCAAACAAGGAGGGGAGATGGCAGGTTAGGTTCCCAATATTCAAAGCAGGAGGGCCTTATGTACTTGAGATTGAAGAATCGGGTAAAAACAATTCTAAAATCATTCTGAATGGAATTCTCGTTGGAGATGTTTGGCTTGCCTCCGGTCAGTCAAACATGGAATGGCAGGTACAACAGGCAAAAGATGCGCATAAGGAAATTGCAAATGCCAATTTTCCGCAAATTCGCTTTCTTGTTGTCGACCACGATAAACAGTTAAGCCCTCGACCCGACATTCGCGCTGGTCAATGGAAAATTTGTGATCCTGCCAATGTGAAGGAATGGTCGGCGGTTGCTTACTATTTTGCCCGTAAAATTCATGTTGATGAAAACGTTCCGGTTGGAATTATTCAAAGTACGTGGGGCGGCACGCCAGTCGAAGCCTGGACGAGCCGAGACATGTTGCTTACATCGCCCATTACCAAAGCGAGAGCACTCAGCAATGATACGCTTACTTATGGCAGGGAGGATTTTTCAGCCGATAGTTTGAACTGGATACGTATTTGGAATATCGTTTACAATCCTCAGAATAATACAGATAAAACAGTTCCGGCCATTGAACATCATGATGCCGATTGGGCAACAGTCGAAATGCCAAGTGTGATAAAAGATTTTGGAATTGGTCATTATGAGGGAATGGTTTGGCTAAGGAAAAAAGTGGTATTGCCGGAATCATTTAATCAAAAAGATTTAACCATCAACCTTGGACATCCGGAAATGAACTATTCACTGTATTTCAATGGCCATGATATTTGTAAGAATATCTGGAATGCCAATGCTACCCATTCTTACACTATTCCGGCAAGTTTGGTCCGGCAAGGAGAAAATACCATTGCTGTCAGGATAGCCATGCTGTGGGGCGGTGGCGGACTGAATCCTCCGGCAGAAGATGTTTATATTACCGATGGCGTTTCTAAAATTTCCTTAGCAGGGAAATGGTTGTATAAGAAAGACCTGGAAACGCCTTTGCCAAAAATATTCAACTTCCAAAATTATCCAACACTACTTTTCAATGCAATGATTTCCCCGCTGATCCCTTATGGCATCAAAGGGTTCATTTGGTATCAGGGCGAATCGAATGCTCAGGCAGCTTACCATTACAGAAAAATATTTCCGATGCTGATCAAAGACTGGCGGCAACGCTGGAAGCAGGGAAATCTACCGTTTTTATTTGTTCAGTTGGCCAACTACATGAAAACAAAACCACTTCCATCCGAAAGCGAGTGGGCCGAACTGAGAGAAGCGCAAACGCTGACACTTTCAGTGCCCAATACAGGTATGGCTTGTACTATTGATATTGGAGAGGCGAATGATATCCATCCGAAAAATAAACAGGAAGTGGGCCGGAGGTTGGCATTAATTGCCGGCAAGCTTGTGTATAAACAAGAAGGCATTGCCTGCGGTCCTGTGTATAAAAATTACAGAAAGGAAGGTGATCGGATCCGCATCACTTTTACAAACGTTGGTTCAGGTCTTTCTACAAAAGATGGCATGGAAGTGACGGGTTTAGCCATAGCCGGCAAGGACAAACAGTTTTATTGGGCAAAAGCAATGATTGAAGGAAACGACGTTATTGTCTATTCAGATCAAGTTGCGGAACCTGTGGCTGTGCGATATGCGTGGGCAGATAATCCCGAATGCAATCTTATCAATTCCGAACGCTTGCCTGCTATCCCTTTTAGAACAGATGAATGGAAGGGGATTACTGAAAAGTAAAACCAAGTTCAAACATTGTGGACGCTCAACCACGGCACAATCCCATGAAACATTCTTTTTTGAAAACGCTTTTGCTGCTTCTATTCGCGATCAATTTTTCAGTCGCAAATTCTCAAGATCCAAATTTTCATATCTACCTTCTGTTCGGGCAATCAAACATGGATGGCGCTGGTACCATCGAAAGCCAAGACAGAACAGGTGTGGACCAACGTATCAAAGTGATGGGCGCTGTTACTTGCACAGGTAACGATGCGTCGTTTACGCTTGGCAAATGGAGAACGGCCACACCGCCCCTTGTTCGTTGCTGGACAGGGCTTGGGGTCGGTGATTACTTCGGGAGGACAATGGTTAAAAATCTTCCGCAGCACATCAGGGTTGGACTTGTGCCGGTAGCGGTGTCAGGATGTGATATAGGTTTATTCGACAAAGAAAATTACGCAACCTATGCCGCCAACGCACCAGATTGGATGAAAGGCATCATCAATGACTATGGAGGCAATCCTTATGCGCGCCTCGTAGAGGTTGCAAAAATTGCTCAACAGGAGGGAGTAATTAAAGGAATTCTTTTCCATCAGGGAGAAACAAATACAAACAGCCCCGAATGGAAATATAGAGTCGCGGATGTGGTCGGGAAACTTAAGGCAGATCTTCGATTAGGTGATGTACCTTTCCTCGCCGGCGAGCTTCTTGCGTCGGCGGGCGCATGCTGCAGCTCACACAATGTCGAAGTTAACAAGCTTCCCGAAGTCATGCCGAACGCTCATGTGATCTCATCTTCAGGACTCGTGGGAACAGATGTAGCGCACTTTACATCGGCTTCATACCGAATATTTGGTCAACGATATGCCGAAAAAATGCTTCAGCTCATCGAAGCGGACACTAATCCTGTTACCAATGTGGAAGAAAACAAACCGGAAAACCGAGTTGACATATATCCCATGCCGGCCGTCAATGGTGTATTGACGATCGACAATATCAGTGACATTACGCAAATTGAAGTGTTCACTTTGTTGGGATTAAAAATAGCAGCGTTCGATAACTCCAATCGATCCACATCTTTAAAGATCCGGATAGATCCAGGTTACGGTATCCTGTTGATTAAATTTTATAACAGGAAGGAAAGGATGCTCTATAAGAAGATCATCGTTCACTAAGATGAATTTGTTTTACGTCGAGATACCTAATCTCCATCGCCAGTAGAAAATTGAGTTTTAAACCTGACAAACTAATATGATAAAGAACAGACTTTGCAGGAAGGTCACGCTGCTAACGCTGTTGACGGTTGCCCTTGTCTCTTCGTGTAGGGAAAATGATGAGAAACCGGAAC
>JBMOKS010000102.1:0-3620 GCA_049324355.1 Bacteroidota bacterium
CAGCCATTCATATCTGCTGAGTTCACCGCGAGTGAGCGCGCGAACATAAAGCAGCAGAAAAGGTCCGTGAAGAATGGGCAGCGGTATCTCGATGCCCAACGTTTGCGGGTAGAGCGATTGAATCCGAAAATAAAATGCGAGCAGGTGCAGTGTAACCACCAGCAACCAACCCGCAAGAATCTTATCGGCCAGTGTTTTGTGTTGCTTGGTGAAAAGCAGCAGCGTCAAAAAGAAGGAGAGACCTACGCCAGCGAGGTAAAACATAAAACAACAACAAGTAAGGCAAGGTACGCCTTACTGGGAGTTATTGTTTCGTGGAGGTTACAATCTTTTTGGTGATCAGGCCAACGAGCTCTTGCAAAACTCCAAGCACTTTTTCACTTCTTCGATGGAAGAAGAGCCGTCCGGAATTTTGTACTCCAGCTCAATGGTTGCTGGAAATTTGTACTTGTTGTCGCGCATCAGCCGCAATGCATCGCCGATCGGTGTATTGCCCTGGCCCCATGGCAGGTTGTCGCCGCCATTGGCTTTGGTCTTGCGGTCTTTGATATGCATACTCACGATGCGCTCATTTTTTCCTTTGATAATGTCGAGCGGATTGGCATTGCCTGCAGCTACATAATGACCAAAATCCAGATTCAGTGAATTGGCCTTCGACTGAGTAAGCGCAGTGTCCCAGAGTGTGGGTGTCTGTTGCTCGTGGCCATGGTACCCGATCTTCATTCCGTACTTTTCAGCGGCTTGTCCCAGCTTGAGTGTGTGCGCGTCGTTGCTCGGGTGTTCCAGCGTAACGTGGCTAGCCCCAAGTGCTTTGGCGGCTCGTAGCCCGTAGTCAATTTCAGCATCGCTGTTTTGCATACCGAAGGCGTCGGGTTTGAAGGCGTAGATTTCAATGCCAGCCTTCTTATACATTTTTCCAAACTCTTCGAACTTGCTCATCGATGCCTTGGTTCGCCAGGCAGCCACTTCTGCGCGGTATGCTTTGATTTTTTCTTCGGCATCGGCCAGCGTTTTCTTTTCTTCCTCCGTCATCTCTTGCTTTTGCGAACGCTTGCGCATCAGGGGAAACACCGATCGCATGTCGACCGGATTTTTTGGCGCTCCGGCAAATGATTCAGCGGGGCCGCCCATCAATTCAATGGCACCAATCCCTGTCTGACGAATATAATCCAATGTGGCTTCCGCGCTTTGGTCGGGCAATTCGCGAAATGAATACGTAATCAATCCGATTTTAACGCCGTTAATGATCGCCTTCGATTTACCGAAGTTGTCGATGATAGTTGGTCCCGCCAGGAGTTTATGCGCACCGAGGAGAGAGCCAGTAACGAGTGTTGAGGCGATTCCGATAAATTGGCGGCGTGTAGATTTCGTCTTCATGGTAGATACGTTTGCGTGATTGGTTTCTTGATTTAACCAATGTGCAAAATAGTTTTTGATTCTACCAGTCATTCGCGACCAGTGGCTGCCGGGTTCCAACGGCGGCTGCGACCCGTATTAAGCAGGCCACTCGCGGTAACTGATGATTCATTCCGGTCGAAGTCATCTCCTTATTTTTTAAGAAGATGGCTCCGACGAATGAAGTCATTTAGTTATCGTGTCTCAGCGGTCGTTGCCGACAAGCGATTCCAGAAAAAGTAAGAGACTCCGAGAATAGCAAGGGCTATCAATGGCGCAATCCATGGTGTGCCTGTGGAAATGTGAGTGAATATGGCGCCTATGAACGTAAAGGCGAAGCCGGCATAGGCCCACTCTTTCACTTTACTCCAGAACGGAACCAAAAGTGCAATCGCGCCAAGCAGTTTGGCAACGCCGAGCAACGTTACGAGGTATAAGGGAATCCCGATCGTTTGAAAGTTGGCAATCAATTCAGGGTTCTTGCTTAAGTACATAAAAGCACTCATGCCCATGCCAGCAGCCGTCAAGCCGGTGGCGATCCAGTAAATAATTTTGTCTCTTTTCATTTGGTGTTAATTGTTTCGACAAAATTGAAGGCCACCGGGTTTACTATTGTAATGTGTTTCCCTTTGGAAACCAGTTTCCTCCAGGAAACTAACTATGTACGAACGGTGTTATAGACGCATATTTGTATAATGAAACCGCAAGGCAATCTTGAATCGTCTATTCAAACAGAGTTTAAAAGCGAAGAATCAGGGCAAAATCAGGAGGAATGTCACCGTATGAAACAACGAACACTTACACGTGAAGAACTGGATGCCATCATGGCCGATCCACGCAAGGCCCGTATCTGCCACGCAAAACCACAAGAGCGTCTGTTGGGTATGCGCGATGCGATGGAGGTATTGAGCGGGAAATGGAAAATTCACTTGATCGGTGTGCTGGTGTTCGGCGGCCGCATGCGCTTTATGGACATTCTGCGCGAGTTGGATGGCATCGGTGCCAAAATGCTCTCGAAAGAACTTCAAGACCTCGAGAGTCACCAACTAATCACCAGAACCGTGCTGCAGACAAAACCCATTACAGTGGAGTATGAAATCACTGAATACGGGAAAACACTTCAACCGGTGATGACAGAGATCATGCACTGGGGCCTCGAGCACCGCCGGAAGATTATGCATGGCGAGGAAGCAAGCGAACCTCAACCTCTCCGGTTGGTGAAGTAACGCAAAGCATTTTTTGAGAACGGAGTTGCCGTAGAACTTCGGCCATTATTTGTTTCTTTGCATAATGGCACAGGTTACTCGACGCACTTTATTCTTGGTGTTTGTTTTCGTTTGGTCGCAGCCGTTACTGGCTCAGGAATCAGCGAAGTATGAGAAGTACAAGCAGAACACTAACTATCGCGCAGGTTATATTCTCACCTGGGGAAATCAGAAAATTGAAGGATTGATCAAGGACGCTATTTGGGGCGCAACGAGTGGCAGCAGCGGAGCCATCTTTGTTTCGAAGGATGGCAAAAAGAAAACGTACGGCCCATTGGATATCAAAGGGTATGGTTTTTTTAGCACGGAGTTCATTTCAGACACAAAAAACTTTTACGAGGTTGTATGGAAAGGTCCCAAGGTGTCCTTGTATAAAGCAAACAGAGTCGTTTTTATGAGTACCCCGGGAGGGTCACCTTCCTCGGCTGTTGTTGAGACCATGTACTTGATGAAGGCAAACGACATCGAACTTTTTGAGGTCAAGCGCCTTGAGTTCGCATCGGAGGTTTCCACTTATTTCTCGGACTGCTTGGAACTTGCCAAATCAATTTCCAATCGCGACCTGAGGTTCAGCGACCTGAACGAGATAGTTCGCAGATACAATGTGTGCAAATGACGAGCCCGTTGTTTTAATCATGAGTCAAGTTCTGTTCGCTTAGGTATTTTGAATCATTTCCAGGTATTTCTCCAGTCGGTTCAAATGCTGATGGTTGCCCTCGATCGCTCCGAATTTTTCCACGACCCGTTGAAAGGCTTCCTTCGTCTTGAACACCATGCGCATCGTAATTTCCGTCTTTTTCTTTCCTATTTCCGTGAACGTCACCGTCGAAACAAATTGACCCGGATCGTTGGGATCATTTGTGCCGTGTATCCAGACGAGTTTCGTAGGCCGGGTCACTTCTATGAACTTTATTTCGTTCGGAAAATCAGTTCCATCCGGGCCATGCATGGTTAGTTTCC
>JBMOKS010000103.1:0-3583 GCA_049324355.1 Bacteroidota bacterium
CGTCGGGCGAAGATGATCTACATCATCGATGTTTTTAAATTCTTCCGATCGTACACTCTTCGAAGACCAAAATTTATTAACTTATTAATACATTGGATCATGATTGGGAGCTACATCAAAACATCAGGCCGCGCCATCGTGCGAAATAAACTGTTCTCTTCGATAAACATCATCGGCTTGTCCATCAGCATGTCGGTCGGATTGCTGATGATCGCCTTTCTTGCCGACTTATTGTCGTACGATAAATTTCATGACAAAGCGAGCAGGATTTATCGTGTCAACAGCTCACATCACAGTTTGAACAATCCTCCCATGTTTCTTGCGTCAAATTCGGTGAAGGCTGGAAAGAAAATATCGGAGACGGTAGCAGGTATTGAAGAGACGGTCATTCTTCGTCGTCAGTTCGGCGGCGATGCGAATTACAACGACAACATTGTACCTGTAAGCGGACTGTGGGCCACCGATAATTTTTTCAAACTTTTCAGTTTCCCGTTATTGACCGGCGATGCAAAAACGGCGTTGAAGGAACCGTATTCGATCGTGCTTACTGAGTCGGCGGCGACTAAGGTTTTCGGGAAAGAAGAAGCGCTCGGCAAAAGCATCAAATTCGACACGACACTTTACGTGGTGACGGGAGTGATGGAGGATGTGCCGAAATTTTCACACATCAGATTTGAGGCGCTGGTTTCGTTTGCTACGGCGGAAATTCAGCAGAAGAACAATACTCAGTTCCTAAACTTCGGAAGCGTGTGGAACAATTATATTTACGTTTTACTACCCCCCGAAGGCACGAAACCAGAGTCAATTCAGGGAAATATCGACAAACTGGCGGCAGCAGAAAGCAAAGGATTGGAGCATACCACGATCAAACTATGGCTGCAACCGCTGAGTGAAATTGCTTTGGGCGAAGATCTTTCCAATCCCATCGGCCCTACTATGAATGCCGATATTGTATGGGTGATCGGTGGACTGGCTTTCGTTGTTATTCTTTGTGCCGGTTTCAACTACACCAACCTTTCAATTGCACGATCCATGAGACGGTCGCGCGAAGTGGGCATACGAAAAGTTATTGGCGCGTTGAAAGGCCATGTGATGATGCAGCTCATCGCCGAGGCTGTTATTATCTCGTTGATGGCGTTAGTGATCGCATTTGGTCTTTATCTCATCATCCGTCCGCAGTTTCTGTCGTTCGCGCCTGAGGTGTCGACCATGGTTTCGCTCGATCTTTCTGTTCGTACCATACTTTTCTTTATTGCACTGGCCATCGTGGTGGGTCTGGCTGCCGGGCTGCTTCCGGCGTTTTTCTTTTCGAAGGTCAATGCGGTTTCTGTATTGAAAGATGCGTCATCGCTAAAAGTGTTCAAACGTCTGAATATGCGGAAAGCGCTGATCGTGGTTCAATATGTTTTTTCGCTCATCTTCATTAGCGCCACGCTGATCGGGTACCGCCAGTATAAAAGTTTCCTCACTTTCGATCTGGGATATCAAACAGAGAATATCCTCAACATTTCGTTACAGGGAAATAAGCCCGACGCGCTGATAAAAGAATTATCCGAAATACCGGAAGTGAGTATGATATCAAAATCGCAGATGGTGACCAGCGTAGGTAACTATTGGGGATCGTCTATGAAATACAACGACCCGAAAGATTCAGCTTCGGTTTGGTACAATAAGGTAGATGAAAATTACCTGCCATTGCACGGTCACCGGATCATCGCCGGAAGAAATCTTAAAGCCAAGGTGAACAATGAAGAGACCGAAGTGCTGGTGAATGAACAAACACTCAAAAGGTTTGATATCGGTCAACGAAAGCCCGAAAAAGCGTTGGGAGAATTTATTACGGTTGACGGAAGAAAATTAGAGATCGTAGGTGTGCTCCGGGATTTCCACTATGGCAAAGTAGACAGTCAGATTGAACCCGTAATATTCCGATACGGAGGAGACGGTGATGCACGACTGGTCAATGTTAAAATACAATCTAAAAACCTTCCGGCGACCATGGAAACCATCGCGGCCAAATGGAAGAAGGTTGACCCTGTGCACCCGCTGGAAGCACGTTTTTACGACGATCTAATTGAAGAGGCTTACCAGGAGTTCTCAGTGATGATCAAGATCATCGGCTTCCTCGCCTTCCTCGCTATATCCATTGCTTCCTTGGGTCTGCTCGGTATGGTTGTGTTTCTTACGGAGACGCGCATCCGTGAGATCAGCATTCGAAAAGTTTTGGGTGCGACAGAAGGAAATTTGATCTATTTGCTGAGCCGCGGATTTTTGTTGCTACTGCTGATTGCCGCCGGCATAGCCTTGCCGGTTACTTACATTTTTTTCGAACAAGTGGTGTTGCCTAACTTTGCCTATCACGAGGCAATTGCCATCAGTGATTTGATCATCGGTGCCGGCGCGGTGATGCTCGTTGCCTTAGTTATGATTGGTTCGCAAACGTTAAAGGTGGCCCATTCCAACCCGGCGCAGGTATTAAAGAGCGAGTGAAAAACGTCGATTAAGAGGTCCTAACAAGCATTAGTTTTAGAAAAAAGTTTGGCAAAGATGAAGTCGGCGTTTGGAACTCAGCCAAAAATGGCCTTATCTTTATCGCACCAAGAACAAGAAATGAACAGCAACACGTTTTTTTATTTTTACTACTACTTTAAGGCCCAGGCGGGACTTTAAGAGCAGTGTGTTGTTGAAGAAATAACAGTAAACTCAAAAAAAGTCCCGGCAAAACCGGGACTTTTTGTTTTATGGCAAAAAAGAAAAAATTAAAAATCGCAATCCAAGGCATTGCCACCAGTTTTCACGAAGTGGCTGCCCTTACATATTTTAACGAACCCATTGAAACGGTGGAGTGCCTCACATTCCATGCACTTTGCGAAAGTTTGAAGAACGGAACTTCCGATTACGCCGTGATGGCGATAGAAAATTCCATTGCGGGAAGCATTCTGCCCAATTACTTTTTACTGCAGAGTTATCACTTCAGCATCGTGGGCGAACTCTATCTTCCCATTCACATGCACTTGCTAACATTGCCCGGCGTAACTCTAAAAGATATCCGTTGCATCGAGTCACATCCGATGGCGATTCGGCAGTGCTCCGAATACATCCATGCGCTGAATGGAGTTGAAGTACGCGAGAGCGATGACACGGCGTTATCGGCTAAACGTGTGAAAGAATTCAAACTCAAAGACACGGCAGCCATCGCCAATGAGTTTGCCGCGCAGAAATATGGATTGCAGATCCTGGAAAAACGGATCGAAACACACAAGAAAAATTTCACGCGCTTCCTGATTCTTACCAAACGAAGCAACGGAAAATTGGAAAGCAATAAGGCATCGCTGTCGTTTGAAGTAGCGAATGAAGTAGGATCTTTGGCCGAAGCGCTCATGACATTTAAGAACAATAATATCAACCTGACCAAGATCCAGTCGATTCCGATCATCGGCAAACCAAGCGAATACTCCATTCACATCGATGTGGAATGGAAACGCCGAAAAAATTACGACGATGCTATCGGGCAAGTGCTGCGGCAGGTACGAAACCTGAATATTCTGGGTGAATACAAGAAAGCCAGGATAGAATATAAATG
>JBMOKS010000104.1:0-3582 GCA_049324355.1 Bacteroidota bacterium
TGATCAATAAGATCACTGCTGAAGTAAGATCATTCACAGCTAAAAATAATTCAAAACCTAAGGTAGCGTGTCTCGGCCTGGCATTTAAACCCAACATCGACGATCTGCGTGAATCTCCGGCATTACACATCGTTGAAGACCTGATCAAAAGAGGAGTTGATGTTCTTGCCGTCGAGCCTTATGCGAAGGAATTCGAGCAGTTCGACCTCTACGATACTCAGGATGCGCTAGCGCAGGCTGATATTGTTGTATTGCTTGTGAAACACAACTCCTTTGAAACACTAAAGTTCAAAAAACCGGTTCTGGATTTTTGTGGAGTGTTGGTAAAGTGATGGATGATACGCGCTACGCATACAAGGCGGGTTAAAGTAGCTGCGCTATCCGCGAGAAGTGCCTGGAACTGAACCCTGATACTATCACTCGTCATTCGTCACTCGTCTCCCGATAGCGATCGGGACGTCACTCGTCACTTGTCACTTGTCATTCAGAATAAAGTGATCAGTCTCAGCATTGTGGGAGAACCAGTGAAAACGTCGTTCCTCTGTTCTTCTCTGACGTTACCTTCAGACTGCCTCCGAATTTCTCAATAAAATCTTTACTGATGAGCAGGCCAATACCTGAACCTTTTTCAGAACGTGTGCCCATTGAAGTTTTTCTTTCTTCCCATTTGAAGAGCTTATCTATTTCTTCGCGATCCATGCCCACGCCGGTATCCGTAACGTCAATTGACGTATTAAGCTCTTGTGTGCGGGCAGACACTACAATTCTGCCGCCGTCGGTGAACTTCACGGCGTTCGAGATCAGGTTTCGGAGAATTAAATTCAACACGGTGGGATTGGCTTTTGCGTAATGAGTTTTATCGATGTCGTTAATAAGTTGGTTGTTTTTCAACTCAGCGTGACGCGATATCAGTTTAAAATTTTCAGATACCAGGGCATTGAGATCAATAGTTTCGGCACTTTGGGTTTGGCCGTCGATTTGTAAGATCGACCAGGTTAAAAGATCGCTCAACATATCGCTGGTTGCCGTGACAAGCGCACTGATTTTTAAGGACTGCTCTGCCAGCCAGCTCTTTCTTGTCGATGAATCCCTGCACAAACAGATCGATAATTCCCTTAATGCTGGCGAGTGGCCCGCGGATATCATGAGAAATGATCGACAACAATCGATTATTGACTTTGACAGAATCGGATAACTTCCGCTTCGAATGAACAAGTTGTTTCATCAATTTTTTATGCGCTTCGATCTGCGCCTCCGCCTTATCTCTTTCTGCTTCAATTATTTTGGTGTAGGCAATATTTTTCTCCAGCAATTTTCTTGCATTTATTCTGATGATAAGTCCCAATACACAAGCGATCAGCAGCAGCATATTATTGCTGAAATACATCGCGAATTGCGAGTCTACGTGCATGTCGAAATGCAGGAACGAACAGACATTAAAACAAGCGAGTACAAATACGCCAAAGCCCATTGCAGGAATTATTCTAAGTCCCAGCATCGTGGGAGCAAAGCTTACCGTGATGATCAGCGCCTGGGTATAGGTTATGTGAACGAGTTGTTCGTCAGGCATGATCATCATCATGGCCACAAAACCTGTGGCGGCAGCAATGGGAACTGCCATCGTCACATACGAGCGGATTTTTTCAAAGATCTCGAGATGCGAAACGACGCAGGCTGCGAAAGAAACCGGCACAATATAACCATAGCGTATGGCCAACAACGGTCTGCAATCTTTGGCGAGCAGGGGATCGACAAAACCAAAGACAGAAAGTAGAATGAAAATAACCCACAAACAATACCGCAAGTTTCTTAGCGAATAGCTATCGCGCTCAGAAAGTAACAAGTTCAAAAAGCCAACAGACATTTTACTTCAGTTTTATCGGCCCATTGTCAATTCCTATGCCATGTCATGAAAGTCACCAATCGTTTACAAGCTATGCACCATTGCTTCATTAAACATCCGATTTGTTGGTAGCAGGACATTTGCATAGACGTCAAGACTTGATCACAATTTTGATCGGTAGTTAAATATCGATTCCTGAATATGATAATACACGAAATGTCGCGACTAACGGGTAAGACGGCTGCCCACAAGACTTAGCCGAAGAAGCCAACACCTCTAGCCATCAGCCCTGCCAACAGCGGGATGACAAACAGTAGGAGCAGTTCGAATCGCAGCATCCAGAAAACACTTTTCGGTATAATCACGATTTCTGCAGGATTACCTTTTCTGTTTTTGATGAAGAATACTGTGGGGTAAATGGACAATAATCCTACGGTAAGGAACAGCGTAATTTTAGTATGAAAGATCCAGTTTTTGGTATAATAGACTGCAGGTTTTCCTATACCTCCGAACCACAACGTGAGTCCGGCGAGCAATAACACGACCGCCGCTATGCCATACACTGCATCTATGCGTGCAAGCTTGCCGATCTCTGCCCGTGTCATTTCTTTTTTGAGGAGCAGATGTTCAGACGCCAGCGTGCCTACGATGGTGAAGATGCTGATGAAGTGAATGTAGCGAATGAAAATTTCGGTGGTCATATGAGAATTTTTTTCGGTCGGAAAGATAGGGCCATGATACTTCTCAACAAAACAATAGATTTTCAAAACTTACTTACTCTCTTTTAACAAACTTTTGCTTTTGTGTGACATCGGTCATGCGCTAGCTTACGGGTCAATTATTTATTTATATAACCAAAAGGCATCCTGAAATCCATAATCATACATATTAGATTTTGTTTTTTTATTATAAAGTCTAAAATGCCCTGTAGAAAAACCAATGTATAAAATATACTGCCCATCTGCTGAATAAGATGGATAGTAGTAGTAACCATCTTTCGAAATTAATTGCATTTTTCCTGTACTCATTTCCACTTCGTATAATTTAGCCCATGAAGGGAAAAATCCATATCGATAGCTTGTATATAAAAAGTATTTTTCATCAGGCGAAAGGACTGGATGCTGAGCTAATACACTAAGATCATTATTAGGCTTAACTATACTATCCAAATGCTTTTTAAACGGTGCCTTAGAAGTATTCCATAAAATTTCTTCTCCCTTTAAAAGAGCTGTTCCTCCATTATAGCTAACAAACCGATAATCCTTGAAATAGAAATTATGCTTGTAATAACTGTCATACTTAGGAGCATAAGTAAACTCACTGCCCGGCTTCCGGGGTATATCTTTGATATGAGAGATATCATAGGTTTTTTCAAATATTCTGCCTGACTTTGAGTAGTTGCACGTGAGTGAGTCGTCAGCAATTTCAACTCCAACAAGCTTTTCATTGTAGTAAAGAGTAGTATCAATTACGTAACGATGATTATTGTTTATGTCTAAAATAAGAACCGAATGATCACCTCTATAGATAATTTTATTTTGCCCGTTGCAGTAGTAAAAGGCAGCAAATGTTACTTGAAGGGATAAAAGATATTTCAACATAAGCTTTATCTTGTTGATTATTCCGGGAAGTGTGACCCACCGATTCCGGTAATTGTTTGACCCACCTTTGGGCCATGAGATTTTGATAGGACAAAGCTAGCGTTTTTCTGAGGAGTTTTTCACTGATTTTTTTCTTAA
>JBMOKS010000105.1:0-3581 GCA_049324355.1 Bacteroidota bacterium
TTGACACCGGCCAGGTTGTGAAAACCAAGTATAAAATGTTGACATAGGCCGCCCATGGCGCCAGCAAACGGAACAACGATCAGCGGTCGTATCATCCAAAGCTTACCCCACGCCGGATCGGGTTCATCTGCGGAAAGCAGAAAGAGGGTAATGAGCGTTAAACCAATTCCGGCGCCCACTATCATTCGTTTAGCCAGTGAAGTTTCACTTGGCGGTGATGTTGAATTTGTGCGTGTCATACTATTTGTTTTAAAAACTGCTTATATCATGATGTTGCAAGCAAAGGGGTGGCTCTCTGCTGCTGATGCAAATATATTTAAAAGTACTTTGTATTTCAAAGTGAAATTTTAAAAAAGCTGACTGAAGGCGGCAGGAGGGTGAACTTTCTCATTAATTTGCGTCTATGCGCGAATTTTATATTGTGAAAAAAACCGGTTCCCTGCACAATCTGAAGCTCGACCGGTCTGAAATTCCAACTTTGGAGAAAGGAAAAGTGTTGGTAGATGTTAAAAGCGTAGGACTAAACTATGCCGATATTTTTGCTATTATGGGCCTTTACAGCGCTACACCCAAGGTTCCGTTCATTCCTGGTTTAGAGTTTAGCGGTGAAGTACTCGCCTCCGACAGCAGCAGTTTTGTGCCGGCACAAAAAGTGATGGGCGTTACCCGCTTCGGTGGTTACGACAGCCACATCGTAGCCGATCCTGCTTATCTGTTTCCGCTTCCTTCCGGATGGTCATACGAAGAGGGCGCCGCCTTTCCGGTGCAGACTCTTACAGCCTATTATGCGCTTCGAACACTGGGTGACTTGAAGTTTGGTCAGACGGTGCTTATACACAGTGCAGCAGGAGGTGTAGGCTTGCAGGCCAACCGCATCGCGAAGAAATACGATGCCTATACTATTGGTGTGGTGGGCTCTGAAAGTAAATTGGATCTGCTCCATCGTGAGGGATTTGATAAAGGTATTGTGCGGGGAAAACATTTTCGCAACGAGTTAAGCGGTGCACTTGACGGCCGACCGCTCAACCTTGTGCTCGAAGCTACAGGCGGAAAATATTTTCATTATAGCTATAAGATGTTGGCCCCCATGGGCAGACTGGTGGCTTATGGCTCCGCGCAGTTCACACCGTCGTCGCACAGGCCTAACTATGCCAGCTTATTGTTCCGTTACCTTTTTCGTCCGCGCGTTGATCCACTCACCATGATCAAGTCTAATAAATCGGTGATGGCTTTTAATCTCATCTGGATCTACGAACAAAAGGAGTTGATGAAGGATATGCTTTCCGAAATAGAAAAGCTGAAATTGCCGGCGCCGATCGTAGGGCATCGTTTTGATTTTTCACAAATGGGAGAGGCGCTTGCGTTGTTTCAAAGTGGCAAGACCACCGGGAAGGTTGTGTTGAATCGGGCGTAGATTGGTTTTGAATCACACTGGACGGATATCAAAAAAATGTGGTCAGTAAATCTGACCACATTTTGAGCTAACTGATTTATTTTGCTTCGCTCCAGGGAGGCGTGACTCCATTCATTCGGGCATAGGCAATTAATTGTCCGAGGTGTTCATTGGAATGACCCAGTGAGATCAGAATTGCGCTCATGCTGGTGAATTCGCCCGGAAAAGGAAATACAACTTTATTTGCCAGATCGCTGTCCTTGGTGCTATTAATGGCACCGATCATCAGGTCGTACGAACGTTTCAGTTCTTTGGCAATGGCATCTTTTGTTTTAAGATCCATCTCAATAGATTCCATTTTTACGTCGGCAGGAACTGTCGCGCCCAATTTAGCGGCGAAGAAGTAGTTGGCAGAAATAATGTGGGCACAAACCTGCGCCACCGAACGAACGCCGGCCTGAGGTGTATAAGAATATTTTTCGCCGGGAATAGCTGCGGCCAATTGCATAACATGTCCTGATACATAGGTGAGCGAGCCGGCAGATTCTTTCTGAAACTGACCCTGGCAAAAGCACGAGGCAGAAAATAAAAGCGCGAGAATTGTGAATAGATATCTCATAACGAATTGGTTTTTGGGTTTTTAATCGAACTTAATGATGTATTTAAAGATAGAGAAAGTATTGATACACCTCGCTGTTCATGGGCGACTTAATATTGAGACAACCGAAACTTAAAACAACAACTGGCACAAAATAAAAGAGGGGAGATCTGGAAACGGTCACTGGTTCGGCCGCAATCCGCCTTGCGCGACGCCAATAAATGTGTTCAAACAACCACACATTGCTTGCGTGTGCGTTGAAAACACACCAACACGAAATCTTATATTATTATTAATTATATAGAAATAGGCACGATTCGGCGAACTTTTTTAGTTCCTGTCTTAAAAAAAACCGAAATCATTTGCGCAGCTATTTGACTGCATATATATTTGCAGTCAAATAGCTGCATATGGACTTAAGAAGAGACGTATTCCAGGCGATAGCAGACCCTACCCGCAGGGCGATACTGACTTTAGTTGCCCTTCAGGCCATGACACCCAGTGCCATAGCTGAGAATTTTGATTCGTCGAGGCAAACTATTTCCAAACACATACAAATTCTTACTGAGTGTGAGCTCCTTGAGCAAGAGCAAACCGGAAGAGAGATCTATTATCATTTTAACCCCAAAAAGATGAAAGAAGTAGCAGACTTTCTCGAGCCATTTCGTAAAATGTGGGACGAGAAGTTTAATAAATTGGAAAGCATCATGAAAAAATATAAATCAAAAAAATAGTATAATTATGAAAACAAAGATCCATGCCGAAGATGGCAAGCAAGAAATCGTGATAACTAGAGAATTTGATTTACCGCTGGAGTTATTATTTAAAGCCTACGAAGATCCTGAAATTGTCGAACAATGGATGGGCACCAAAGTGCTGAAACTTGAAAACAAAAAGCACGGAGGTTGGCAGTTTGAGACATCGGACGCCAGCGGAAACGTTGTTTTACGCATCAACGGCGTAATTCACGAGTTCGTTCCGAATCAGAAAATCACACGGACATTTGAAATGGAGAACACACCTTTCCCCGTCCAGCTTGAGTTTCTCGAGTTCGAAAAGCTCACCAGCGATACCAGCAAACTCACCATACAAATAGTATATAAATCTGTAGAATACAGAAACCAGATGCTGAAGCTGCCTTTTGCTCAAGGCATTAATATGGCGCACAACAAATTGCAAGAGGTAGCAGCCAAATTAAAACGAGACACTGTAAACAACTTAAAATAAACACACACTATGAGAAACAAGATCATCTATTGGATCTCCACGGGCTGGCTTGCCTTAGGGATGGTATCAACAGGCTTAGTTCAAGTGCTGGGCATGCAACAGCAGGGAGATTTTATTTCAAATCTGGGCTATCCCGGCTATTTTCTAAGGATAATAGGTGCCTGGAAAATTTTGGGCGTGATTGCGCTGTTTGTTCCCAAAACTCCCTTGGTAAAAGAATGGGCATATGCAGGTTTTTTCTTCCTGATGTCAGGTGCTATGTTTTCGCATATCGCTGCTGGCACTGCGAATGAAATATTCCCCTCACTGCTGCTTCTGGTTCTAACGATAGTATCGTGGTATTTCAGACCGGCAGATAGAAAA
>JBMOKS010000106.1:0-3570 GCA_049324355.1 Bacteroidota bacterium
TTTAGCCGATGGTAATTCAGTTCCACTTTTCCATCGGCGCGAGTATTGTTGTAATGGAACCGAAACGACAAGTTGTCCATGGTGCCCTCTTCAATCCGTATTTTACAATGAGGTTCCAGCATGGGATTGATCCGGCGGAGATTCAGACCCTGCAGATTGCCCTCGATAAAGTACTTTTTCTTTCCCCCCGGCGGAAACGTGCCGTTGATCCTGATAAGGCCATCGCCCAGGAACAGCGCACTGGCCTCTAACGTAGCGATCCTGTTGGCGTTATCGCCATTGGAGATGTTGGTGATGGTCGCGCGAAGATTGTCGAAAAAGACGCGACCTGATGAATCGGCTTCTTCGTCGAATTCTTCATAAGAAATAAAACTTTGGATCACCTTAAGTGTATCGATCTCCAGCTGAGATGATAAATCATCCAGATATTCGCGGGGTAGCTTGGTTGTTTTGTCCTTGAATGGCAGCCGTTTGTCGCGAAAAATTCGGAGAAACATTTGTATTTCAACGGTGTGTGCGGCGACTTTAGGGGTATCGAGGATCCCTGCAACGAATCCGGTCATCCGGATAAAAGGCACTTCGCCTTCGATCCGATCAATCTCATACCCTTTTTTTCGGCCAAACTCAATTTTTTCCATCAGGGGAATGATCTTTAAAGAATCCAATACGGCTTCGTGCTTAATATTGTCAATCCTGATGTCTTTAATATGCATGGAATAGAGATCTTCGGGCAGCTCCAATTCAATATCATGAAGCGATGCACCTGATAAATCCCACAAAGGTTTTTGTCGTCCAAGCTCCAATTTCAGGTGCGAAAGATCGATGCCCGATTGGAATTTTGTTTTGATCGTACACGAGCTGCTATCGATCCATTCCAGATAGGCATTGCTCAGGTGAATGAATTTTACCAGGACGATCACCGGGCGATCCGGGGAGTCAGTACGGCTTTTAAAAAAATCGCTATTCTCATAGAAGAATGCGTGGGGTCGCGTGACTGTAACCGAACGAAAACTCAGTTCGTGTCGAAGCAAAAAATGGATCAAGTCAAAGCCTTTTAACTCAAGATGCTCAGCAGTCATGAATTCTGAATTGGTGCACGATATCTCTGCCGATATTTTCTGAATGGTAAGTGCTTCGACGTGGATATAGTTTTTTACCCAGTGTGCGTGAATGGAGTCAAACCGTACGTGCACGCCATTATCGCGCAATGCGTTTAATTCACGAACGATGACTTCCTGTACTTTTTTATAAACAAAATATCGGGCAACGATAAAGGCAGTAGCCAGCGTCAATATGACACTGATGAGTACCGAAAGGGTAACGGTTTTGCGCATGTTGTGGTGATTGGATCTGCATAAGCGCTAAAAATGTATATGCCACACCCTTTACATAACGGCTATTGCTGCTTTGGGTATGGTCGCGCAATTGTCCCTCCCGTATCAAGGCAGCATGCGCGAACGGTTGGATATGACTGAAAACGCACCCGTTCGATCGGCATTTTCACCAAACCGCTTCGTGCGCAAAATAGGACTTCACAGACATTTTGTTTTTTTGAGGTGATCTACCCAATGCTGATAACCCATTTCATTCAGGTGCAGACCGTCATGCGTGAAACGTGCATCTAACCGTTTTTTAGCATCCAGGAATATCGGAAAGAGGTCTACGAATTCACAGTGAAGGGCATAGGCGAGCTTTTTGAGTTTGGCGTTGACTTTTACAATGTGTTCGGTCTTGTCGTAGTGCTGCGGAAATCCCTTGACTGCTGTGTTAATCGGCAGCAGGCTTTGAACGTAAATCTTTGTATCCGCACTTTTTAGTTGTGCCTGTCGGATGATCTTGCGGTAGTTGTCGATAATGACATCATCGGGAATATCTTTCGCAATATCATTAATGCCGATGAGGATAAAAAGTTTGGACGGCTTACGCCTGACAACGTCATTCAGTCTTTTGAGCACACCGTAGGTATTGTCGCCGCCGATGCCGCGATTGATGACCGTGCTGTCGTTCAATAGTTTTTTCCAATTTCCTCCTTGTGTTAGGCTATTTCCTATAAAAATGATACGACCGGGATCGACAGGTTCTTTTTCAAATTGGATGACACGTTGAAGATGAAAGTCGTAGAGAAATGGCATGGTGTCGGACAGGTGTTGATTCGTTACCGGGTTTTGGGCGGAGACCGAACAGGCGACGATCAGCATTCCGAAAAAATAACCGGCGAGAGAGTTCATGCCATGCAATTTGTATAATCAAATCTACAAATTATAATGTGTAACCAGCATCAAAATTCCAGTAAACACCTTTTTTAAAATAAAATAGGCTTTTAGCCCCTTGGCATAGTGATGTAATATATTGCTTGTTTTAAGTGACTTTCATCCTCACCGGGGTTGTACTTTTAAATACCGACCTCACCACCATCCGGATAACAGTATGATCCTATATAAAAAATTGCTCATCATTGATGACGATGTCGAAGACCAGGAAATTTTCATCGACGCCGTTAGCAGGGTTGATACTGGTATTCAATGCCGCACATTCACTAACGGAGAAGAGGCATTGGCACGATTTGTAAGCCACGCTGACGAACTTCCAGAGATCATATTTTTGGATATCAACATGCCCCGCGTTAATGGCAAACAAATATTAAAAGCAATAAAAAAGGAAGCTTCGCTGAGTCACATCCCGGTGATCATGTATTCTACTACCCTGGGACAACGCGACATCGATGAAGTGAAAAAGCTTGGAGCAGCACACTATTTGTTTAAACCTACCCGATTTGATGAACTCTGCCGATCGCTGGCGAATATTTTATCGAAAGATTGGTGAACAGTTAACGTCTGATTTAATTGGATTCAGGAATGCTTTCCGCGTGGGACGACAGCGCTCCCTGTTGTACAAGGGGCAACGATACAATAAAGGTTGACCCCTCGTCTATCTTGCTGCGTGCTGAAATATATCCGTTGTGTTGCTCAACGATCTTTTTGCATAGGGCCAGCCCGATTCCTGTGCCTTCAAATTCGGTGTTACGGTGAAGTCTTTTGAACATGCCGAATATCTCTTCCGCATATTTCTGATCGAAGCCAATGCCATTGTCTTTAACGAGTATCCGGCAATACTTGCGATTGACGAGTTCTTTTGGGTTTTTTCCGTTGATGTTAAAATTCGTTTCCGAACTGATCCTGATCATTGGCGCTACATCCTTCTTAGAGTATTTGAGGGCATTGTTGATCAGGTTGTGAAACAGCGGCTTCATCAATCCGGGATTGACTGGAAGAACGGGCAGTTCTTCAATCTCAATTTGCGCATTGCGTTTTTTCAGCTCTTCATCCATTTCGGTTACTACTTCGCGAACCAGCGTGTTCATGTCGCTGTCAACGAGCAACGCGTTGTCGACCGAGATCTTTGAAAACGTGAGAATATCGGTAATGAGGGTCTGCATTCTCTCTGCGGCCTTCTGTATTCGCGTGACGTTGTTCTTTCCATCTTCGTCCAACAGCTGGCTGTATTTTACAGAAAGCCTGTCGGAAAACATGCGGATCTTGCGCAGCGGCTCCTGCAGGTCATGCGACGCCA
>JBMOKS010000107.1:0-3569 GCA_049324355.1 Bacteroidota bacterium
CGAACACCTGACTTTTCAACACGCCGGTTATTGAAGAAGATGAAAGTGGAACTCGTTTGTACAACCGACGATCCGATCGACTCATTGGAGCATCATCAAAGTATAAGAAAAGATAGTTTCAGCATCAACATCCTGCCCACGTTCCGGCCCGACAAAGCCTATGCAATAGAAAATCCGTCTGTATACAAGAACTACCTGCAGAAGTTATCTGGGATTGTTGGGATGGACATAACCTCCTTTGAGAAACTTATGGAGGCACTGGCGAAGAGAATAGACTTTTTTCACAGCATGGGTTGCCGTTTGTCGGATCACGGCCTGGAGCGCATCTGTTACCCAATCGAAAAACCGAATTTCACAGCTTCGGCGCTGTTCAAAAAAATTATTAATGAAGAAACCCTTTCACACTCCGAGCAGGAATACTTCAAATATGCCGTATTGATTGAGCTATGCCGGCTTTATCATAAGCATGGATGGACTCAACAATTTCACCTTGGTGCGTTGCGTAACACCAACGACAGAATGTTGCGCTCACTCGGCCCTGATACCGGCTTCGATTCGATCGGCGACTTCGATCAGGGCAGATCGCTGGCTCGTTTCCTCAACGAACTGGATTCCACCAACCAGCTATCCAAAACAATTCTTTATAATCTCAATCCGCGCGACAACGAGGTCATGGCCACCATGACCGGAAATTTTAACGATGGGTCCTCCAAAGGAAAAATACAGTTTGGCGCGGCGTGGTGGTTCCTCGATCAAAAAGACGGAATGGAGAAACAACTTAACACGTTATCCAGTCTGGGATTGCTGAGTTGCTTTATTGGGATGCTCACCGACTCACGGAGCTTTCTTTCTTATCCGCGTCATGAATATTTCAGAAGAATACTCTGCAACCTGATCGCAAAAGACGTCGCCAACGGTGAACTACCGTGGGACGAGAACTGGCTCGGTAAAATCGTGGCAGACGTGTGCTATTATAACGCGAAGGGTTATTTTAGTTTTTAATGACTGGCTCAGTGTTCAAGATTTGGAATTAGCCGTATTCATTTTACTTTCCCAGCGTTTGATGAAAAGAGGCTGCCCTTTCGAAGCGACGCAACAACCCTGCGAGAAAATTCCTTTATTGCCGGATCACCTTGATCAGGTTTGAGTAGGTAGCGAGCGTCCTAAAAAAAGAGCCGCCTCTTTTGAGACAGCTTTAAAGTTTTGGAGGAATAGACCCACAATCTTCTTAAAAGTTATCAATCATTTCTTGCTACGGATGTTTGACATGTGCACAATGCCCAGTTCCAGTCCCCGTAGCTCGGCGAGTCCGCGAAGTCGACCGATAGCAGAATAGCCCGGGTTTGTTTTTTTATTCAAGTCATCGAGCATCTGGTGACCGTGATCGGGCCTGAACGGAATAGGTTGGGTCCTTTGTTGTTGTTCATGCACCAAAGCTTCCATCACACCAGCCATATCTACGTCACCGTAAAGATGATCGGCTTCGAAGAAATTCCCGTCTTCATCACGACGTGTGCTGCGCAAATGGACAAAATTAATTTTATGGCCCAAGCGTTTCACCATTCCCACCAGATCGTTGTCGGCTCTCACACCAAAAGAACCTGTGCAGAAGCAAAGGCCGTTGCTCGTTGAGTTATAGGCGGCCAACAATTCATCGGCGTCTTTTTCTGTGCTCACCACGCGGGGTAACCCCAGTATCGGGTATGGCGGGTCGTCGGGATGAATCGCCAATCGCACGCCGGTCTCTTCAGCCACCGGTGCCACAGCGCGAATGAAGGTGTACAAGTGCGATCGTAATTTCGCGTCGTCGATGGACGCATACTCGTCCAGCACCTGCTGAAACGCCTGCAAGGTATAACCTTCTTCTGCGCCGGGAAGCCCGGCGATAATATTTTGCTGAAGGTGATGAGCATCGTCTTCGCTCAATGTTTTAAGATATTGAGCCGCCTGGTCGATCCGTTTTTTTGTGTAATCTTTTTCGGCACCTTTTCTTTTCAAAATAAAAAGGTCGAAGCACGCAAATGCGACAGCGTCAAATCGTAATGCTCTAGAACCGTCGGGGAGTGTAAACGCGAGATCGGTACGTGTCCAGTCGAGCACCGGCATGAAGTTGTAGCATACGATATTGATTCCGCATTTTGCCAGGTTGCGAATGCTCAGTTTGTAGTTTTCAATGTAGCGCTCGTATCCTGTTTTTTGTTTTTTGATGTCCTCATGCACGGGAATACTTTCTACGACGGACCAATTCAAGCCGGCGCGTTCGATTTCATTTTTTCGTTTATTGATCTCGTCTTCTGTCCATACTTCTCCATTGGGCACGTGATGAAGGGCCGTAACAATGCCGGTAGCACCGGCCTGCCTGATATCCTGCAAGCTTACCGGATCCTTGGGTCCGAACCATCGCCAGGTTTGTTCGAGCATCATACGCCACAAAATACGTTAAACCCACCATCTACAGGAACATCAACGCCAGTCACAAAAGCCGCAGCATCTGAACACAACCAGATGAGCGTACCGACCAGTTCTTCGGGTTTTCCAAAGCGTGCAAAAGGTGTTTGATTGATCGCGGCCTGTCCGCGAGCCGTATAACTGCCGTCCGGGTTCGTCAATAAATTACGGTTCTGTTCGGTGAGAAAAAAACCGGGGGCAATCGCATTCACCCGCACTCCTTCACCGAATTTTTTTGCCATTTCAATTGCCATCCACTGTGTGAAATTCTCCACGGCAGCCTTGGCAGCGGAATATCCCACAACGCGCGTGATGGGCCTGAACGACGACATCGAGGTGATGTTGACAACTACGCCTTTTTTACGTTTGGCCATATCGTCTGTCAAGACCTGCGTAGGCAAAACAGTTCCCAGCAAATTAAGATCGACCACCTTTTGAAAGTCTTCGATATTGAGGTCAAAAAAATTCTTGTCCGGAGCAATCACCGCGCCGGCCATGTTGCCACCGGCGGCATTCACCAATATGTCGATCGGGCCGAGGTGTTTATGAACGATCTCTTTTGCGCGAAGGAGTTGCTCTTTGTCAATCACATCGGCCGAGACGCCAATAGCTTTACCTCCCGCCGACTGCACTTCTTTCGCCAGCGCTTCGGCCACCTCCAATCGTCGGCCGAGAATAGCTACCGAAGCTCCGGCAGAAACCAGTCCTTTAACCATAGCTTGTCCCAGGACGCCGGTGCCGCCGGTTACCACAGCTATTTTGTCTTGCAGTGAAAAAAGTTGTTTTGTGTTCGTAAGTTCCATGTCAATAAGTTAATACGGAAATTGATTTTATACCATTAGCGAGGGGCGAGGAAACAAAGGAGAACGAGGGCCGGCGAGAGGAGAACCGAAGTAATACGATGATTACAGAAGTCCTTCATCTTTCAGACGCCGGGTAAGGCTGTTGAATTTATGATCGATTTGTTTGTCGGAGGGGCCCTGCTGGTCGCGGGCGTGAATCTGTTTAAGCTGTTCGAATTGTTCTCTCAAGACCATATCGGCATCCAATAATTCTTTTAATTTGGCCTGATCCTGAGAAGAAGCTTCCTGGAACAGGCACCGGCTCATTAAAGCGTAGAC
>JBMOKS010000108.1:0-3567 GCA_049324355.1 Bacteroidota bacterium
TCACCGCAAAGGTCAAGCATCCGAGCTATTAAAAACGAATTAAAAGCGCCTCCGCCTGTACAAAGTACTTTAGGATTTTTTTTACCTGACATTAACGCCAACACAATTTCCTGCGCAGCAGACTCGGTAAAGGTTCTCAATCTGTCATGCAACGGAATTTTCTTTTGATCGAGCAGCGGTTTTATCCGATTTTCAAAAATTTCTCTTCCCAATGATGGCCTTTTTATACGAAACGTTTTGTAAACCTTATTCAGGTCTCTAAGTAAAACTTTATTCAACTCACCTTCGGCCGCCATGTCGCCAAAGGCATCGTAATCTTTTCCTGCCTGGCTGGCGAGATAGTTCAATCCCATATTGCTGAAGCAGATGTCATAAGCATGTCGCTGACCCTTGATGTCCATCGAAAGGTTGGCGATACCGCCAAGGTTTAGGCAAACGTCAAAATCTGAGAATAAGAACTTATCACCAGCGGGCACCAGCGGGGCACCTTGGCCGCCCAGCATCACATCCAGGCTTCGGAAGTCGTAAACTACTGGTAATCCAATCGCTGCGAACAACGCGTTACCGTTTCCTATCTGATATGTGAAACTGCGTTTGGGCTGATGAAAAATCGTATGACCATGCGATGCTACGAAGTCTATCTTCAGCTTATGTTTTCGTATAAAATCCAGCGATACTTTCCCCAGGTATTTGCCATAGGCGACATCTAACGCCAGCAAATCTTCGGCAGATAGGGTATGTGCCTGGGAAAGTTTTTCCAACCATGAAGGTGGATATTTGATCGTTACCGCCTGATCGATCTGGTATTTCCAATGTTTTTCATTTTTGATGAACGTACAACTGGCGATGTCGAGGCCGTCCAATGATGTGCCCGACATGAGACCGATCACTTTATATTTCTCTTTTGAAACCATAATTTAGCACCTTATTGTAAGGCTCATGAATATTGTTGTCGATTACGGTAATAGCGCTGCCAAGGTAGGGATTTTCGATCATCAAACGCTTACCTCCAGACTTACCTTCAATGTAGCTGAAGAGCTCCGCGTGTTCCTCGAAATGTCAACGGCCGAAAATCTGATCGTGAGCTCGGTGAGCGTTGACACGAAGCTTGTTACCGACTGGGCCCAAAGTGCAAAAAAAAAATTCATACTAGAGCCCACATTGCCATTGCCCGTAAAAATTCTTTATGCGACGCCGGCGACGCTGGGTGTGGATAGAATTGCCGCGGTATGTGGTGCTCAACAACAATTTCCCCTGCAGCACTGCCTGGTGATCGACGCTGGCACCTGTCTCACGTACGATTTTCTCGATAAGCACAGTAATTATCATGGTGGTGCTATTTCGCCCGGATTAAACATGCGTTTTCAGGCCCTTCATACTTTCACGGCGCGTTTGCCGTTAATTTCTCCTGCGGCGAACGTCGGGCTTGTGGGCGACAGCACTGAAAGCTCCATCCAAAGCGGGGTAATCAATGGCATAATTGCTGAAATGGACGGTATAATTGAACAATACGCAAAAAAATTTGACAATTTGAGGGTGATTTTGTGCGGCGGGGATACCCGATTTTTTGAAAACAAATTGAAAGCCTCCATATTTGCGAGCCCCGAACTGGTTCTCAGCGGGTTAAATAGCATTCTGATCCATAATGTCAATCACTAAAAAGTACGTTTTTATACTAGCCTACATGGTTTTTACCGTGGAAGCCTGGGGGCAAGCAAGCTCACCTTTCTCGTCATACGGTATTGGCGAATACTATGGCAACGCCCTGGCGCACAATCAAGGTATGGCTGGTATTGGCGTAAGCCAACCTCAATTCTGGTATCTCAACAATCAAAACCCGGCGCTGCTGGTATACAACTCACTGACTGTGTTTCAGGCCGGAATCGTGATTGAGCAGAGAAAGATCTCCAGCGGAGAAGTTACCGAAAAACAGGTGGGGGGCAACATGAATTACCTCGCCACAGCCTTTCCGGTAAAACCCGGAAAGTGGACAACCTCGCTGGGCCTGATGCCCTACACGTCGGTGAATTACAAAATTCAATCGCCTGTTTTCATTATTGATGTCAACAATGTTGTGGTAGACACTGCCAGCGGCACCGTGAATGGTTCTGGTGGATTGACCCAATTGTATTGGTCAAACGGTGTGCGCATAAACCGGAACTTTGCCGTAGGTTTGAAGGCAACCTATCTGTTTAGTTCTATCGAAACAATAGACAAGGCACTCCTTCCCGATGATGTTCAACCGCTGAGATTCCTTACCGGCTACGATGAAAAGACAAACGTGAAGGATTTTACTTTTGATGTGGGCGTATCGTTCAGCAAAGATTCTCTCGGCGCGAGAAAAAATTACCGACTCAGTATTGGCGCCGTATATGGATTTGCTACCGACCTCAAGGCGCGCAAGACGGACAAACTCGTGCTGCTCTCGACTGTAGGCGATACATTGATCTCCAACGAACCTTCCCGAACCTCCGGTTTCATTCATCTCCCTTCGAATTTCACCGGCGGAATATCATTGAGCCGTGGATCCCGCTGGACAGTGGGCACCGAATTCAGCTATCGCGATTGGTCGTCTTTCAGAAGCATAAACAAAGATCAGGAGGGCCTCGGAAAATCATGGCGCGTAGCGCTGGGTGCCGAGATCACGCCCGATCCGGTTGCCATTGAAAAATATCTCAAACGCATTACCTATCGCACAGGTGTGAGCGTGGAGCAGTATCCTTTTTTTGCCGGAAATAACAAAGTAAAAGACGTTGGCATTAATTTTGGGTTATCGCTCCCCACCGGCCGATCCAGTTTAGACCTGGCAGTTAAATTTGGAAAAAGGGGCAACAAAAATGAAAACATACTCGAAGAAAACTACTTCAAGATATATTTCGGCATTACATTCAATGATCAATGGTTCATTAAACGTAAATTTGACTAATAGACTTATCGGCTAATATTAGAAGGCCATAGCGTGTCTATGGCCTTTTCATTTATGATACAACGACTGTTTTTCTTTTTTTTAGGCATCGCGCTGCTCACCAGCTGCAATAACGCAGAAGTTAAAGATCCTGTGGAATACAAAGGTCCTTTGCGTGAAGCTGAAGACGTTGAGTCATATTACAGCGAAAACGACAAGATAAAAATGAAGATGGTGGCCGCGGTCGTTTTCGAATTTCAAAATGGCGACCGCGAATTTCCAAAAGGAATCTACCTGGAATTCTACAACGAATTCGGAAAGCTTGAATCCACCCTGCGCGCCAATCACGCTTATTATTTTAAAGCCGACGACCAGTGGCGTGGGCGTGGAAAAGTAGAAGTGAAAAATGTTGAAAAGAACGAACAATTGAATACCGAGGAGCTGTTCTGGAAACCTGCGCAAGAAAAGATCTTCACCGAAAAATTTGTCACCATCCGGCAGCAGGGCGATGTGATCTACGGCAAGGGCCTCGAAGCGAAACAAGATATGTCAGACTACATCATCAAAGAACCAACGGGTGACTTCTCGGTACAGGAATAAGTTTCTATGGGTCTGAAATATTAATTTTATGGTCGTTAATCCGCCCTAACTCTTTGAACGCA
>JBMOKS010000109.1:0-3554 GCA_049324355.1 Bacteroidota bacterium
TCAAGCTCGGTGAGGTTATCTTCGCATTGCTCGCACCCTATGAGCGAAGCGAACAGTAGAATAAACAAATTTATTTTCATGGCGTTCAAGTTCGGTCAAAGCTGTGAAATAGTGTGATAGTGGCTTTAGAGCCATTGCATTTTTATATTTCTTTTTGTGCTAAAAAATTTTTTGTGAAGGAGATTAAAATCTTGCGAGGGGAAATTTAAAATTCTTTTATTTTTTCGTTAGCGCTAAGTTATCGCCGCCCTTTCCGGCTGGGGCAATGCCGCTCACCCTGATTTTGCTATGGCCTTTTCTCTTGCTGATCCATTGGTGTAAATGACTTTGAAGGCAAGTGTTTCATACCCTCTGCGTCAACGCGGCATGCGCCCCGAAGGTCGGGCAGTGCAGTACGTCAGCCTGCACTTAAGTCTGCCTTTAATGTGCCGAAGATTTTGCTTTCAATTTTTAAAACAGTTTTTAAATTCTAAAAAAAAATGAAATCGCGGTCTTGAAAATCTGCAACAATCATGACGATGCGATCTCTGATGCGAAGGTGGGCAATTCAAGCAAAAATAATTTTGCTACACCTTTTTTATTCTTACTTGTTGCGCTGGAATTAATCATAACAGAATTTTAAAAAAATCGTAGTAGAAATTTACCAGCGACTTTCCTTTCATCTCAGTTTGGAAGTACAGATGTGGTTGTCAATTGACGAAAAAACACAATCACCGATTAAGACCTTACATTCAATGGCCTTCAATACTGAAGCAAACTTTCAAAAGACTATTTACAGGGGAGGTTGTGAAGTGAAGTCAAAAGAAAAAGCCATCTCATAAATTTTGAGATGGCTCTGTATGATAAGGAAACTAAATTTCAATAGTCCGAGCGATCTGCTCCGCCGCGGGTCTGGAATGCGGCCGCGAATTTGTCGTATTGATCTTCGAGCTTTTTGGCGAGTTCTGCCTCTCCATACTTGTACAGTGCGCGTTGAAGTTCGCCGAGGATAACGATATTCACCTGCAGGTTACGTCCGTAATCTCGATCGTTCAGGTAGTAGTCGGCGAGCTCGTTGGCGCGTTGGCTCATGGTATTGGAGATCGCGAGGGCTTTTTCCTTTTCACCAACTTCCAGCAGTAACTCTACCATGCTGGCATTGGTAAAGTCGTAACGGATTACCTCATCAGGCATTTTCTTTAAGCTGTGCAGCAATACCGCTCTGGCCTTCTCATTGTCGCCACTTTGAATCAGTGCTTCGGCGAGCGCATTGAGACTGCTGCGATGATTCTGAACAAAATTGCGATAGTCTTGCGTGTAATAGATGGAGGGATCATCGAGTCCACGGAACTGGAATTTGTTCATGATATTTTCGTAGCACACCTGGGTGTTCACTAACTCGCTCTGGGTGTTCGGATTGAAAACAGGCAATATGCGATAGGCGTTTCCTTCTTGCACGGCAAATTGGCTCAGGTCGACATTAAACTGCGCCATAGAGGTGTTGTTCACATAGATGGGTCGCTCCCAGTTTCCTGATGCCAGCACATCGAGCATGGCCAGGTCTTTTTTCTCAAGGCCGTTGCCGCGCACTCTTAAACGCATCTCCGGAACAATAAGGCTATCCAGTTCTTTCGGAACGATACCCAACTCACGCACTCTGGCAATATCAACTTTTAATACAATTTCCTTGGAAGGAACGGCATTGGCTGACGGATACAACCGCAGACCTTTATAGTCTTTTCGGAGCAAATCAAGATATTGCTTGAGGTCAAGTTCCTTTATCTTGGCGTCATAAAAAGGCAGATAGTCGTTTGGTCCGCCCTGACGATAGTTCTGGCTCGTTAGGGTATAAGGGAATGGTGTAGATTCATACGTCTGTCGCATGGTCTGGTTGATATACCAGTCAGTGTTGTAATAGCTAAGCACCACCACACGCACATCGGTGCGTACGCCCTCTACCTCCTGCGCATACCATAGCGGGAAGGTATCGTTGTCGCCGCCGGTGAACAGGATCGCGTTTGGCGCGCATGATTGCAGGTAGTTTATAGCCGAGTCGACCGAGAAATATCTTTTAGCGCGGTTGTGATCATCCCATCCGTCTTTGGCCATGAGGGCCGGAGCAGACAGACCGATGACCGTGGCTATGATGCCGGCAGTCTTTAGCCCTTTAACATATTTAGCAAGCCAATCGGCGATAGCTATCACGGCAAAGCCTATCCACAAGCAGTATGCATAGTACGATCCGGCATAGATATAGTCACGTTCGCGAGGCTCAGTGGGCGGAGAGTTAAGATAAACCACCAGGGCTACACCGGTGAGTATAAACAACAGCGCCACCACCACGAAGTTGCGGGTGTTGTTCACCGATTGGTAAAATATTCCGATGAGTCCAAGCACAAAGGGAATCATGAAGAAATTATTTCTTCCTTCATTCTCGGCCAGTGTCGGCGGCAGTTTTTCGAACCATTGTGTGGGCGCTATCCAGTCGGCATTCTGCTCATCACTTTCGCGGCCGGCAAAATTGAAGAAGAAATAACGTACATACATCCACCCGATCTGGTGGGTGAACATGTACTTGATGTTATCGCTGTACGTTGGCTTTTCGCCCCGGTTCAACCCGAGTATTTGGCGGTAAGCTTGTTGATGCGCAGGATCGGTGCTGTAAATACGGGGAAGGAGTGTCTGATCTTTTGCCGAATATTTATAAGAGATCTTACGGTCTGTGATCTCATATTTTTTTTCGCCCTTGATGTAAACCGGATCGCCCTCTTCGTAACCTACCAGCTCTGCAGTATAGTATTGCCCGAACAACAGCGGTCTGCTGCCGTATTGTTCACGCTTCAGGTAGCGCACGAAGCTCATGACATCTGAAGGATCGTTCTCGTTGATGGGCGTATTGAAATTCGAGCGGATGAGGATTACTGCGTATGACGAATAACCGATCAGGATGAAGGCAGTGGCCAGCAGGAAAGTGTTTGCCAGAACGTTTTGATTTTTCTGCGTAAAATAAATTCCCCAGATGAGCGCCGACAGAATGATGAGCACAAAGACAATCACGCCCGACCCGAAGGGCAGTCCTATCGAATTGACAAAGAATATTTCAAAATTTCCGGCGGCAGACGGAAGGCCTGGGATGATCACTTCATTGACTACAAAAATGATAACCAGACTAATCAACATCGTGGCCACAACGCCCCATGGTCCGGGCTTATATTTTTTGAAATAATAGATCAATGCCAATGCGGGGATGGTCACGAGATTCAGCAAGTGAACGCCGATAGAAAGACCCATCATATAAAAGATGAGGATCAGCCAGCGGTTGGCTTTCGATTCATCTTCGATCACTTCCCATTTCAACATAGCCCAAACTACCAGAGCAGTGAAGAACGATGACATGGAATATACTTCGGCCTCAACAGCCGAAAACCAGGCTGAATCCGAAAAGGTATAAGCCAGCGATCCTACAATGCCGGCACCTACTAAAACCCATGTTTTATCGATCGTGATCTCTTCAGGTTTAGAGACATTCAAGAGTTTACGGCCAAAAAGGGTGATAGACCAGAAAAGGAACAGTG
>JBMOKS010000110.1:0-3538 GCA_049324355.1 Bacteroidota bacterium
TCCATTTGTTTGATGGTCACTTCCAGGTTGGCGTCGTAAACACCTTTTACAAGGTCACGTACGAATTTTGGGAAGTCCACACCTTCCATGAAATTTTTGGCGATGTCGCCTGCCTGATCGATGCGCGTATTTTTATGACGTTTGTCGTCGATCAGGTCGCTGGCTTTCTGTGGCTCCTTGCTGGCCAGTCCGCGCGAAAGCCCGTTTTGTGGTTTTTCGGCGAGACGGTTGTAGGCTGCCTTGTACAGGTCATGATACATATTGAATTGCTCGGATTTATCCATGCTCCGGAAAGCTTCGCTTCTCGACAACAGATCAACTGTCATGGCCCGGGCTTTATTCTTATACGTCTGAATCTGATGAGTGTCTAATTCCATAAATCAATTCGGTAAGTGTGTAGTATGTTAATGATTAAGTATTCAGGATGATCATCTACTAGTCAAAATCTTCCATATCATCCTCTTTCGTTTCGTCGTCTTCCGCTTCAACTTCTTCCTCTTCTTCTTTTTCTCTGGGATCGCTCATATTTCCGATCTGGCTTTGCGCGATGATATAGGCTTCGACAGCATCTTTAAATTCCTGGAATTTATCTTCGCTTACGGCAACACCATTAAACTCTGCAACAAACCGGAAGATCTGATTGCTCTTCACAGCCACGGTCCGGAATGCCGATACATTGGGTGCTTCCTTGAGCTCCTGCTTGGCCAGGTTCTCTATGACAACCCACATATTTTTACGGCTTCCGGTAGCCAGTTGACTGATGACCTGCTCGTCGTTCAGAATATCAAAGCAGTCTTTCAGGTGGGCATACATTTCGCGCGTCATCATGGGTGCCATACCGGTTGTATTTGCAGTGAGATTGTATTGTAGTTCGCGAATAGCCTGGTAAACCGGTTGTTTGGAGATGATGTCGATCTCACCGGATCTTCCTTCAATTTTTTCGATGTACTTCACGACTTCTTCCATCAGCTTGTTCCACAGGTTCTGGAAGGTTTCGTTTATTACCATATCGTCGAGCACCTTGCCCTCTCCTTTGTTGAGAACGCGCTTGTATAACATCGCCCTTTCATCGGCGTGGCTTCTTTCGTCTTTCAGTTTAAGATGCCTGTACAGTTTATCGACGGCTGTGCCGCTGGAGATATCGATGTTGCCATTTACCCAGTTAAGGATCAGGAAATCGGTGAGTTTGAAAACGCCGAGGTTATCACCCAATTCATAGATATAGTCAAGTGCGCCGGCAGCCAGGATTCGTTCTTTAATGACCCCTTGTTCTTCAACAGTCTCGAATTCGTCGACCGTGAAATCCCATTCTTTGACATCCGATTTATTTCTGAAGGCATCGATGGGATCGTCTCCGCCTTTTACGGTTTTTAACGCATGATTGTACGCCAGCGCGAAGTATTCGTCATAGCGGCCCTCTTTGATCTTTTCTTCAGTTACGTCTTGCAACCGGAAATTAAGATCCATGAGGTAGGTGATCATATGCTCTTTGATGAGCGGCGTAAAAGCTGAGGTGTCAATTTCTTTCTTCTCGATGTAAGTATCGACGAAGGCGGGAAGTTTGCCACGCTCCCTTAGTTTATCGAAGATGGCAATCACACGGGCTTCGGAACCGAATCCTCCGATATTGTATTTTTCTTCGACTAATTGAGCTGCTGTAGCCCTGACATCGGCAGCCACGAATTTTTTACCATTCTTTTTCAATATGGCACCGACATAAGATTCTGCGACGATGAGAACAACCTTCGGCAACTCCTTTATGATAGCCTTGGCCATCGTGGTTTCATCATCTACATTTTTGACAATGGTTCTGGCACGATGAAGCAGTGCTTTGTAGATAAACTCGTCGCTGATCAGGGCTTTCTCCAGGTTTAGTAGCGCGCTTGACCGCAGGGTGTCCGTGATCTGCGATACGTAAACTGAATTGATTGGATCTTTATCAAATGCGCCGGCATCAGCGATGATATTATCATCGGTCTTCAGATTCTCGATAGCTTTAAGCAGGATTGGGTCATCGCTTGTTTTCAGCGTCAATCCGTTAATGGGAGAAAGAGTTTTTAGTGCCATTGTTATAGAGTTTAATGATTAATGTTGTTTAGTTTATACTGTAACAGCTTCAGCGCATCGATAAGGTTCAATTTGCCAAAGCCCGCTTTACGGTGCTTAAAATTCCGGTCGACCTTATCGGCGGTGTTTTTTAAAATGTATTTGACCTGGCTGTCGGAGAGTTTTCTTCCGTGTTCGCGAGCATAAGATTTCAGCATGGCCACTGCGCCGGCTACAAAAGGAGATGCATGCGAAGTGCCGGTCGAAAAAGCATAGTCGTTGTTGACAGACGTACTGTAGATATTTGTACCTGGCGCGACGAAAGACACCTGCTTGCCAAATGTTGAGAAAGGCGCGATGCCGTTGGTTTCGTCAGTAGCGCCAACAGCGATCACATAGGGCAGGGCGCCTGGGTAGTATAATTCTTCCTGACCATCGTTGCCAGCCGCTGCCACGATAGTGACACCCTTCTTCTTAGCGTAGTTCACAACTTCTTCATGAGGCAATCCGCCTTCGGTGTGGCGAATGCCCAGACTCATGTTAATTACTTCGGCTCCTTGGTCAACCGCCCACTTAATGCCGGTATTGATATTATCAACAAGACCTGCTCCCACATACCTGCTTCCCTGTTTTAGTGCAGCTAATACACGTACCGGCAGAATTTTACATTTTGGCACAACACCTTTGGGCATTCGAACACCTTTAGCGCAAATAATGCCTGCTACATGTGTACCATGCCCAACGATCGGATCGTCGGGATCATTGTCTTCGTCTTTAAAGTCGCCGCCAAAAACGTCGGTGCTTTCGCTGTTTAATTTATCTTCCAGATGCTCGGCAGTACCGTCGATAATATTAACGAAGTCTTTTCCTGGCAAAAGACAATGCTTTAATTCTGAATGTTTGAGGTAAACGCCGGTATCGAGCACGGCTATTTTTATGGCAGGATGTCCTTCGGTTTGTTGAAGGGTTTCATCCAAATATATTTCCTTGCGAGCCTGGTCAAGCTTGCCAGGAAAACCCATGGCCATCACGGGAGTGGGAATAGGCGCTTGTGCAATACGGCCGATGCGCACATGTTCCACTATTGGCAGCAATTGAATTTGTGCAATCATTTCCGAGGGAATCTCCCGACTCTCCTGCAGAATGACTCTGTATATTCTGTTGAAGCCAGACTGGAGTTCTTGCGGCGACCAGGACATCGTGGCGGGGGTATACTCTCTGGTGATTTGAACTTCAAGGTTGTGCTGCCGAATTAACTGATCAAGTTCTGGGAATGTTTGTGTGCGTGGCGCCGCCCTTCGTTGCGCAACGTCTGCCCAGTATGGAACCTCACCGTCAATTGGAGTTCGTAAACGAATGATAAAGTGTGGTTTCATGCTAACCTTATTGTTTCAATTCACTCTCGATTAACTAGATACGGCTTCCTTCCTATACTTTGAATGTTGTAAGTCGATTACAACGTATAGGCACACAGTGAATTACAAGCTTTAGC
>JBMOKS010000111.1:0-3509 GCA_049324355.1 Bacteroidota bacterium
TACTCATATAAATGTGCGTTGGTTTTATCGGAATAACAGATTCCCTGTGGGCTCGGAGATCAGGTTGGATCAGGTGGGGCAAAGAATCTTACTGAAAGAGTTTTACCGATACGATGCAACATGGCTGTATACTTACCCTGAACTCATCACTTCGAATCATTTCTGATTTACGTGGTGTGGCACTCCCGGGAACACGTGTTACATCCGTTAGATTTTGAATAAGTCTTCTTAGCCGCTCGAACAGCTTCAGTGCAGTTTGAAAAATTACCAAGGTATTTCTTGTTGGATGGCATCCATTGGCAACCTTCCTTATGAACCTCATGATCGCCATTGGTCTGTGCGATATTGTTTACGTAATAGTCAGCCATAAAAATATTTGTTTAATACCCAAATCTACGTTTGGTAGAAGTTATGTGGCGCATGAATCTTCCCGGCAGTGGGAAATACTATCCGAGAGCCGCGTATTATTTTCCAAACCCAATGCTATTTGCAATTACCAAGATCCCTGTTATCGAATGAGTAAGCCCGATTGAGCGTGAGGTTATTCTCTGAATATTTTTCAAAGTATTCAGCAAGCCTTCGTTCATTTAAGAATTTTGATTTTTTGAGTTTAGTAATTGGTAGCTCGGCATTTTTTAGGTTGGCAAACTCCTCGACTATTTTTATCAGAACAGCACGCCCCCCGATTGGTTCAAACGTATTTGATAACCCGGCAAATATTCCCTGCACGATTTCCGGCCCCTCCGTTTCACCAATGTTATAAATATGGCAAAACGATTTTTCTTCACTAGAGTCCAGGGAGACAAACAGCACCCCTCTTTTTCGCCTCACTTCACCGAGATACTCCAATCGGCTTCCTTTTAATTTCATCCACACTTTTCCATTCTCTTCAAAAAAACTCACAGGCGAGCGAAAAAGAGTTGCCTCATTCTTTATGCTTCTCCTTACATAGCTATAGTACGACCCGAGAAATTTCTGGAGCTTTTTGTCAATTGGGTTTTCTAGGTAGTCAATAAATTCTTTCAGGTCCTTGTACCTGAGAAACCTCAGGATTCTATCAATTGACCGATCGTGATAACGTATTTCTTCCTCCACGCTTCTCTTTTTAATAGCCAAAGCCATCTTCGTATATAGATAGTTTTCACTCAGATCACCAATTGTCTCACCAATAATTTGAAGTCCCTTTTTTGAGATCGATCCGTTTGTGCGTGTGACCAGTTCATTCAAAATAGCCTTTACATACTTTACCTTGATTTTCATATTCGAATGTAAAGGAAATCGGAAATAATTCGGAGCAAAAAGGAAAAGTTAAGGGCCTATTGGGTTCAATTACCGGACCCTCTTTTATCAGCATATCTCCAATCTTTGACTTGTCAATTGACGATCGATCGATCACATTCTGGATGATGTATGGTTTAGGAGAGTGTCTCACATGGGTTGCACAATCTTGAAATCAGCTTCATCCGAAAACCATTACCCATGATCATTTAATGCCGCAGGAAACTGCCGCATGGCGTACGAGTCAAGGTGCTTTTTGGGCACACGAAACTCCTATGCCCTTGCAGAACGCCTGAGGTGATGTTCAACCAAAAATTTTAAACAAATGAAAACGTTAAAATATGCTTTTATCCTATTGCTTGCCATTGGGGCCTTGAGTTGCGACGAGGACCCAATTCTGAAAGAAGGAGGAGACGACGATGATGACCCTATCGTAAATCCTCCTAAGCCACCTAATCCGGTCAAATCAACCTATGCGCTGGACTCTTTGAAAGAGGATTAGAGGAAGTAAAAGGTGGAGCCTCTGTGCTTGAGGCTTCACTTTTAATTCTATTTTTAGTAACTTCCCTTACTGACCCTCTTGAATGAAAAACCTAATCTGGCTTTTATTTTTCCTTATTGTACCCCGGTTTTGTTTGGGGCAATCAAAAGCAGATAGCCTTAGGAATTTAATAGCCCATTCAAAAGCAAAGGGTGATTCTGAGAATGCAGCATATAACCTATCTTATTTAGGCTACTTCTTTTTTACTGAAAAGCAATACGACAGCGCCCTTCTTTATTATTACCAATTTCTTCATGACAGACCGCAAGATTCAAAAGTTTTATGGCTGGGCTCTGCTTTGAATGGAATCGGTGCGTGTTACAGTCAAACTGGCCTCCCTGATAGTGCGGTTAGCTATTATAGTCAGGCTCTGGACATTTTTGAGCAAATACGAGACACCATCCAGGCTATTGAAGTGGAGACAAACCTGGCAATTATCTACAAAGATATTGGACTGTACGACAAGGCGCTCGAAAGTTCATTTGATGTTCTAAGTAAACTTGAAAACGGACACCCAGGAAGGGCACTTGCTTCCTGCTATAGCACAATAGCTTTTTCTTACGAGAAGACAGGTGACCTTAAAGGAGCCCTTGAATACCACAGAAAAGCCCTTGAAATACGCCAAAAAATTGCATATCGAAAAGGCGAAGCACTATCCTATAATAACATAGGGGAGACATTCAAAGCACTCGGGCTTTATGACAGTGCGCTTACAAATCTAGAAATATCGTTAAGAATCAAGGATGAACTGGGCGACACCAAAGGCTCGGCCAGCACCTTGAATAATATTGGAGATTTACATTTTGATAGAGGTGATATTGGACTCGCTGAGCGATATTTTGTTGAATCATTGAAATTAAAGCGTGAGACAAACGACCGATTAGGCCAGGTAGTGACATTGAATAATCTTGGCAGATTGAAACTCAAGCAAAATTTTTTATCCGATGCCGACCGCTATCTCTCAGCGGCAGAAAAGCTTGCGCGAGAGACCGTCTCACTCGAATTGTTGCGCGAGAATCTTGAACTGGCTATCGAGCTACACAAGGCAAAAGGAAATGTCGAAAGAGCGCTGGGGCTGGCGGAGGAATTGTTCCTTGTAAAAGACAGCCTGTTAGATGCTGAAAAAGCCCGTAGCATGCGATCCCTTTCAATACGATATGAAACAGAAAAAAAAGAACAGAGAATTGCTCTCCTAGAACAAAAAGATAAAGTTAGCAATGCAAAGATAGAAGTAAAACAAACGCAGGTGAAAGCGTTAATTGTAGGCCTAGTGATGATATTATTATTGGCTCTCCTTGCTCTTCAATATGCAAGGATGGTTAAAACAAATAAGAAAAATGTTGAGTTTCTATTGCGGGAGCTTCACCACCGTGTTAAGAATAATCTTCAAATACTATCAAGTGTCTTGAGCTTACAATCGCATAAACTCACTAACGAGCATGCGATACAGGCCATTAGGAGTACCGAGGGAAGAATAAATGCGATGGCCCTCATTCACAAGAAATTGTACAACGAGGAGCAAAACAGAAATATCAATATAAAAGAATATATCACGGAGTTGATTGAATATCTCGTTTATACTTACGGGTATCATGAGAGGGACCTGAAGCTAAGTCTGAAAATTGAAGAAATTCAAGTTGATGTGGACAAAGCAATCCCATTGGGACTTGTTTTAAACGAACTGATCAGC
>JBMOKS010000112.1:0-3507 GCA_049324355.1 Bacteroidota bacterium
TTCAAATGAGAAATAGAATTTATCTTTAGACCAGCGAGTGACAAGCTTGCGAATGTTCTTTGAAAACCCTTGCACTTGGATCAAAAAAACGATCGACAAAAATAGATGTAGGAGATTACGCAGGTGAGTATTTTTATGAGAACGATAGTTTGAAATTTATCAATCATGAAGAAGGGCGTGTCGTCATCGAAACAAACGGCACCCCGACCTATCAGTATAATTTAACAGATCACTTAGGCAATGTGCGGCTCACTTTTACTACACAAACCACAACCGATGAAAGAATGGCAGGTTTTGAAACTGCTAATCAATCCACGGAAGCAGAGAAGTTTGAGAACTATCCATTAGGTGGCGGGCAGGTCAACACGCAATCGACCAACGCGCACACCGGCACTAACTCCTTGTCTCTGAACGGCGGCTATGCCGGCCAGGTGGGTGTTGCGAAAAGTTACAGTGTTATGCCCGGCGATGTGCTTCAGATAGAAGCCTATGTAAAGTACAACACACCTTCGGGCACGGGCAGCGACCTTTCAGCTTTTGCTACCTCCTTGCTAGGCGCCTTTAATTTGTCGGCGCCGGTTCCGGGCGAAACCGGCACGGCATCATCGGCTATCAACTCATGGGGAGCGCTTGCCGCGGGTGGTTATGCCAATGGCACCACCAATACCGATCCGAAATTATTCGTTACAATTCTTATCTTTGACAGCGAGCATAACTTTAAGGATGTGGCCTACCAACAGGTATCAAGTTCAGGAGCATTGATCAGCGCCAGCTACACGGTGAAGGAGCCAGGGTACGCATACCTGTATGTGAGCAACGAACATCCGACCTTCGCAGATTCGTATTTTGATGATGTAAAAATGACCCTTACGCCTTCAGTGGTGGTGGCTTTAAATGATTATTTCGCCTTCGGTATGACAGCACAGAGCGCTACCAGAGAACGTTCTGTTTCCGATTACAAGTTTAATGGTAAGAAAGAGCAAACTGAGCTTGGACTTGGATGGCTTGATTTTGGGGCGAGGATGTACATGCCGGAGATTGGAAGATGGGGAGCAATTGACCCTTTGGCCGAGTATTATTTATCATGGAGCCCCTACACCTATGCACTTAATAACCCTTCTACTTTTAACGATATAGAAGGATTGATGGTGGGTGATCCTAAGTATACAGGTTCAGGTAACGTTGTTATTGTCATTGCTGATTACTCCGATCAGTTTTGGGATCCAAGTTCATTGGATGGGACAGATTGGGATTACGGGGTCTTTGCTAGTCTAACCGATGCACGAATTTGGCTAAGTTCGACGTATGGTAACGACGGGAAGATGATAGACAATCTAATAATTCGATCTCACGGTTTTGTAGGAGAAACTGAAGAAACGTCTGGTGTCAACGTTCAAGGAGAAGACAAGGATTATCTCACGCCGGGAGTACTTTCCGAAATACCAAGATCAAATAAGAATGTCATGGCACTAGCGGGTATTTCAAGGTATCTGAACCAAAACGCAAGCATACTATTTACTGCATGTGGAGCAAGCCAGCTTGGTAACAAAGTACCAGAAGCACTTTTTAAAGTAATGTTTGGTGCCGCCAAGAACTTGACGGTTTATACTAATGGAAGCCAGACCAAGTTGCATGACTGGAAAAACAAAGGAAAAATCAAAGTCCGCAAAAATTTGAATAATAAACCCACGCAATGGAAGCCCTGGACAACAACAACAACAAAAGGCTCTGCACCACTGACAAACTCGCGTGGTAATTGGCTAGCTCCCGGACTTGATCTAAATGGCTTTATGTTCTTCAATACAGGAACTGGATCATCAACAACGACAAATGGAGAGCGAAAGAAGAAAAAACAGACACACTTTAGAGGCGAGAAAGGACATGGCGACTATTAGCCCGCGTCTGCATAAAAAGTAAAAAAAATTGGATAATATTTTCTTTAAAATATGACTATGTTCAACTCTAGATTAATACTCGTTGTAATATCAACTCTGGCTTTGGTGTGTGCAAGTTGCGAAAGTCAAAACAGTTACGATGGCGGTTCTTTGAATTTCCAAGAGGTGAGATCATTCGCTAGATCTCATTTTCTTGACAGTATTCCAGAGGCTTCGAAAGTCGAATCCTTTTCTGATTTTGACTTCTTAAATTTGAAGGCTATCAAGGGTTCGCGCGCGGAAGAATTGGAAGTAAAAGTTTATTACAATGAAAAAAATGAGATCGTTAAAATAGGTATGTTATCAGACCTTCGAGACAACGATTTTGAATTTAGGGTTGTTAGAAATGAAGATTCAGGTTACTCCGTTTTATATGCAGAAGAGTTTTATGATCAGCATGAAAGCCAATATATCTATGGATTTTTTATCGTTTATAAGGCAGCGTGCTATTTCGTTTCATTCGAGAATCCCCTTTGTATAATGAGGCTCGATAGCCATCTGAAAGCTATTCAAACCTTACGTTTTAAGGATGATGACTTGACTTATAAAACAACCATAAACTATAGGGACTCAATCCATCTTTATTCGGAGTCATTCTTTAAGCCAACTTCAACTTTTTCTATAGACGAGAAAACCACGTTAGAAAATGTGATAAAGTGTTTTGATTCTGAAGAAAAATTTATTACTGAAAAGGAATTAGTAATTGGTTTAGTGCCGGAACTTGATCACATTCCACTATGGACATTTGAAGGACACCATGAGTATGATATGTTGAAAGAGCCGTAGTTTAAACTGACGATTACTCGATCTTGGATGGCTTGACTATGGTGCACGCTTCTATTCACCTGACATTGGTCGTTGGTGGCAGATTGACCCGGCAGCTGAGGCATATCATGAACTAACTCCTTATCACTACGTCAGAAATAACCCCATAGTGCTTTTCGATATAAACGGAATGTATGACCAGGCATTGGTTGATCAATGGAGGAGTGAAGACTTGGCAGACAATGGTTTTATTCCAGAAGCCATTGGAAATAATCGAAAAGATACGCACGTTGATAACGAGGGTAATAAAGTGGAGCAATCGGACATTGCTCAGTCGTTTACCGCTGACGATTATGACGGCATTGAATATCATCAAACGCTTCATGTTAATGAAGTAATACCAAACTTTAACAAACAACATTCTTATAATAGCACGACTGGTTATCAAATTAGTAGCTACACGGTAACATATACTTTGAACGAGCATATACTCGCTTCGTGGAAGAATAGTAATGGAGAAAGTTTGGGCATAACCAGTACTTCAATGGTGTCAAATCATAGTGGCTTGTTTCACCGAAACGGAATTAGAATCGAGAGCCTTGAGGATAGAGCCTTACCCAAAATCAAAACAGGGGAGATTTGGACCCCAAGGCCAGTCAAGGCAGCTGTATCAGTAGAATACCTCGGTTTTGACGGAACAAGACGTCAAACGAACACACGGACTGTTGATATTGGAAGAAGGGTGATAAACGTCGAGGGAGCGGAAAGAATAAGACGGGCGGTCGTAACCACAAATTCCGTAATTAAC
>JBMOKS010000113.1:0-2837 GCA_049324355.1 Bacteroidota bacterium
GATTACTATGCCATTGACCTGGACTTCGATTTTCCTTACTACACCCACGTCATGGAGAAAGTTTATGTTACGCCCATGGGTTTGCTGACCTTCGACAACAGCGTGAGGCTTGTCAATGCGCCAAGGCTCAAAGACTCTTACGGCCCAATCGCGCTGGTCTCGGCAACCGGAGGTTTTTACAAATACCTGACAGATGGAAAAGTATTTTACAAGAAGGAATCCGATCGCCTTATCGTGCAGTATGATCACGTGAAAGAAGATTCCTGGATGGGTCATTACACCTTCCAGATCGTTTTATTCGACAATGGCAACATCCGGTTTTACTACAACGATATTTCCACTAACGACCCCTGGATCTTAAATTACATGACCGCATTGATCGAAGATCCGGAAAAAGAAGACGGTATACTGGCGAGTAACGTAATGAACAGTCTGCCCTGGCAAGACGCTATGGCGCTGGCATTCGACTACCCCGGGCCCCAAGTGATTGCAGACATCGTCAATGGCGCTGGCATTGTAATGCCCGGTCAGTCTGCAGAAGTTGCCATCAGGATGAATACCGCCGGCCTTGTTGAAGGCTTGACCAGCAAAAATATCGGCATCATCAGCAACGATCCTTTCAATCCCGTAAGCACGGCCAACATCAAACTGAACGTAACGTCAGGTGGTATTGCCGATCCCGTGATCTCAACAACGGCCATCGACTTCGGACGGGTGTTTCAGCAAGCATCGAAGTCTGAGATCTTCGTGATCAAAAACGATGGTTCTTCATCTCTGAATGTTACCGGCGTGATCATGCAAAACGGCAAGTTCAATTTGACTGGCAATTCTCCTGCCACGATCACACCCAAGCATGCCGAAAAATATGTGGTGACCATGCCAACCGCCACGCTCGGCGTCCTAAACGACAAAGTCGTCATTACGTTTAGCGATGGTTCAACGCACGAAATCGTAGTAACCGGCGAAGTTGTAGAAGCACCCGGCATAGACGTAGATCTTTCACCCATCGATGCCGCACTTGATCACGGAACAACCGACACCTATCCCTTCACGATCAGAAACGATGGTCAGGCCGAATTGGAAGTATCTGTTACAGGCTCTGAATGGGCCACAACCAATATTGCCGAAGCTTCGATCGGTGGCAGCAGTATTCCCGAGTTCACATACGCCTGGAGAAGTTCTGCCGACAGCGATGGCCCGGTTTACCAATGGATTGACATCGTGGGAAAAGGTGTTAAAATTCCCGCGGAAGAGATGGACCCCTTTGATGATGAGAAGTATTGGAAAAAAGTAAATCTCCCATGGTCGTTTAATTTCTTTGGAGAAACATACGATTCACTCTACATTGGATTCAACGGTGTGATCAGCTTCAACGCCGGTCAGCCTGCAACGTTCTGGTCGGCCAACATTCCCAGCGCCGAAGCCCCTAACAACTTCATCGCTCCGTGGTGGGGATCTGCCGGATACGACTCGTATTATAATCCTGAAACTTCAGGTATCTTCTACAAGATCGAAGACGATAAGATCATCATTTCATTCGAGCGTTTAATTAATGTTTTTAGCATGGGTGATCCTATGTCGGTGCAAGCCATTCTGTACAAGAACGGAACGATCAAATTCCAATACAAAGCACAGGGTGGATTAGAGCTCAACTCCAATCTGGGCGTTGTAGGTGTTGAAAATAAATCAGGCACCGATGGTGTAGAGATCGCGGCATACCAACTGTTACCAATGGCCAATGGCCTGGCGTATGTACTTTCGCCGGCTAAGAAAAGGTATCTCAACCCCGGAGAGCAACTCGATGGGACCATCACACTGGATGCCTCCAATCTGTATGCCGGTGACTACACTACCGCACTGCATATTAACTCGAATGTTCCTAACAAAGAAACACTTAACAAACCTATTCACCTTACCGTCAATGGTTCAGCTGAATTGGCTACTACAAGCGAGATCAATTTCGGAGAAGTGATGTCTTATGAAATGGATTATGGCTGGTACACCGGCCCGGCAAGTTACACGCGTGAGTTTGCCCTCACCAACGAAGGCTCCGCAGCCTTGACGGTACAATCAATGGCTGCTGAAAATGAAAATCCTGAATTAACAATCCAGGTTTTAGTATCAGGATTCTGGGGACCCGAGTGGATCAATGTCATGGACTGGTTATGGCAATCACAATCGATCAACCCCGGCGAAAGCGTTAAAGCCAGAGTGGTATACTCACCAGCCTCTGCGCAGGAGCTTGCAAACAACATAGTGATCACCACTGACACCGAAAACGTATCGATCCCAGTCACAGCCACGGCAGTGCTGCCGCCAGCAATTGATGCCGACAAGACACCGGTAAAAGTTTCCTTCAATTCGGCTTCCGAGACCACCGCGCGCACTATAAACTTTAACAACGACAATGGCGCTTCGGCTCTGAAATACGAGTTGAGCATCGATTACAAGCGTAAAGGTGCAACCGTAGCCCAGGAGGCGCAGCAAGTTACATCGTCGACCGTGCGCTTACCTGAGCAACAGGTTTCGACGCAAAAAACGAACTCCGGCTCAATCATGCCGTTGTCGTTCAATCGCACCTTGACATACGAAGAGGCAGATGCTGCCAACACCTTCCTTGGTTTCAATGGCACCGCTGATTTCACTTCGGCTGTCCGTTTCAATGCAGGATCCGAGGGATTCAATCTCACGCATATTCAGACCTATTTCCGAAGCGAATCACTAAGTGCCGGAACATTGGAGATAGAGATTCGTGCCGGTGGAACGAACGTTGCTACGGCAGTTTCTTTAATGACCATGACCAAAGACTTTACGGCAACCACACCGGATGCTGTTGG
>JBMOKS010000113.1:2847-3498 GCA_049324355.1 Bacteroidota bacterium
ATCGCGCTGGATCAGGCACAGAAAATTCTTCCGCACGAAGATTTCTACGTGATCATTACTTATCCGATGTCGATCAATTTTCCTCAAGGCACAGTGTATGAAGCTGAGCAAGCGCCGGGAAGATACATGTTCTATTCAGAAGGCCTCTGGTATGATCTGCAAGAATACGATCAGTTCAAAGATTTCGGCTGGATGATGAGAGCCGCCGAAGCAACAGCCGAGGCAACAGCATGGGTTTCCATTGATGGAGCAACCTCGGGAACAGTAAACGCAGGCGAAGGAAGTACCATCGGATTAAAATTCGCGGCGTCACCCGCACAACCTGGCGATCAGCACGCCAATCTGATCATTCGCTCGAACGATCCTTACAATTCATTGATCACCATCCCGATGAGCCTGCACCTGAACGAAGCTCCTGTATTCTCAGGAATGCCCGCCGGTGAAAAAATAGTACTCGAAACGGAACAGATGAACTTCACACTTCAGGTGAAAGACCCGGAGCTTAATAGCTTCACGGTAAGTACAATCCAAAATTACGACAGGCTTACCTACACGCTGACAGGCAACGCGCTTTCTATAAACTATGCGCCTGACTATACCGACGCCGGAAGCAAAGAATTTGTTTTTGAAGCGAAAGATCAGCACAATGCC
>JBMOKS010000114.1:0-648 GCA_049324355.1 Bacteroidota bacterium
TTGAGCGCACTCAATTACTGATGTACTTGTTATGGAAACTGAAAAGAAGAAAGGCTATTCCAGAAATACCTGTTTATATGGATAGCCCAATGGGGAGAAACGTTTTGGAAATTTTTCATCACCATTCAGAATGGCACAAGTTATCAAGGGAAGAATGCTCAGAAATGTGCCAAGGCATTATCCATATAAAAACAATAGAGGAGACGATGAAACTTGTCGCGGATGATCAACCAAAAATCATTATTGCCGGGAGCGGAATGGCAACCGGTGGACGAATCCTTACTTATTTTGAACATTATCTAAACGACAAAGCAGCAACGATTCTTCTGGTTGGTTATCAGGCGGAAGGAACAAGGGGGCGTCAACTGTTGGATGGAGCCCCAGAAATAAAACTTAGAGGAAAATTCGTTAATGTAAACGCCTCTGTCATAAACGTAGAAGGTTTGTCTGCCCATGCCGACCAGACAGAACTTATCCAATGGATGAGTAGTCTTTCGAAGCCTCCGAAATATATTTTAATCACCCACGGGGAACCTGCATCAGCACAGGCGTTGCAGGAAAAGATTCGGCAGGTGTATAACTGGGAAACAGGCATACCTCATTTGAATCAGGTTATTGATTTATGAAACAGATAGACAGTTTCTTTTT
>JBMOKS010000114.1:664-3497 GCA_049324355.1 Bacteroidota bacterium
CCCTATGAAAACATTAACACGCATAGCCAACTACGCATTTAAGCCGGAAGAGGTTTTTAATTGTATTGACAATCTTGGAGTAACAGGCATGCACATGACACAGTCATCCATGATGATGATGGGGAGTAAACTTGACTTACGGTTTCTTACAGAACATCAAACTGGCCTTGGAACAAAGTATCGTTGGACAGGTAAGATGATGGGATTTAGTATGGATTTCACCGTTGAAGTGACCAAGTGGATGCTGGGAGAAGAGAAGACATGGGAGACGATTGACACTCCTCAACTAATTATTTATTCGTGGTATAGGATGCATTTGCTGCTTACACAATTTCCCGGTGGAACATCGGCTGAATTGTCCATCAGCTACGAAAGACCTGGAGGTTTCTTTTATAAGCTTCTGTCATTTTTGTTTGCAGACTGGTATTGCAGGTGGTGTTTGAAGAATATGCTGGACGACTGTAAAAAAACACTCCAGAAAAAAGTTGAGAACCATGGAACATAAGCATTCAAATTATTTAAAAGTAAAAGCTATTGGTATTGATACCTACCGTGAGAACATCATCTACATGCGTCATGACTGCCATGTCTGTCTCTCCGAAGGGTTCACCGCGCTTAAGCGATTAGTTGTAAGACACAAAGACCGGGACATCATTGCCACACTCAACGTAATTCACAATTCAGAATTGTTGCGTCACGGTGAAGCAGCTTTATCGATGGAAGCGATGGCACGGCTGAACGTAAGCGAAAATGATTTGATAGAGGTCACGCATCTTCTTCCGGTCGATTCGCTCGCGAACGTTCGCGCAAAACTATATGGGAAAACACTCCCGTCTGAAGCCTTTCAGGGAATTATCAATGATATTACCCAGGGAAAATATTCTAATATTGAGTTGGCATCATTCATTGCGTCCTGCTCAGGCGACCGCCTTCGTGTGGAGGAAATTATTTCGTTGACGCAGGCCATGATTCACGTTGGCCATAACCTTGACTGGCCAGCGCAAAAAGTTGTCGACAAACACTGCATCGGTGGACTACCAGGAAACAGAACGACTCCTATTGTGGTGAGCATCATAGCTGCGGCAGGTCTGACCATTCCTAAAACATCCTCTCGTGCCATTACATCACCTGCCGGAACAGCCGATAGCGTGGAAACTTTCACCAATGTCAATCTCGATCTTACCGCGATACGAAACGTTGTAGAAAAAGAAGGTGGTTGCATGGTTTGGGGTGGTGCTGTTAAACTCAGCCCTGCTGACGATATTCTTATTTCAGTAGAGCGGTCATTGGATCTTGACAGTCCGGCACAACTAATTGCATCTGTGCTTTCAAAAAAAGCTGCGGCTGGCTCAACGCATGTCGTGATTGATATTCCAATTGGTGATACAGCAAAAGTCCGTTCGATGGAGGAAGCCATCCGCTTGCGTGATTTAATGTTGGAAGTTTCAAAGGCCATCAACATGACCTTAGATGTTGTCTTTACAGATGGTCAACAACCTGTAGGGCGCGGGATTGGCCCTGCCTTGGAAGCACTGGACGTAATTGCCGTTCTGCAAGGCAATAAAGATGCGCCCGTTGATCTAAGAGACCGATCATTAAAATTGGCAGCCCGTCTGTTGGAAATGACCGGGAAAGCAAGTGGCACATCCGGATATCAATTGGCTTTTAATATTTTGGAGAAGGGCGAGGCTTGGAAAAAATTTCAGGCCATTTGTCAGGCACAAGGAAGGTTTACCGAACCCGCATTGGGTGAGTTCAAACATGAAGTGAAGTCTGACCGCGCTGGTGTGGTGGCGCGCATCGATAACCGTAAGTTGGCAAGATTGGCGAAGTTGTGCGGTGCGCCACAATCCCCCGGGGCAGGTATTCTTTTCCTGTCACCCTTGTATAAGAAAGTGGCGCCCGGAGATACGCTTTACACACTTTACTCTCAGACACGGGGTGAACTTGACTACGCTAAAGAGTACCTGACGGTAAATAAAGCTTCGATACTGGAAATCGTTTGACGTTCAACTTAATGACTTATGCAGACTGTAGTATTTGCCTTACCGGGCAACGAGAATTTGGCCACCAAACTTGCTACTCGGATCAACGCGAGCATGGGTGAACTGACAATACGCCATTTTCCAGATAAGGAAACCTACATTCAGATTCACTCCGATGTCAAAGGAAAAAGAGTGATTATCCTATGCACGCTCAATAATCCGGATGAAAAATTACTCCCGCTGTATTTTCTCAGCCAGACTGCCAAAGCCCTGGGCGCGGATTGTACCTGCCTGGTTGCTCCCTACCTTGCTTATATGCGCCAGGATAAGCAATTCAAACCCGGAGAGGGCATCACCTCTGCCTATTTCGCAAAGTTCATTTCCAATTTTGCTGATTCCTTAATCACAATCGATCCTCACCTCCACAGAAGGCATTCGATGGGCGAGATTTATACCGTGCCGTGTACGGTGCTTCATGCTGCCGGGCTTATATCGACATGGATTCGCGATACTATCGAGAAGCCTGTGTTGATCGGACCCGACAGCGAAAGTGAGCAGTGGGTGGAGGCTGTCGCGAAGAATGCTGGAGCGCCCTTTATCGTATTAGAAAAAATAAGGCATGGTGATCGTGAAGTCGAAGTTACTGTGCCGCATGTAGAGAAGTATCGGGAGCATTTACCGGTTTTGGTGGACGACATCATCTCTACCGCACGCACCATGATTGAAACAATCGGTCATCTGAAGAAAGCAGGAATGAAACCCCCTGTATGCATTGGTATACACGGCATTTTTGCGGGTAATGCTTTTGAGGAATTGAAAGCAGCCGGAGTCGCCACAATCGTTACAAC
>JBMOKS010000115.1:0-3494 GCA_049324355.1 Bacteroidota bacterium
CCGAAATGAACGGCATTGAGCTCTGTAGAAAAATAAAAACGGATCAGCGCACATCGCACATCCCGATTATTTTGCTGACAGCGCGCACCGCCGAAGAACAAAAGCTGGAAGGGTTCGACACCGGCGCTAACGACTATATCACGAAACCTTTTAATTTTGAAATACTGCAGGCGCGCATCAAGAATCTGATTGCTCAACGAGAACGGTTGCAGAAAATGTTCCAAAAACAGATCGATGTCAAGGCCAGCGATGTAGCCGTCACGTCGCTCGATGAGAGGTTGATACAAAAGGCAATCAAGGTTGTCGAAGACCATATGGCCAATCCCGAATTCTCGGTAGAGGAATTCAGTCGTGAGTTGGGCATGAGCCGCGTTCACCTCTATAAGAAACTGCTATCGCTTACCGGTAAAAGCCCAATCGAATTCATACGGACCATTCGCTTGCAACGCGCAGCACAGTTGCTTAAAAAAAGTCAACTCACGGTATCGGAAATTGCCTACCAGGTCGGTTTCAACAACCCCAAGTACTTCACGAAATATTTTAAGGAACAATTCAATGTTCTGCCGTCTCTATACGCTTCCAACAAAGACGATTGATCAATTTTCTAAAAAAGAAACATTTTGATCCATGATCAGAACGATTTGATGACCCGGAAGAACGCAGGTGCATGGTAGTTTTGTGACATCAAGAAAATTCAAAAGATGTCCATCGACAAATTAAAAAAAACGAAAAAAATATTGTTCATCATCGAGATTGTGCTTTATTTTTTAATTACCTCAATTATCATTTTTCTGATCTGGTAAATAGATATTGGCCGACTTTTGCCCCCGCACTTCATTTCGCTGTGTAATTCCATCAGTTTTGTCAATCGTCAATAGACTTTGGGCAATTACCACCAAACAGCACGTCTTATGATCGGCCATTGACCAATGACTTTGACGTTCCGGCAGACTGGACCGATCAATCGTAAACAACTATAATCGTTGGCTTCGAGGGGAGAAATCTTGGCGCGTTAACAAATCCATCCGCCTTTGGAAACATTTTGATACCTATAGTTAACCCCTAAACCGCTAATCCAAAACAATTTGGTACCCATTCGAGGCGCCGGTCAGGCCTACCTTTAAAGCTGTCGGGCAACCGTTTTCGGTTTTTATTGACCGGGCGCGATTGCAGACTTACCCAAGCCTAACAAGACATGATAAGAAACTTACTGTACCTGGCCCTCTTCCTTTCCATGGTCACCTGTCGGCATTCGCCCGTCACCTACGTGCAAGTGGACGATGGTGTTACCATCTCGTGGCCACAGCAGCATCATCAGGGAGCGAAGGTGATTAAGCTCCAGGTCATCAGCGATAAAGTTATTCGCGTGTGCGCAAGTCCAACCGATTCCTTTCCAAAAACTCAAAGCCTGGTAGTGACGGGAACCGATAGACCGCTTGTTTCCTGGAATTTGAAACAACACAACGACGTGCTCACCTTGAGTACGGGTGCTCTGAATGCCAGCATAGGCCTGACTCACGGCGACATCACGTTCACAGATTCGTTGGGTCGGGTGTTGTTGAAGGAAGGCCTTACGTTCGGGCATCGAAGCAAAAGTTTTGTGCCCGCTACTGTCGAAGGCCAGCAAACATTCAGTGTCCGCCAAACTTTCGAACCATCGCCTGATGAAGCGTTTTACGGCCTCGGACAGCATCAGGAAGGAATGATGAATTATAAGGGGAAAGACGTATCACTGTATCAATACAACACAAAAGTCGCGGTGCCTTTCCTCGTGTCAAATAAAAATTACGGCATACTGTGGGATAACTATTCACTCACCAAGTTCGGAGACCCAAGGCCATATCAGTCTATCAGCCACCTGAATTTATTTGATAAAAATGGAGAGTCGGGTGGGCTATCAGCGCGATATGTTTCCAAGGAAGATCCATCACAAATTTTTGTCAGCCGCCTCGATACAGCGGTCGACTACGAAAATCTTTCTTCGCTTAAAAACATTCCATCCGGATTTCCTTTGGGAAAGGGTTTGGTGTACTGGGATGGTTTTATGGGGCCCGTTGCATCGGGTCCCCATAAATTTCAAATTGTGTATGCAGGCTATATTAAAATTTGGATCGACGGAAAACAAGTGGCCAATCACTGGCGCCAATCCTGGAACCCCGGCACGATCCAGTTTCAGCTTCAGCTCGAGAAAGGAAAAAAATATCCTGTTAAAATAGAATGGGATCCCGATGGCGACGAGTCTTACCTCGCTATGAAATGTTTGAAGGCCAACGTGACCGAGCAAAATAAACTGTCTTTGTATTCGGAGGTCGGTGACGTGATCGACTACTATTTCATCCAGGGCAAAAATTTAGATGACGTGATCGGCGGCTATCGTGGCATCACCGGTCGCGCACCCATTTTCCCTTCGTGGGCTATGGGATTATGGCAAAGCCGCGAGCGCTATCAATCGCAAGAAGAATTGCTATCGGTAGCCAGCGAGTTCAGAAAAAGAAAAATACCGTTCGACAATATTGTGCTCGATTGGTTCTACTGGAAGCAAGACGAATGGGGCAGTCAGCAGTTTGATGCGCAGCGATTTCCAGATCCTTCTGCGATGATAAAGCAATTGCATGAGAAGCACAATGCGCACTTCATGATCTCCGTATGGCCCAAATTTTACGAAGGAATTGATAATTACAAAAAGTTTGACGCCAAAGGATGGCTTTACCGCGAAAACGTCCGCAATCGTCAGAAAGACTGGGTAGGCTCCGGTTACGTGTCAACGTTTTACGATGCCTTCAACCCGCAGGCACGCGAGGCTTTCTGGGAGTTGCTGGAACATAATCTTTATGCCAAAGGAGTTGATGCCTGGTGGCTCGATGCTTCGGAGCCCGATATCCTTTCCAATGCTTCCATAGAACAACGCAAGCTGTTGATGAATCCGACAGCATTGGGGTCGGCTTCAAAATATTTTAATGCTTATCCGCTGGTGAATGAAATGGGCATTTACGATGGGCAACGAAAAGCCAATCCCGATCAGCGGGTATTTATTCTAACACGTTCGGCGTTCGCGGGATCACAACGATACGCTGCGGCAACCTGGAGTGGCGACATTGCCGCTCGCTGGCAGGACTTCAAAGCTCAGATACCAGCGGGTCTGAATTTTTCCCTTTCTGGCATTCCATACTGGACCACCGACATCGGCGGATTTTCTGTCGAAAAAAGATTTGTGAACGCCACCGGCGACGACCTTGAAGAATGGCGCGAGCAAATGACACGATGGTTTCAGTTTGGAGCATTTTGTCCGCTGTTTAGAGTTCACGGTCAATATCCCTATCGTGAGATCTTTAACGTAGCACCAGAAACTCATCCGGCATACCAGACGATGTTGTATTACGATCGCCTGCGTTACCGGCTGATGCCATACCTCTATTCCTTAGCGGGAAAAACTTACTTCGACGATTATACCATTATGCGAGCGTTGGTAATGGATTTCGGAGATGATAAAAAAG
>JBMOKS010000116.1:0-3491 GCA_049324355.1 Bacteroidota bacterium
GGTCAGTTTCGTGATTTGTTCTTTAATGACCTCAGCTATCACTTATATTTCATTTCCATAATTCTTGGATTATACCTAATTACCCCTTTTATCCGGGCGATGGTTAAAAATATTTCGAGGCATCAGTTAGAAATCTTGTTGCTCGTTTGTATTGGGCTCATTTCATTGAAGCAGTTTTACCCTAATGTTTTGTTTGTTTCACACTTTCAAATTGGCAGCAGCCTGATGTATTTTCTGTTAGGGTATTATCTGCATACGTACGAGCTAACGAGGCGTAAGCGAATTGTTATTTATATTTTAGGGGGTATCGGGGCGCTGGCGATGACTTTCGGGAATTATGTGCTGGAATACAAAAGTGGTAGTCACCACGATCAGTTGTTTTTGTACGATGGCATATTTGTCGTTTTGCTTTCTACATGGGTTTTCATGTTGTTCAGATATGGTTTCAAACATGCTACAACGATTGGTGTGGTTAAAAAATTTATACTCCGTTTGTCGTCGTATAGTTATGGGGTTTACATTGCGCACCCGCTGGTGATTTCATTTTTGTGGTACAGTGGGGTTTCTTTTTTCACCTTCACTCAATGGGAATCGACAATAACTTTTTCTGAAGATCTCAAAGTGATCTTTATGTTTCATGGGGCGTGGGGAGCGGTGGTGATGACGTTGATCGTATTTTCGTGTTCGTCGTTGGTTTTGTATCTCGCTGACAGAGCAAAGGTGTTGAAGCTTTTTTCGTAGAGTACTGTACGTTCTGCACTTTCTTTATAACCTAACAAACCGTTTTTATTCTGTTTCCATAAAAGTAAATTTGGAATAAAACGTTATTGCATTCTTAAAAAAATTCTTGATCATTTAAGAATTCTGATTTGGCAAAGCCATATCTTTGCCAGCGGTTTTCCAACTCCCCAGAAAAATCCCTTGACAGTTAGTTTGTCAACCATGCGTGCTGCACAAAACACACGGAGGTTAGGTATTGTTTCTAAAAATTTTGAATAATAATAAATCCCACAAATTTCACATGAAACGCTTGTTTTTGATTCTGGCTGTATCACTATCATTTTCTGTCTATGGCCAAAACTGGACTCTCAACGGATCTCACATTTACTACAACAGTGGAAATGTTGGCATTGGAACAACTACTCCCGGTTCAAAATTGGATATAGTTGGACCTGCTGCCGGCGCAGGCGCTACCCTTCGCTTGGGAGGAGGTGGCGATATGATCATCAACACCGGAGGTACATTGTTCTTTGACGGAAACTACAGCTACGCCAGTGGCAGTTACATAAGACCGATTGCTCCTAATACCCAGACATTTTTCACATCAGGTGCCGAAAGATTAAGGATTTCATCGAATGGATTCATCGGCATAGGCACGGCAAATCCACTGGCTAAACTACATATAAGCGGGGGAGATCTGATCATTGATCCAGCGAGTGGTAATCCAACGATTTTTACGGGAACTGCTTCCTCCGAATTAAACCGATACATTCACATTATTAACTCCCTAAGCTACAACGGCGCATCCGGTCTGAAAGCCGGTGGAATATTGGTGGCAGATACTTATGGATATGCATACCCTGGCAAGAATGATTTAATCGTCAAGGGCATGGTAGGGATTGGGATTGCTGCACCAGCAGCTAAACTTGATATTCAAGCAGGCCCTGGAAGTTTAGACGGCCTTCGATTGTATAAAGGAAGTGACGCGGACAAAAATTGGCTTCGTTTTAGTCAAGGGGCGGGAGCGCAGGGGGTTTACAGACTAGGCCAGTTGAGTTGGGGCGAAGGAATGGCAATGTATGTTGGTGGTAGCGATCCTGCTAACCCTGGAACCATGATTCAAAAATGGAATTTTAACGGGAATGTTGGCATCGGAACGTCGGCTCCCGGCGCAAAATTCCAGGTTAACGGAAATACAGGGAATCCCGCGGGCACAGATATTATTTCAATCATCGAAAATCCAGTTTCGATTGCCGGAGCGCACTTTGTTTCGGAGGGCGGTAATAATATTATGTTTCAGCTAAGAGCGACGGGAGACAATCTGCCAAATACAGAACTCAGAACATGGGGCAGTAGTTATATTAATGCCAGGCAGGGAAACGTAGGCATCGGAACAACGTCACCCGACTCCAAACTCACCGTAAAAGGAAACATTCACACCCAGGAAGTAAGAGTTGACCTGCTTGGCGCTGTGGCTCCCGACTACGTCTTTGAAGAAAACTACAACCTGCCTTCACTGCAAGAAATAGAGACGTACATCAAAGAAAACAAGCACTTACCAGAAGTTCCCTCTGCCAAAGAAATGGAAGCGAATGGCATGAATCTGAAGGAGATGAATTTGCTTTTATTAAAGAAGGTTGAGGAGCTTACTCTTCACATGATCGAGCAGCAAAAAAAGATTTATGAATTGGAAACAAAGCTGAAAAATAAATAGGCGTCGGGTAAGTTTTTGATGAATATGAGAATTCTATTTTGTGCAGCGGTCTTAGCTATTTTATCGCACACGGCGTTTGCTCAGGAAGGCAAATTTATAAGCAATGAGTTTTACCAGAACCAGATACCAAGTGCCAGCAAGTCTGCTTCGTTGGGTTCCTTTGGCAATGTGCCGGTAAATTATTACACAGGCTTACCGGAAATATCATACAATCTATTGACCTTAAATAGTCGTGAACTTTCGGTGCCGATATCGATAAATTACGACGCCACGGGTGTGAGAACAGACGAATTGTCTGGCCCTGTGGGATTGAAATGGCAAATCTCGGCGGGCGGCTTTGTGGAGAGAGCCCTTACAGGCTTGCCGGATGAAGATCCCTCGAAAGGGTATTTGAAATATGCCAAGGAAACGGACTATTACCAGAATCTGCCGGATGTTGGCGCCTGGGTGAATGCCAGTGAAAAAAATGAACTCGACTGTGGTCCAGATGAGTTTGTTATCGCAATTCCTGGGAGGTCTATCAAGTTTGTATTTGATAAGAATGGCTGGCCCGTGCCTACCTCGAGAGAAAAAGTAAGCATTACTTATTTGAAGGTTAATAACAAGATTGATAAGTTTTCGCTTGTTACTGAAGACGGTGTTACCTATTTATTTGGAGGAACAACAAGCTCAGTCGAGCAACGAAAGATAGAGTCTTTAAACTTATCACTGAAATTCAGATGGACCACTGAACCATATCATTACCCTGGAGGCTCAAGCTACCAAGGGCCCGGATCAGACCCCTACTACGCGGGATTCGAAAATTATACCAACGAATATGAAGCGAAGGAAAAAACCATCGACTATTATAACTCCAAGTGGCACCTGATTCAAATACTTGCGCCGTCTGGAGATAAAGTGGACTTTAATTACACGAAATTTTCAAATGAAATTAAATATGTTACGAAACCGGTAGTAACTACGGTCAGGCCCCTCGTTGAAAAACTGATTAGTTATCAGAGCCGGGATCAAACGTGCTCGCAGTCGATCTATGCAGTAAAAAGGTTTGGTGTGACTG
>JBMOKS010000117.1:0-3486 GCA_049324355.1 Bacteroidota bacterium
ATCAAATATTAGCCTTAACTACTGAGATCATACGGCCTAATAGGAAGTTTCAAAGACGAAAGCTTAAGAAAAAGCCGCCATCGATGAACTATAAACGCCTTTAGGCTTAACTAAACGACATTGATTGACCATTGACAGATATTGACAGATGACTATTAATTCCCACGTAAATCGTCATTCCTCCTGACCGGCTGTAAAACAATCGACTTCAATCTTGAAAATCTAAATAATACTGGTCTATTTTGAATATGACAAGACCAGACCTAGCTACTGTGCCGCCATTCTACAAAGGTTATGTAGAGCACGTAAAAAACATGGATGTGCTTGAAGCACTGAAGAATTCTTCCAAACAAACTCTTGAGTTGATCCGCTCGATTCCCGAAGATAAAGGAGAATATCGTTACGCCGATGGAAAGTGGAGCATCAAGGAACTGTTGAACCACATGATGGATGGCGAACGAATATTGGCCTATCGCGCTTTGCGTTTTGCACGCAACGACAAAACCGAATTGCACGGCTACGAAGAGAATGACTACGCCCCGCAAGCCAACGCACATTCGCGCACGGTGAAGCAATTGGCCGACGAGATGGAAAGACTTCGCCTTACCACTATCGACTTGTTCTCGAGCTTCACACCCGAGATGCTGATGCGCGAAGGTGTGGCCAACAAAAATAAATTTAACGTGCTCATATTGGGTTATGTGATCTCGGGCCACGAATCGCATCACCGGCAGATCATCAAGGAGCGGTACCTTAAAATATAGTTGGTGAATACGCGACTTTTTCTCCTGGCCATAGCAGCGATATACCTGGGCGCTTGTTCGCCCATTTCAAAGTCGTCGCTGAACAAGCGGTGCAGGGCCACAGAAGAAAAATTTCACGACCATACCGGGTTTGTGTTGTATGATCCTGTGAAAAAACAGACGGTATTCGAATATAATGCAGCAAAGTATTTTACGCCGGCTTCCAACACCAAAATATTTACCCTGTATGCATCACTGAAAACGTTGGGAGATTCTATTCCAGCGTTGAAATACGTGCAACGAAAAGACTCCCTTATTTTCTGGGGGACAGGAGATCCGTCATTCTTGTACAAAAATGTTTTTGACAACGGCCGCACCTATCAATTTCTGAGTTCTGCTGAGGGACAACTTTATTTTTCTTCTTCCAATTTCCACACTTCCCATTTCGGTTCGGGTTGGGCGTGGGATGATTATAACACAGCGTATTCTTCAGAACGCTCGCCATTCCCGGTTTACGGAAACATTTTTACCGTGTACGCAGACAAATCGGTGCTCAAAATTTCACCCCCTTATTTCAGGCAATTTCTGATCATGGGCGATCCCCAAGAAAAAACGGAGATCATCCGCAACGTTCACAATAACGATTGGCAGTTTCATGGGGGGAATCGCAGCTCAAAGGTAACCGAATGGGATATTCCAATGAAAATCGATCGGGAAACGATCGTGGACCTGCTGACCGATACTTTGAAACGTCCGGTGTACGAAGCTACGAACCTGCGCCCTTCTGAAGTTAAAACCTACTTCAGCATTCCGGCCGACAGTTTGTATCGCGTGATGATGCAGGACAGCGACAATTTCATTGCAGAACAACTACTGCTGCTCAGCGCCGATGCCGTAAGCGACACGCTTCAACCCGAAATCGCTATCGAATTTGTCAAGAAGAATTTTCTAACCGATCTCCCTGACGATCCGATCTGGGTGGATGGATCAGGATTGTCGCGTTACAATCTTTTTACGCCACGGTCGATAGTAAAACTGTGGGATAAGATCTACGAACTCGTTCCCCAAGAGCGCCTTTTTTTGTTGCTCGCCACCGGCGGAAAGAATGGAACCATACGAAATTGGTATAAGGCAGATGCGCCGTACATTTTCGGAAAGACAGGTTCATTAAGTAACAACCATTGCCTGAGCGGCTACCTGGTAACGAAAAAAGGAAAAACCCTGATCTTTTCGTTCATGAACAATAATTTCACTGCTTCGACAAACGAGATCCGTGAAAACATGCAAGCTATATTGAAGGACATTTATGAAAAATACTAATACAACCCTGAAGTTGACGATGCTTGCTTTGGTCGTGATGACCTCTGTTAGCACTTCCGCGCAAACCCGCGACAGCCTCGATATCAAGATCGGCCAGATGATATTGATCGGTTTTCCGAAAGCCGACGTAGACCCTTTGGTGCTCGATGAGATCAGGAAAGGTAAGGTAGGCTCGATCATCGTTTTCGAAAAAAATATTCCAGCCAAAAATTCTTTTGTTGCGCTAAAGAAGATCACCTGGACCTATCAACAGGCGGCGCCCATACCATTGTTGATCAGCATCGATCAGGAAGGCGGCAGAGTAAATCGGCTGAAAGAGAAATATGGTTTTCCGCGATCCATTACTGCAGCTGCGATGGCCCATTCGCCTTCACTCGATTCGGTAAGGTTCTATGGCGAATCCACAGCGTCTACGCTGGCAGGGCTTGGCATCAATGTTAATTTTGCGCCTGTGGTTGATCTCGCCTCCAATCCTGATAACCCGATCATTGCTAAGTTTGGCCGGGCATTTTCGGCCAACGAAGATTCTGTAGCGCTGATGGCAAAAGAATTTATTAAACAACACCGCAAATATGGCGTGTTAACCGCACTGAAACATTTTCCCGGCCACGGCAGCTCCAAAGACGACACTCACCTCGGCATCGCTGATGTTACCAACACCTGGGAAGAACGCGAATTGAAACCGTATAAGTTGTTGATCGACTCGGGTTATGTTGATGGTGTGATGACCTCGCACATCGTGAACCGCAAGCTGGACAAAGATGGCAACCCTGGAACGCTGTCGTACGATGTACTCAATGGAATTTTACGCAACAAGCTTCACTTTAACGGCGTGGTCTTCTCTGACGATATGCAAATGCACGCGATTACCAAACATTATGGATTGGAAGAAGCAATCAAGCTCGCTGTTAATGGCGGCGTAGACATCATGACGTTTTCCAATAACATTGCAGGCAGCGATGTGCGCACAGTGGATAAAGTTCATGACGTGATCCGCAAAATGGTAGAGACCGGCGAAATCAAAAAGGAACGCATTGACGAAAGTTTTAAGCGGATCATGAAATTAAAAAAACAACTTGCCTTGGGCGTGAATGCGGCAGCTTATAAAAAGGAACTCGAGCAAACGAAAATTGAATTGGAAGCGGCCCGTCAACAAGCAAAGGCGAGTGAAGATTCGGCACGGCTGGCCAATGAGAGGACCGAGCGGTTGAATGAAGAGCTGAAAAAAGCGACAGAGTCGGGTAAGAAGAAAAAAAAGAGCAGGAAATAAAGTTTAAGTTTAATGTTCAAGGTTCGAAGTTACTACTGTCTCCTTAATTCTTCGGGAGTTGGTAAAGTCTTTTAAAATAGGGTGTTTTGGCGATTTTTCCGAAGAATTAAAAAGGAGCCCTTAGCCGGAAAGATTCAGTTTGAGTTGATTGTT
>JBMOKS010000118.1:0-17285 GCA_049324355.1 Bacteroidota bacterium
GTGAGATCCTATGCGAATGACCATCACCGCGTGGAAGTCTTTGTCGAATTGATACAGCCGGCGGTAACCCTCATCATTTTCGGCGGAGGATTTGACGCACGCCCTGTGAACCTACTTGCCAAGTCATTGGGTTGGAATGTTACGGTAACAGACGAATGTGTAGCCCATATCGCACCGACGTTTTTTCCAGGGGCGAACAAACTGATGTTGTGCCAACGGGACTTCGTTGATCAAGATTTCGACATCACACCGTATACAGCGTGCGTTCTCATGTCGCACAATTATGAGTACGACCGGGATGTGCTCAAAAAACTTTTGCCAACGTCAACTCCTTATATCGGTATCCTCGGTCCCCGAAAACGATTCGATAAGATGATTCAGGAATTTTTACAACAAGGCATCACCCTTACCCCTGCCGATATCCACCGCATACATTCGCCTATCGGACTCGACATCGGCGCAGAAACACCCGACGAAATTGCCATCAGCATTGTAGCTGAGGTGCAAGGTAAATTTTCAAATCGATCGGGCGGATTTTTGAAATATCGTCATGCGCCGATCCATCAGCGCGATGCCAGGAACGATCAGGTTTTCAAACAAATTTACATAGCTCCCGGCGCTGGTTCTAAAACCGCCAATTCCTAACCATGAAAAGATCAATCACATTTTTACTCATGGCTTTTGCTGTGAGTGCCTTCTCACAAACGGTTCAGCAGGAAATCAACGAACAGGTCTGGAAACCCTTCATCAAAGCCTTTAATGAACAAGATACGCAAGGTTTTTTGGCAGTTCATTCCAAAGATGTTGTTCGCTCACCTCGCGACTCCAAACAAGTCTTTGGCTACGACGACTATCTCCAACAACAAAGTGGCTGGGACGAAAGCGAAAAGAAATCCAATGTAAAGCGAACACTCGAACTTCGTTTTACAGAAAGGATTGCCAGCATAGACAAAGCATTAGAGGTTGGCATTTATAAAACTACGGTGATCCGAAGCAATGGAGTCGCCCAAAGTTTCTACGGACGCTTCCACGTTGTGCTGCGAAAGGAAGACGGCATCTGGAAGATCCTGGTCGACACCGACTCCTCGGAGAACCATAGTATCTCGGAAAAGGATTTCCTCGCAGCCCAGGCGATGGAATAGGTAAACCTCGTAAGTGTTATATTGCTTTCAACACGAAAGCATGAATATTACGGCCATTCTTCTTGCCGCAGGCTCTTCTTCCCGCATGGGCCGATCCAAGCAACTGCTCACCGTCGAAGGTCAGCCGTTGCTCATGAGAGCCGTCCAGGCCGCCATCCATTCAAAGTGCAGCCATACCCTTGTAGTATTAGGCTCCGGAGAAGAAAGACATCGTAAAATAATCCAAACCTTGCCTGTTCAGATCGTTTACAATGACGCCTGGAATAAAGGCATCGGAAGCTCGATCAAGGCGGGCATGCATGCTTTGGCACAACCATCACCTGATGGTGTCATCATTCTCGTTTGTGATCAACCGCTGTTAGGTCCGGAACACATCGATGCTTTGATCCATACTCATAGAAAAACCGGAAATCCGATCGTTGCTTCTTCGTACAAGGGGACTGTTGGCGTACCGGCTTTTTTTAATCAAATGTTTTTTGACCCGTTGATGCTCCTCGAAGACGCAGCGGGTGCCAAAAAGATCATTCAGCAAAACCAGCAAGTCGTTTCTTCAATAGATTTTCCCGGAGGAGAAATTGATCTGGATACGCCGGAGGACTACGAATCATTCAATCGTAAATACAGCGGGGCATGAAAATAAAATTAATCGTACTATCTCTGATCATTGACGCTTTCACGGTTGCTCACGCGCAGTCTGTTGCGAAGGCTCCTTACCAGGATGCCATTGGCATTGCGAAAGACTCTGTGAGCAAACTAATGAAGAAGGGTATGATTCCCGGACTCTCCATAACTGTCGCGGTGAACAATGAAATAGTGTGGTCGGAAGGTTTTGGATATGCCGACCTGGAGCAGCAAGTTCCGGTGCATCCCGGAAAGACTAAATTCAGAATCGGCAGCATCTCAAAATCGATGACCGCGGCCGGATTGGCGAGGTTGATTGATAAAGGGAAGATCATTCTCGACTCATCCATCTATTTTTATCTGCCCGATTATCCTCGGTATCGTTACCGCCCGACAGTGCGCCAATTGGCTGGTCACACCGCGGGAATAAGGCATTACAAAGGAAACGAGTTTTTCATCGCAAAGCGTTATGCAAAGATCTCCGAGGCGCTTTCGATCTTCAACAAGGATACGCTGATGTTCAAGCCTGGGACAAAATATCTCTATACCAGTCATGGTTATGTGCTGCTCGGTGCCATAATAGAAAAGGCTTCGAAGAAAAAATTTCTGAAGTTCCTGCAGCAAGAAGTGTTCACACCTCTAAAACTAGAAAATACGATCGCCGACATGAACGACAGCATCATCGACTTCCGCACGCGGTTCTATGTTTATAAAAACAATAAGTGGAGAAACGCGCCACCTGTAGACAACAGTTATAAATGGGCCAGCGGTGGATTGATTTCTACTTCTGAAGACGTTGCCCGTTTCGCAAACAGCATGTTAATCGGCGATTTCATCAAAAAGGAAACGCTTACGTTGCTCAGAACACCACAGGTATTGGCAGATGGCATGGCAACGCGCTATGGCATTGGCTTTACGATCGAAAAAGACAAGTTAGGCACCTCCTATTTTGGTCATAGCGGTGGGTCAGTAGGTGGAAGCTCAAATATGGTCATCTATCCGGAAAGTAAGGTAGTGGTGGTTATTCTAACCAATTTGAGCGACGCAAGCCTGGGAGGTGAGGCGCAGGCCATCGCGCACCTTTTTATGCGGTAGGAACGCATTATATGCCCGATGAAGGGTTAACATGAAAAAAAGCCACTCCTTTTGGAAATGGCTTTTAATATTTGATGGAACGCATCATGATGCGTCTTTGCGCCGATCCTAGCGGATCTACACCTTGATCTCTACATCTACGCCGCTAGGAAGCTCAAGCTTCATGAGGGCGTCTACAGTCTTAGCACTGTTAGAATAAATATCAACCAGACGCTTGTACGTGCACAGCTGGAACTGTTCGCGTGACTTCTTGTTAACGTGTGGCGAACGGAGCACCGTAAATTTTTCCTTTTCAGTCGGAAGTGGAATAGGACCGCTTACCACGGCTCCGGTTGCTTTTACGGCTCTTACAATCTTCTCAGAAGATTTATCCACAAGATTGTGGTCGTAAGACTTAAGTTTTATTCTGATTTTCTGGTTCATAATATCTGTTTAAGGAAATCGTCTAAATCCTATCTAAAAAATCTTATTAATTATCCTGAAGACCTTTAATCCTCAAAACCTATTTTGCTACGGCAGCGCCCTTTACATCTTCAATTACTTTCTCGGCAAGGTTCTTAGGAACCGGAGCATAATGCGAGAAAGTGAGTGACGCAGATGCACGACCTGAGGTAATTGTACGCAGGTCAGTTACATAACCAAACAATTCAGCAAGAGGAACATCAGCCTTGATGACCTGAGCACCGGCTCTGGTATCCATACCTTTCATAAGACCTCTTCTTCTATTCAAATCACCGGTTACAGAACCTGTGTATTCATCGGGCGACAAAACTTCAACCGACATGATGGGCTCCAGCAACTGGGGAGCAGCTTTGCGCGCTGCTTCTTTGAAACCGATGCGGGCAGCCAATTCGAATGACAGCGAGTCAGAGTCAACATCATGGTATGAACCGTGGAATAATCTTACTTTCATTGAATCTATCGGGTAGCCGGCCAAAGGACCGTTTACCATGGCCTGCTGAAAACCTTTTTGTACAGCAGGTACAAATTCACGAGGGATCACGCCACCGACAATATCATTAACAAACTCCAAACCTTCTTTTCCGTCTTCGCGGGGAGAAAGTTCGAACACGATGTCTGCAAATTTACCGCGACCACCAGTTTGTTTCTTATAAACTTCTTTATGTTCAACACTCTTGGTAAGAGCTTCTTTGTAGGCAACCTGGGGCGCACCCTGGTTGATCTCAACTTTGAATTCGCGCTTCAGACGATCAATGATGATCTCCAAGTGCAATTCACCCATACCACGGAGAATGGTCTGACCAGTTTCCTGATCTGAATTCACCCGAAGTGTAGGATCTTCCTCAACAAGTTTTCCGATTGCCATACCCAGCTTATCTGCATCGGCTTGCTTCTTAGGTTCGATTGCATAACCGATTACAGGCTCAGGGAATACCATGGATTCGAGTACCACCTTGCGTTTTTCGTCACAAAGTGTATCCCCGGTTTTAATATCCTTAAAACCCACTACAGCACCAATATCGCCGGCAGAAAGCCTTTCGATCTGGTTCTGCTTGTTTGCATGCATTTGGAATACGCGAGAAATACGCTCTTTATTCTCTGAGCGGGTATTATAAACGTAAGAGCCTGACTCTAATACACCTGAGTAAGCACGGATGAAGCAAAGACGACCTACGAAAGGATCGGTTGCAATCTTGAATGCCAACGCTGCGAACGGTTCTTTCTCGTCAGGACGGATAATAACTTCTCCCTCGGTTTCAGGATCGTGCCCTACAATGTTGTCCTTGTCCAGGGGAGAAGGCAACAGTTCCATGACATAATCCAGCATGGTTTGAACACCCTTGTTTTTAAAGGATGAACCACAAACCATCGGAACGATCTTCATGTCGATCGTGGCTTTGCGCAGGGCTGTAAGGATTTCTTTTTCGGAAATTGAATTGGGATCATTGAAGAATTTCTCCATTAAAGTGTCGTCATAATCTGCGACAGCTTCAAGAAGTTTTTCGCGATATATCGCTACGTCTTCTTTCATATCCTCGGGAATAGGAATTTCCTGGAAAGTCATGCCCTTATCATGCTCATTCCAAACAATACCGCGGTTGTTAACGAGGTCAACAACACCCTTGAAATTTTCTTCGGCACCGATAGGCAACTGAAGCGCTACCGCATTGCTACCTAATTTTTCTTTAACCTGTTTGCAAACATCCAGGAAGTCGGCACCAGCCCGGTCCATTTTATTGACGAAACCGATACGAGCAACTTTGTAGTTGTCAGCCAGACGCCAGTTCGTCTCAGATTGAGGCTCAACGCCATCAACTGAGCTGAATAAGAAAACCAGGCCATCCAGAACACGAAGTGAGCGGTTTACCTCAACGGTAAAGTCCACGTGACCAGGTGTATCGATGATGTTGATGTGATATTCCTGATTGCGATATTTCCAGTTTACAGTAGTAGCAGCCGAAGTAATGGTGATACCTCTTTCTTGCTCCTGCTCCATCCAGTCCATTGTAGCAGCACCTTCGTGTACTTCACCAATTTTGTGGTTTACACCTGAATAGTAAAGGATACGTTCAGTGGTAGTAGTTTTGCCGGCATCGATGTGAGCCGCAATACCAATGTTCCTGGTGAATTTTAAATCTCTAGCCATTACTTAAGTCTCTCTTTAGATTAGAATCTGAAATGTGAGAATGCTTTGTTTGCCTCAGCCATTCTGTGGGTGTCGTCCTTCTTCTTCATGGCTGCACCTTCGCCCTTTGACGCCGCGATGATCTCGGCAGCTAACTTGTCCATCATGGTCTTTTCGCCACGGGCTCTTGAATATTCAATAAGCCATTTGATGCTAAGATTGATCCTTCGTTCAGGTCTGATTTCGACAGGCACCTGGAAAGTAGCACCACCTACACGCCGGCTTTTTACCTCAACAGAAGGCATCAGATTATTCATGGCGCGCTTCCACACTTCAAGACCGGGTTCATTGGTCTTCTTTTCTACCTGCGCAACGGCATCATAGAAAATGTTGTAGGCCACGCTCTTCTTTCCTTGTTCCATCAAGTAGTTGACGAATTTGGTTACCAGTGTATCCTGGAACTTAGGATCAGGAAGTAAGTATCTTTTTTTAGGTTTTGTCTTTCTCATGACGTCGTCAGATTATTTTTTTCCACCTTTTGCAGGAGCCGCTGTAGCTGCACCGGCCTTAGGTCTTTTTGCACCATATTTTGATCTTCCCTGCTTGCGACCATTCACGCCTGCAGTATCTAAAGCACCACGGATGATGTGGTAACGAACACCGGGAAGGTCTTTTACCCTTCCACCGCGGATCAACACGATAGAGTGTTCCTGAAGATTGTGGCCTTCACCCGGAATGTAGGCGTTCACCTCTTTACCGTTGGTGAGACGAACCCTGGCTACTTTACGCATAGCAGAGTTAGGCTTCTTAGGCGTAGTAGTGTACACACGTGTACATACGCCCCTGCGCTGAGGGCAGGAATCCAAGGCGGGAGACTTAGACTTGAAGGTCAATTTCTTCCTTCCTTTTCTTACAAGTTGTTGAATGGTAGGCATTTATATTCTTAATTTATAAACCTTTCAAAATTAGGACTGCAAAGGTATCATAAGTAATAAAGGATACAAAGCCTTTTACCAAGATTTTTGTATCCTCCTGGGTTAAAAACCGCTTTTTCAGCACTTTCCCCTTACGCTTCCCCCATTGTCCCCCCAAAATTCATGGGGAATTTGGGCATATCCTCTGTCCGCTTGATGGGCCCAAAAGAGGCCTCATACTTGTCAATATTGTCCTTTAAGGCTATTAAAAAACGTTTGGCATGCTCAGGCGTAATGACAATCCTTGATTTTACCTTCGCTTTGGGCACACCAGGCATGAGCCGGATAAAATCGATAACAAATTCACTATTCGAATGGGCTATCATTGCCAGGTTGGAATAGATGCCCTCGGCAATCTCTTCAGAAAGCTCAATATTGATCTGATTCTGAAGTTGCTGTTTGTTCTTATCTTCTGCCATGGTTTTTAGTCATTGGTCACTAGTCATTAGAAAATGTTTTATTTAAGTGAAAAAGTCATTGGCCTCCAGGTACTCCCATTGACCAATGACTATTGACTAATGACTTATTGAATTCAGTCTTGCAATTCCTTCTCTCGGTCTTTGGTCTTCGCCTCTGCGCTGGTCAAGGCACTGTACTCGTCTTTGTGGGTAACGAGGAGTTCGTTGAACTTACGCTGACCCGTTCCGGCAGGGATCAAGTGACCAACGATCACGTTCTCCTTCATACCCATCAGCCAGTCTGTCTTACCACGGATCGCTGCTTCGCTCAATACCTTCGTCGTTTCCTGGAAGGAAGCAGCTGACAACCAGCTTTCCGTCTTCAATGAAGCCTGCGTAATACCTTGCAGCGTAGGCCTTGACACGGCAGCCAAAGCATCGCGTACTTCAACTACTCTTTGGTCTTTTCTGCGCAGCGCTGAGTTCTCGTCACGGAGGTCACGGGCCGTAATGATCTGGCCTGGTTTCATGCTCTGAGAATCGCCAGCGTCAACAACTACTTTCTTGTCAAGAACCAAATCGTTTTCCTCGCGGAAGGAGAATTTATCTACATACTCGCCAGGCAAGAAGTTCGTATCTCCCGGATCGATGATCTCAACTTTCTGCATCATCTGGCTAACGATAGCTTCGATGTGCTTGTCGTTGATCTTCACACCCTGCAGACGATATACTTCCTGAATTTCGTTTACCAGGTATTCCTGCACGGCAGTAGGTCCTTTGATCAACAGAATATCTGAAGGTGTAATAGAACCATCGGACAATGGTTGACCGGCTTTTACGAAGTCGTTATCCTGAACCAGGATGTGCTTCGACAGCGGCACCAGGTAACGCTTCTGAACGCCGTCGCGTGATTCGATGAAGATCTCGCGATTACCGCGCTTGATACCTCCGTAGGTTACAACACCATCGATCTCGCTCACAACAGCGGGGTTCGAAGGGTTACGCGCTTCAAACAGTTCCGTCACACGAGGCAGACCACCGGTGATATCTCTTGATTTACCCATCGTACGAGGGATCTTCGCCAACACCTGCCCAGCCTTGATCTTTTCGCCTTCGTCTACGGCAAGGTGGGCACCCACCGGAATGTTATATCCTTTTGTATCAGTCTTTCCTTTTACTACAACCGCAGGGTTTTTAGTCTTATCCCTGGTTTCGGTGATCACTTTTTCACGGTGACCGGTCTGCTCGTCAGACTCTTCTTTGTACGTAACACCTTCGATGATGGCTTCGTACTCAATCGTTCCATCGAACTCTGACAGGATCACGGCGTTGTAAGGATCCCAGTAACACAATTCATCGCCTTTCTCCACTTTCTGACCATCCTTAATTTTCAGGAACGCGCCGTAAGGAACGTTATTGGTGATCAGTACTCTGTTCTTTTCTTTATCGAGGATCCTGATCTCACCGGTACGACCCATCACAACCTGAACAGGGTTGTTCTCGTTGTCGGTGGTCTCTATGATACGGACGCCTTCAAATTCTACTACACCAGGGAATTTGGCTTTGATGTTTGCTTCTACGGCAATGTTAGATGCTGTACCACCCACGTGGAATGTACGAAGGGTAAGCTGAGTTCCAGGTTCACCGATAGACTGGGCTGCGATAACACCTACAGCTTCGCCGGTCTGAACCATCTTGCCGGTAGCAAGATTTCTTCCGTAACATTTTGCACAACCGCCAATCTTCGATTCGCAGGTGAGCAGTGAACGGATCTCCACTTCTTCAATGCTGGTTTCCTCAATTTTCTTTGCGATCTCGTCGGTGATCTCCTGATTTGCTTCGCAGATCAAATCGTCGGTCAGCGGATCGTAAATATCGTGTACAGTTGTACGGCCGAGGATCCTTTCTGACAGTGGTTCAACGATATCTTCATTGTCTTTCAATGCTGTTACTTTCAGACCACGGAGTGTTCCGCAATCTTCTTCGGTGATCACCAGGTCGTGCGCCACGTCAACGAGACGACGGGTCAAGTAACCAGCGTCGGCAGTTTTCAATGCGGTATCGGCAAGACCTTTACGCGCACCGTGTGTAGAGATAAAGTACTCTAACACGTCCAATCCTTCTTTGAAGTTTGAAAGGATAGGGTTCTCGATGATGGAACCTACTGAACCGGCAAGGTTTTTCTGAGGTTTCGCCATCAGACCGCGCATACCACCCAACTGGCGGATCTGTTCTCTCGAACCACGGGCACCCGAGTGCATCATCATGTAGATCGAGTTGAACCCTTGCTGATCATCTTCCAACTGACGCATCAGGGTGTTGGTCAGCATGGTATTGGTACGCGTCCAGATGTCGATCACCTGGTTGTAACGTTCGTTGTCGGTGATAAGACCCATCATGTAGTTATTCCATACAGAATCAACTTCTTCCTGGGCGTTAGCTACGAGTTTTTCCTTTTCAACGGGTACTTTCACGTCGTTCAGACCCATCGACAGGCCACCTTTGTAGGCCATCTGGAATCCAAGTTCTTTGATATCATCCAAGAACTTCGCAGTCTTCGACAGACCGGCATATTTGAATACATCAGCGATAATGGTCTGAAGTTTTTTCTTCGTGAGCAGTTCATCTACGAAGCCTACTTCTTCAGGTACATGCTGATTGAACAGCACTCTGCCTACGACCGTTTCGATGGATTTGAATTCCAACTCACCGGTCTTTTTATCTTTTACTTTTACCCTCACCTTCACGATGGCGTGCTTGGATACTCGGCCTTCGTTGAAAGCTACGATCACCTCTTCGGCTGAGTAGAAGCGCTTGCCTTCACCTTTTACGGGGAATTCAGGCGTAGCTTTTCTTCCTTTGGTGAGGTAGTACAGACCCAACACCATGTCCTGCGATGGTACGGTGATGGGGGCGCCATTGGCGGGGTTCAAAATATTATGCGATGAAAGCATCAGCAACGACGCTTCCAGTATTGCTTCTTGTCCGAGGGGAACGTGAACAGCCATCTGGTCACCGTCGAAGTCGGCGTTAAACGCAGTACATACGAGCGGGTGAAGCTGTATAGCTTTTCCTTCGATCAGCTTGGGCTGGAAAGCCTGGATACCAAGTCTGTGGAGCGTAGGAGCACGGTTCAGCAGTACAGGATGTCCTTTCAGTACGTTTTCCAAAATATCCCAGATCACAGGATCTTTCCTGTCAACAATTTTCTTTGCCGACTTCACGGTCTTCACAATTCCTCTTTCGATGAGCTTGCGAATGATGAATGGCTTGAACAATTCAGCCGCCATATCTTTGGGCAGACCGCATTCATGCAGTTTCAACTCAGGGCCTACCACGATAACCGAGCGACCAGAGTAGTCAACACGCTTGCCCAGCAGGTTTTGACGGAAGCGGCCTTGTTTACCTTTCAGCATATCACTCAAGGACTTCAAGGCGCGGTTTCCATCTGAACGAACCGCATTCACTTTACGTGAATTGTCGAACAGTGAATCTACGGCTTCCTGAAGCATACGCTTTTCGTTGCGCAAGATCACCTCAGGTGCTTTGATATCGATCAGTCTCTTCAAACGGTTATTACGGATAATAACACGTCTGTAGAGGTCATTCAAATCCGATGTTGCAAAACGGCCACCATCCAACGGCACAAGAGGACGCAATTCCGGTGGAATTACGGGTACCATCTTGATCACCATCCACTCCGGCTTGTTCTCGATACGTGTGCGGGCTTCGCGGAAGGCTTCAACCACTTTCAAACGCTTCAACGCCTCTGCTTTACGCTGCTGAGAAGTGTCAGTAGCAGCCTGGTGCCTCAGTTCATAGGACAGTGTATCGAGTTGTGTTCTTGACAACAGCATCTCCAGGGCTTCAGCGCCCATCTTGGCAATGAACTTCTTAGGGTCATTGTCGTCGAGGAGCTGGTTTTCGCGGGGCAGTTTATCAACAATGTCGAGGTATTCTTCTTCCGTAAGGAAATCGAGGCGGTTCACACCGTCTTCTTCCTTAGTACCGGGTTGAATAACAACATAACGCTCGTAGTAAATGATTTGATCGAGTTTTTTGGTAGGTAGGCCTAACAAATAACCGATCTTATTTGGTAATGACCGGAAGTACCAGATGTGTGCAACAGGTACAACCAGCTCGATGTGGCCCATGCGCTCGCGACGCACTTTCTTCTCGGTAACCTCAACACCGCAACGATCGCAGATGATGCCTTTGTACCGAATTCTTTTATACTTACCGCAATGACATTCCCAATCCTTCACAGGTCCGAAAATCCTTTCGCAGAACAAACCGCCCATTTCGGGTTTGTAAGTTCTATAGTTGATGGTCTCGGGTTGTGTCACCTCGCCGTGTGAGCTTTCCAGGATAGACTCCGGTGAAGCCAGGCTGATGGTGATCTTGGAGAAGTCGTTGTTGATCTTTTTATTTTTTCTAAAAGACATATTTTGTGATTTAAGGACGGATAATCATCCGTCCGTATAACAAAAAAATTAATCCATTGTGATCTCAAGGGCCAGACCTCTGAGTTCGTGCACGAGTACGTTGAACGATTCAGGGATATTGGGTCTCCTCATATTCTCACCTTTCACGATAGCTTCGTATGCTTTCGCACGGCCGATTACGTCGTCAGACTTGATCGTCAGGATCTCCTGGAGGATGCTTGAAGCACCAAATGCCTCGATAGCCCAAACCTCCATTTCACCGAATCGTTGACCACCAAACTGCGCCTTACCACCCAGCGGTTGCTGTGTGATGAGCGAGTACGGTCCGATAGAACGCGCGTGCATCTTATCGTCTACCAAGTGACCCAGTTTCAGCATGTATGCCATACCTACGGTTACAGGCTGATCGAATTTATCTCCGGTCAAACCATCGTAGAGATAAGTCCTTCCGAATTCGGGCAGGCCTGCTTCTTTCAATTCTTTTTGTACCTGGTCGAGTGACGCACCGTCGAAGATCGGCGTGGCATATTTTTTACCGAGCTTGAAGCCAGCCCATGCCAATACCGTTTCGTAGATCTGACCCAGGTTCATACGCGAAGGTACGCCCAGGGGGTTCAGACAGATATCAACCGGTGTTCCATCCAGCAGGAACGGCATATCTTCTTCACGCACGATCCTTGCCACAACACCCTTGTTACCGTGACGACCGGCCATCTTATCACCTACTTTGAGCTTACGCTTCTTCGCCACATAAACCTTCGCCAGCTGCACAATACCAGTCGGCAGTTCATCACCCACTTCAAGGGTGAAACGCTCACGTTTGAATTCGCCGGCGTAAGTATTTCTCTTCAACAGATAATTCTTCACCATCTGACCTACGAGCTCGTTGGTGTGGTCGTCGGGTGTCCAGTTTTCAAGGCTAATGTCGGCAATCAGGTTCACTTCTTCAGGAACGTTGTAGTTGCTTTCATCGCGGTAGATGTTCTTGTCGGGGAAGAGGTTGTTCTCGATCACTTTCGAAGAAAATTTCACACCCTTGCTCACCAGTTCATCACCAAACTTGTGCTTCACACCATTGCTGTTCTTGCCGTTCAGCAACTTGGTCAGTTTATTGATCATCTCTTCACGAAGGTCAGTTAGCTGCTTGCTATACTTGTTCTTCAGTGCGTCGAGTTCTTTTTTAGACTTCGTACGAACATCTTTATCGCGCTTAGGGCGTGAGAAGAGTTTCGTATCGATAACAACACCTTTCAATGACGGCGGCGCCTTCAGGGATGCATCTTTCACATCGCCGGCTTTGTCACCGAAGATCGCTCTCAAGAGTTTTTCTTCAGGCGTAGGATCGGTCTCACCTTTCGGTGTGATCTTGCCGATGAGGATGTCGCCTTCTTTTACTTCTGCTCCGATTCGGATGATACCGTTCTCGTCGAGGTGTTTCACGGCTTCCTCGCTCACGTTGGGGATTTCAGAAGTAAGTTCTTCTTCACCGCGCTTCGTGTCGCGCACTTCCAGTTCAAATTCTTCAATATGAATGGAGGTGTAGATATCGTCACGTACTACTTTTTCAGAGATAACGATCGCATCTTCGAAGTTGTAGCCCTGCCAAGGCATGTAAGCCACGAGCAGGTTGCGGCCCAGCGCCAGTTCTCCGGCTTCTGTTGCATAGCCTTCACACAACGGCTGACCCTTTAAAACCTTCTCACCTTTTCTTACGAGCGGTGTGAGGTTGATACAGGTATCCTGGTTGGTTCGTCTGAACTTGATCAGGCTGTAGGTTCTGAATTCATCGTCGAAGTTGACGAGTCTTTGTTCTTCGGTCACTTCGTATTTGATGGTGATCTTCTTTGCATCTACAAATTCAACCACGCCATCGCCTTCGGCCAGAATCAACGCACGGGAGTCGAGCGCTACTTGTCCTTCAAGACCGGTGCCAACGATAGGTGCTTCGGGTCTCATCAGCGGCACGGCCTGACGCTGCATGTTCGAACCCATCAGCGCACGGTTGGCATCGTCGTGTTCCAGGAATGGAATCAGCGAAGCTGCTACCGATACGATCTGATTTGGCGCGATGTCCATGTACTTGAGATCTTTCGGCTCCACTACAGGGAAGTCGCCTTCAAAGCGTGACTTAACTTTTTCAACTGTAAATTCGCCGGTGGCCGCCTTAATAGGGGCATTGGCCTGAGCGATATAGTTAGTATCTTCTTCTTCTGCGGTAAGGAATACCACAGGATCTTTCACTCTTACTTTACCGTTCTCGATCTTCCGATAAGGGGTTTCGATGAAACCCATCTTATTCACCTTTGCGTGAACGCAAAGTGAGGAGATCAGACCGATGTTCGGACCTTCAGGGGTTTCGATCGTACACAGACGACCATAGTGCGTATAGTGAACATCGCGAACCTCGAAACCTGCGCGCTCGCGTGACAGACCACCTGGACCAAGGGCAGACATTCTGCGCTTGTGCGTGATCTCCGCCAGCGGGTTGGTTTGATCCATGAACTGAGAGAGCTGGTTTGTTCCGAAGAACGAGTTGATCACCGAAGACAAGGTACGCGCGTTGATGAGGTCAACGGGTTTGAAGTCTTCGTTGTCGCGAACGTTCATTCTTTCTTTGATGGTTCTCGCCATACGGGCAAGACCTACACCAAACTGAGAATAGAGCTGCTCGCCTACCGTTCTTACCCTTCTGTTGGAAAGGTGATCGATATCGTCGACAACGGCCTTGGAGTTGATCAGACCGATGAGGTACTTCACGATAAGGATGATATCTTCTTTGGTCAACACGCGCTGGTCATAACCTAAGTCAAGGCCGAGCTTCTTGTTGATCCGGTAACGTCCAACTTCACCAAGGTCATAACGTTTTTCACTGAAGAACAAGCTCTGGATGATATCGCGAGCGGTTTGTTCATCGGGTGCTTCGGTGTTACGCAACTGGCGGTAGATATATTCCACGGCTTCTTTTTCAGAGTTGGAAGTATCTTTTGCCAGGGTATTGAAGATGATGTTGTAGTCAGAGATGTTGATGTCATCACGGTGCAAAATGATAGATTTCACACCGGAGTCCAGGATCACGTCTACATCTTCTGCTTCGATCAGGTGATCGCGCTCTAACAATACTTCGTTGCGGTCGATAGACACCACTTCACCGGTATCTTCGTCTACGAAGTCTTCCGTCCAGGTTTTCAATACCCTCGCGGCGAGCTTGCGGCCAACGATCTTCTTGAGTGTATTTTTATTGGCTTCAACCTCTTCGGAAAGTCCGAACAGGTCGAGTATATCTTTATCTGATCCATAACCTATTGCGCGGAGCAGCGTGGTTACGGGGAATTTCTTTTTACGGTCAATGTAAGCATACATGACAGCGTTCACATCGGTAGCGAATTCAATCCATGAACCTTTGAATGGAATGATACGTGCCGAGTACAGTTTGGTACCGTTGGTGTGTTTGCTCATGGCAAAGAACACACCCGGTGATCTGTGCAGCTGGGAAACAATAACGCGTTCGGCGCCATTGATCACAAACGAACCTTTCTCGGTCATGTACGGGATATTACCGAGGAACACTTCCTGTTCGATGGTTTCAAAATCTTCGTTATCCTCGTCGTTGCAGGTAAGTCTGAGTTTCGCCTTCAACGGAACGGAGAACGTCAATCCGCGGTCGATACACTCGTCTACGGAGTATTTCGGTGGATCGATGGTATAGTCAACGAACTCAAGCACAAAGTTCTCGCGTGAATCGCTGATGGGGAAGTTCTCAGCGAACACCTTGTAAAGACCTTCGTTTTGTCGTTTTTCAGCCGGAGTTTCGATTTGCAGGAAATCTTTGAAAGACTGGAGTTGCAGATCCAGAAAGTCGGGGTAGTCTAGTACTTTCTCGATAGACGAGAAGTCGATCCTACCGTTGTTAATCTTCTTTGCCAAGGTTGTTTACGTTTAAGTTGTATTGTATCCTGGACAGAACAATAAAATCGTCAAGTAAATTTGAATACATATGCCATCGGCATAAATAGGAATAGACCCCGTCTCATCCCAAGTGTACTGGGAGCAGACACGGGGTCTAACCGAAGCTGTTGAGACGGTATCCTCGTCCCAAGAAGAAATTACTTCAACTCAACTTCGGCACCAGCCTCAACGAGTTGCTTCTTCAAGTTTTCAGCTTCGTCCTTCGGTAAACCTTCTTTGATAGTTTTAGGAGCTCCATCTACCATGTCTTTAGCTTCTTTCAGGCCAAGACCGGTGAGTTCCTTCACTAGTTTCACGATTTGCAGTTTGTTAGCGCCGGGGGCTTTCAATACTACATCGAAGTTAGTTTTTTCAGCAGCGGCAGCGCCACCACCAGCTCCACCTGCAGGTGCAGCAACAGCTACAGCCGCAGCCGCGGGTTCAATACCGTAAGTTTCCTTCAGATAAGAAGCCAGTTCGTTAACTTCTTTAACGGTGAGTTCAACAAGTTGATCTCCAAGAGCTTTAATATCAGCCATTTTTGTAAAATTTAATTAATTCAGGTTCAACAATTATTTAGTACCACGTTCTTCCAACGCCTTCACCAGGCCAGCCACAGTGCTCTTTCCGCTAAGCAGCGCAGAGAGTACATTCTTGGCAGGTGATTGCAGTATAGAAATAACTTCACCAATGAGTTCGTTTTTCGACTTCAGCTCACTGAGCGTGTTCAAGTTCTCATCCCCGATAAACGGGGCTGATTCGATTGAAGCAGCTTTTAAAACAGGTTTGCCTTCGAGCTTCTTGCGAAACTCCTTGATCACCTTTGCGGGAGCATTACCAACTTCTTTGGAAAAGATAATTCCAGAAAAGCCATGTAATGATTTAAACAAAGGAGAGTAGTCAACGCCTTCTTGCCTCTCGAGTGCCTTGCGGATCAGGGTGTTTTTGTAAACCCTGTACTCCACGCCACTCTTGAAGCACAGCCTTCTAAAATTATTCACCTGCGCCACGGTAAAACCGGTAGCATCGGTGATATAGAAGTGCGCGTTCGCGGCAAACTTGCCTGCAAGCTCTTCTATGATCTGTGCTTTTTCGTCTCTGGTCATGTTTGTTAATTCTTAAATACCAGCAATTGAGTTCGTGTCAATGGCGATGCCTGGGCTCATCGTTGTAGAGATAGTGATACTTCTGAAGTATGCACCTTTCGCTGAGGCAGGCTTCAACTTTGCCACGGTGTGGATCATCTCTGCAGCATTGTCCCGGATCTTATCGGCCGAGAAGGAAGCTTTGCCAATGCCAACATGAATGATACCTTGTTTATCAATTTTGAAATCGATTTTACCGGCTTTTACTTCTTTCACGGCTTTACCGACTTCAAGCGTAACAGTTCCTGATTTGGGGTTTGGCATAAGGCCACGGGGTCCAAGTACTTTACCCAGCTTACCAACCTTTGCCATTACTGTAGGCGTACAGATGATCACATCGATGTCTGTCCAACCGCCTTCGATCTTCTGGATATAGTCATCCAGCCCGACGTGGTCTGCACCAGCGTCTTTCGCTTCTTGTTGCTTATCAGGTGTGCACAATACCAATACACGTACGGTTTTACCGATACCGTGGGGCAATGACACTACACCTCTTACCATTTGATCAGACTTCTTAGGATCAACACCTAAACGGATATCCAGATCAACTGAAGCATCAAACTTAGTGAAGGTGATATCCTTCAGCATTTTTGAAGCATCTTCCAGAGTAAATTCTTTCTCCAGATTGTATTTTGCTAAAACAGCTTTTCTGTTTTTTGAAATTCTTGCCATTGTCGTAGAAATGTTATTTATCCCAAGGAGCTTTTCCTGATACTGTGATACCCATGCTTCTGGCTGTACCGGCCACCATCTTCATGGCAGACTCAACTTTGAATGCGTTGAGGTCGGGCATCTTGGTTTCTGCGATAGTCTTCACCTGATCCCAGGTGATTGATCCAACCTTGGTACGGTTGGGCTCTGCAGAACCTTTTTGTTTCTTAGCAGCATCCAGGATTAATATTGCTGCCGGAGGAGTTTTAATAACGAAGTCGA